>JBAVFD010000200.1:0-2948 GCA_049588075.1 Thiobacillus sp.
GTTGTGCGGGGAGTGTCTGGTTGTTCCGCGCCTGGAGGCCGACCGCGTGATCGCCGTCGACGGCGCAGCGCTGCCCCTGAGCGCCTGGCTGCCGCAAGGTGAGCCACGCGCAGTCGTCCTTGCCCTTCATGGTTTCAACGACTACAGGAAGGCCTTCGCCGAGGTGGGGCCCTTCCTCGCCGCCAGGGGCATCGCCACCTATGCCTACGACCAGCGCGGCTTCGGCGCCACTGCCCAACGCGGCATATGGCCCGGCTCCGAAATCCTGGTGGACGATGCCAGGATGGTGGCAGCACTGCTGCGCCAGCGCTACCCCGGCCGCCCGCTCTACCTGCTGGGGGAGAGCATGGGGGGGGCGGTGGCCATGAGCGTCCTCGCCGAAACGCCGGGCATGACCGACGGGGCGGTGCTGGTGGCCGCGGCGGTGTGGGGCCGGGTGGCCATGAATCCACTGCAGCGCGGCGCGCTGTGGCTGCTTGCGCACAGCCTCCCGGGATTGCGGCTCACCGGCAGCGGGCTGGGCATCACCCCCTCCGACAACAAGGCAATGCTGCGCGCGATGAGCGAGGACACCCTGATTCTCAAGGATGCCCGGGTGGACGCGTTATGGGGCATGGCCAACCTGATGGACCGGGCGCTCACCGACGCGCCCAAACTGTCGGTGCCCGCCCTGGTCCTCTATGGCGAGCATGACGAGGTCATCCCGCGTCGTCCCACCTGTCGGATGTTATTCACCCTGACTTCCTCGGCCCGGGTCGCCATCTATCCCAACGGTTACCACATGCTTACCCGCGACCTCGAGGCCAAGGTGGTGCTGGAGGATCTGGCTGCATGGCTGGTCGACACCGCGGCGCCTCTGCCTTCCGGACACGAGGCGGATGGGCTGCTGACGCTTTGTGGTGGGGACGAACGTCCATACGAAAAGCAATAGTTAACCGCAGCTGCGAAACACAGGATGTTGTTCCCGCCATGCCTGGATGCGTGCCGTTTTCAGGCATCAGCCAGATAGCCCAGTGCGGTGCCGGTCTGTGCGGCGGCTCTTTTTAGTGCCTCGGCCCAGCCCGGCTTGTGGCGGTCGGCTGGCGCAGAAATCGACAGGCCCGCGACCAGTTTGCCTTCAGCGTCGCGGATGGGCGCGCCGATGCACGCCACCCCCAACTCGGCTTCCTCGCGGTCATGGGCCAATTGGGTCTGGCGGATGCTATTCAGTTCGGCGTTCAGGCTGTCCAGGGTGGTCAGGGTGTTGGCAGTGTAAGCCGGCAGACCGGTGCGCTCGGCGTAGCCCATCACGCCACTGGCGCTGTCTTCGGCGAGAAAGATCTTGCCGACCGCAGTGACGTGCAGCGGTGCATGTGCCCCCACCACCTGCACCACCTGGATCATCGTCTGTCCGCCCGACACGCGCTCGACATAGACGGCCTCGTCGCCGCGCCGCACGATGAGATTGACCGTTTCACCTGTCATCTCGGCAAGTTGCTGCATATAGGGCATGGCAACCTGGCGGATATTCAGCCGTGAGCGCAGACGATTGCCCACTTCCAGCCAGCGCACGCCCAGATCGTATTCGCCGGCGCCGGTTTTCTCGACCAGGCCGTGCGCCATCAGCGCGCCGAGGATGCGATGCGCGCTGGCGGTATGCAGGCTGGCCTGCTCGGCCAGGCGGGTGAGGCTGAGCGGGCCCGGGGCGCGGGAGAGAATGCCGACCAGCGCCATGGCGCGGTCAAGAACCTGAATGGAGGAGATTGAATTTTTCATAAGGTGAAAATTTATCACGCATTGTGAAAAGTCTGGAGCTTTCTGCTTCAATACGCTCATTGTTTCGCATCATGTGAGACATTTTCATATCGTGAAAGGATTAGCCATGAGCGCAGTGCTGCAGTCGCCCGCCGAAACCTTCCCCGCCTTCTGCGAAGGCATCCAGTATTTCGCCGACAGCTACCCGGAAATCGACCGCCTCGGCGCGGCGCCGCTGCTGGGGCCGAACCAGCCGGCACTGCCCGACGCGACCAGCGAAGCGGCGATCTACCAGACGCTGCTGGCCGCCGACGCGCTGCGCTACCTGACCCTGCAGGTCACCGGCAGCAAGTCCTCCGGCCACCCCGGCGGTTTCGCCTCCAGCGCCGACGCCGTCGCCGCGCTGCACCTGCTGGGCCACCGCAACATGGTGACCGAGGTCGGCCACCACGCGCCCGGCTTCTATTCGGCGATGTTCCTCGACACCTCGCTGCAGGACATGGGCATCCACACCGTGGCCGAGATGCGCACGCGCTTCCGCGAGCGCCACGGCCTGCTCGGCCACCTCTCCGGCGCGATCCCCGGCCTGCTGGCCCCCGCCGGCCCGCTCGGCCAGGGCCAGCATTTCGCCATGGCAGGCGCCTACCTGCACCGCGACAAGCTGTTCCCCGTCACCATCGGCGACGGCGGCCTCGGCGAGCCCTACATCATGAGCGCGTTCCAGCACTTCGCCACGGCTTACCCCGACGTCACCAACTACCTGCCGGTGCTGGTGTGGAACGGCTACTCGCAGGAGCACCACAGCATGGTGTCCTTGTGGGACAACGGCCGCATGGCCGCCTACTGGCGCGCGCACGGCTTCGACGAAGTGCATCTGGTCGATGCGCGCGATTTCGCCGATACCCCCGACGCGCCGGTCTACGCGGACAGCACCACCTTCGGCTTCGCCGCACGCATGGCCTTCACTGGTGCAATCCTGAAGGCCGCCGACGCCGCTGCGAAGAGCGCGCTGTCGGGTCGCCGCGCCTGCCTCATCGTCAAGCAGTTGAAAGGCGCGGGCGTGCACGCCACCGGCGCCAAGTCGCACAACCTCTACGCCCACCACACGCTCGACTCCGACGACGTGAAAGGTGGCCTGCAACGCCGCGCGCTGCCGATCAAGGCGTGGGAACTCACCCGCGAAAACTTCCGCCACGCCGGCGGCGGCCCGGCCG
>JBAVFD010000201.1:0-5475 GCA_049588075.1 Thiobacillus sp.
CCCTGCCGGTCCAGCGTCAACACCTGCACCAGCTTGTCCCAGGTTTCGCTGCCGTAGCAGCCGGCGTTCATCGCGATGGCGCCGCCCACGGTGCCGGGGATGCCGGCCCAGAATTCGCCGCCGACCAGATCGTGATTGGCGGCAAAGCGCGCCAGCTTGGGGGCGGCCACCCCTGCCTGGGCATACACCAGCGCGGTTTCCCGTCCAATCGGCGCAGGCGGCATACCCTGGGTGCGGGACTCGATCGCCAGTTTTTTCAGCACGCCGTGCAGCAGGATCACCACGCCGGAGACCCCGCCATCGCGCACCAGCAGGTTGCTGCCCAGCCCGACCATGTGGATATCCTCGTGCGCGGGCACCGAGCGCACCAGCCAGCTCAGGTCTTCCAGATCGGCCGGGATGTAGACCCGCTGGGCGACGCCGCCGGCGCGCCACGTCACATGTTTCTTCATCGGCTCGTTGTAGAGAAAATGGCCGCGCAGCGTCGGCGCGGCGCCGCCGCCCAGATCCATCTCGCTCATGCGGTAGTCATGCCGCATGGACAGCTCCCAATGCCGGCGCCACCTGGCCGATGCTGCCCGCACCCATCACCACGACGACGTCGCCTGCCTGCGCCAGGTCGCGCACCGCCGCCGGCAGTTCGGCGACGGCTTCCACGAACAGCGGCTCGACCTTGCCCGCCACCCTCACGGCGCGGGCGAGCGCGCGACCATCCGCCGCGACGATGGGGGCTTCGCCCGCCGGATAGACCTCGGTCAGCACCAGCACATCGGTTTCCGACAGCACTTTGACGAAATCCTCGAAGCAGTCGCGGGTGCGCGAGTAGCGGTGCGGCTGGAATACCAGCACCAGCCGCCGCCCCGGGAAGGCGCCGCGCGCGGCCGCCAGCGTGGCGGCCATTTCCACCGGGTGGTGGCCGTAGTCGTCGATCAGGCAATACTGGCCGCCGTCCCTGGCGGGCAGCTCGCCGTAACGCTGGAAGCGCCGCCCGACGCCGTGAAATTCGGCCAGCGCCCTGACGATGGCGGCATCGCTGGCGCCGACTTCGGTTGCCACCGCAATCGCTGCCAGCGCATTCAGCACGTTGTGCATGCCGGGGTGATTCAGCACGATGTCGAGGTCGGCCATGCCTTCGCGCTGCACGGTGAAATGCATCAGGCCGCGTTCGAAACGGGCGTTCACCGCACGCACCTGCGCCGCTTCGTCGAAGCCGTAGGTGGTGATCGGCTTGGTGATGCGCGGCAGGATTTCGCGCACGTGCGGGTCGTCGATGCACAGCACCGCCATGCCGTAGAAAGGCAGCCGCTGGCAGAAATCGACGAAGGCGGTTTTCAGCCGCTCGAAATCATGGCCATAGGTGTCCATGTGGTCGGCGTCGATGTTGGTGACGATCGCGATCACCGGCGTCAGGTACAGAAACGAGGCGTCGGATTCATCGGCCTCGGCCACCAGAAAATCGCCCTTGCCGAGCCGCGCATTGGTGCCGGCGGCGGTGAGCTTGCCGCCGATGACGTAGGTCGGGTCCATCCCTGCCTCGCCGAGGATGCTGGCGACCAGGCTGGTGGTGGTGGTCTTGCCGTGGGTACCCGCAATCGCGATGCCCCGCTGCAGCCGCATCAGTTCGGCCAGCATCAGCGCGCGCGGCACGATGGGGATCTTCTTCTCGCGCGCAGCGATCACTTCCGGATTCGATTCCTGCACCGCGGTCGAGGTGACCACCGCATCGGCATCGGCGATGTTTTCACTGGCATGGTCGTGATGGATGCGCGCGCCCAGTCTCGCCAGCCGCTGCGTCACCGCGTTGTCGGCCAGATCGGAGCCGGACACGGCGTAGCCCAGATTCAGCAACACCTCGGCGATACCGCTCATGCCGACGCCGCCGATGCCCACGAAGTGGATGTGTTTGACAGCGTGTTTCATTGGGCCAGGGCCTCGCAAATATCGGCGACGCGCGCGGTCGCATCGGGCTTGGCCAGTGCGCGGGCCTTGTCCGCCATCGCCGCCAGTTTTTCACGGTCCAGCCCGCCGATCAGCGCGGCCAGCTTGTCAGCGGCTAAATCTTTTTGCTGGATCAACCAGGCCGCGCCGGCTTCGCTGAGGAATTCGGCGTTGCCGGTCTGGTGGTCGTCCACCGCGAACGGGAAGGGCACCAGCACCGCCGGCACCCCGGCGCAGGCCAGCTCGGCCACCGTCATCGCGCCGGCGCGACAGATGGCGAAGTCGCAGGTCTGGTAGGCGGCGGCCATGTCCTCGATGTAGTCGCGCACCTCGGCGTCGACGCCTGCAGCGGCATAGTTGGCGCGCAGGATGTCGAGGTGCTGGCGCCCGGATTGATGCACCACCACCGGACGCTTCTCAACCGGCAGCAGGGCAAGCGCTTGCGGCACCCGTTCGTTCAAGGCTTGCGCGCCCAGACTGCCGCCCACCACCAGCAGACGCAGCGCGCCGCTGCGTTCCATTTTTGCCGCAGTGCTTATGTCGGCGCGCACCGGATTGCCCACCCATTCGGTCGCCACACGGCGACACGGAATCGGCTTGTCATGCGCATGGGTGAACACCTTGGGAAAGGCAATGAGCACGCGTTCGGCGAGACAGGCCAGCACGCGATTGGTGAGGCCGCCGACCGAATTCTGTTCGTGGATCACCAGCGGCTTGTTGAGCAGGCTCGCCATCATGCCGCCGGGGAAGGCGGTGTAGCCGCCCATGCCAAGCACCACATCCGGCCGCCGCTGCAGGATGGCGACGAGGCTTTGCCAGAAAGCGACCAGCAGCGTCAGCGGCAACAACAGTTTTTTCAGCAGGCCCTTGCCGCGCACGCCCGCCATCGACACCCACACCATATCGATTCCGGCGGCAGGCACCACCCGCGCTTCGAGGCCGTTTTTCGTCCCCAGCCAGAACACGTTCCAGCCGCGCGCGCGCAGGGCGTCCGCCACCGCGAGCGCGGGATAGACATGGCCGCCGGTGCCGCCAGCCATGACCATGAGGGTGCGGTTAGCCAGGGCCATCAGAAGGTCTTCCCCCGCATCATCTGCCGGTGCTCCCAGTCGATGCGCAGCAGCAGCGCAACCGCCAGACAGTTGGCCAGGATGCCGCTGCCGCCGAACGACAGGAAAGGCAGGGTCAGTCCCTTGGTCGGCAGCAGGCCGACGTTCACCCCCATGTTGATGATCGACTGCACGCCCAGCCAGATGCCGACGCCTTGCGCCACCAGTGCACAGAAGTTGCGCTCGAGCTGCGCCGCGCGATGGCCGATGACGAAGGCTTTGACGATGAGCCAGGCGAACAGGCCGATCACCACGGCGACGCCGACGAAGCCGAATTCCTCAGCGATGACGGCGAGCAGGAAGTCGGTATGCGCTTCCGGCAGGTAGAACAGTTTTTCGATACCGCCGCCCAGCCCCTGGCCCAGCCACTCACCGCGACCGAAGGCGATCAGCGCGTGCGACAGCTGGTAGCCCTTGCCATACGGGTCGGCGAACGGGTCCATGAAGCCGAGCACACGTTGCAGGCGGTAGGGCGAGGTCAGGATCAGGATGACAAAGCCGACCAGCAGCACTACCACCAGCCCGGCAAACACCTTCCAGTTGAGCCCGCCGAGGAACAGGATGCCCATGGCGATGGAGATGATGACGACGAAGGCGCCGAAATCCGGCTCGCGCAGCAGCAGGGCACCCGCCAGCATCATCACGCCCGCCATCGGCAGAAAGCCTTTCTTGAAGTCGTGCATGAAGGCCGCCTTGCGCGTGGTGTAGTCGGCGGCGTACAGCACAGCGAGAAACTTCATCAGCTCGGACGGCTGCAGGTTGGCGAAGCCGAGCGGAATCCAGCGGCGGCTGCCGTTGACCTCGCGACCGATGTGGGGAATCAGCACCAGCAGCAGCAGCAGCAGACCGGCGAGGAAGAGATAGGGTGCGGCCTGCTGCCACACGCGCATCGGCACCTGAAAGGCGGCGATGCCGACCCCGATGCCCATGGCAATGAAAACACCCTGCCGCAGCAGGTAGTACTCGCCATTGTGGCCGGTGTACCGGGCCGCCTCGGCGATGGCGATGGATGCCGAATACACCATCACCAGGCCGAGAACCAGCAGGCCGAGCGCCAGCCACAGCAGGCTGAAGTCGAGCTCGGCGCTGGGTTTGGGGGCGCGCGCGGCGTACAGCATCAGGACACCGTCCTTTCCGCCGCCAGTTTTTTCACCGCCGCAATGAACATTTCGGCACGGTGAATGTAGTTGCGGAACATGTCGAAGCTGGCGCAGGCAGGCGACAGCAGCACGGCATCGCCGGCGTGCGCCAGGCGCTGCGCCTGTTCAACCGCATCCTGCAGGCTGGCGGCCGGATAGGTGTCGATGCCGCTGCCCGCGATTGCGGCCGCGATCAGCGGCGCGTCGCGACCGATCAGCAATACCGCGCGGGCGTTGGCCTTGACCGCCGCTTTCAGGGGGGAGAAGTCCTGCCCCTTGCCGTCGCCGCCCAGAATCACCACGGCACGGCGATTGCCCAAGCCGTAGAGCGCGGCTTCGGTGGCACCGACGTTGGTGCCCTTGGAGTCGTCGTAGTAGGTCACGCCCTCGATCTCGGCGACTTTTTCGACCCGATGCGGCAGCCCCTTGAAATGCACCAGCCCGCGCAGCAGCGCCTCCATCGGCAGATCCAGTGCGCGGGTCAGCGCCAGCGCCGCCAGCGCATTGACGGCATTGTGCAGCCCGGCCACCGGCAGCGCATCGAGCGGCATCAGCATGTCCGCACCGAGGCACAGCTCGTCGTCGCACAGCCCGAAATGCTCGTCATCCGGACAGCGCCCCATGCCGAAGCTCGACACCCGCCGTCCGGGCAGCGCCATGGCCATCACCCGCGCATCGTCACGGTTCAGCACCTGCACCCCCTCGCCGCTGAAAATGCGCGCCTTGGCTGCGGCATACGTCGCCATGTCGGGATAGCGATCCATATGGTCTTCCGACAGGTTGAGCACGGTCGCGGCGGTGGCATTCAGGCTGCTCGTCGTTTCCAGCTGGAAGCTGGAAAGCTCCAGCACCCACACCTGCGGCGCGGGGGCGCGCCCCTGTTCGATTTCTGTCAGCGCATCCAGCACCGGCAAGCCGATGTTGCCCGCCACGCAGGTGGTCAGTCCCGCCATGCGGCACATATCGCCGCACATCGCGGTGACGGTGCTCTTGCCGTTGCTGCCGGTAATCGCGATCAGCCGCATCGGGCCACTTGAATCGGACGACAGGGCGCGCTGTGCGTTGAGCGCTGCGATGGCGCGGGCGAACAGCTCGACATCCCCCACCGCTTCGACCCCCGCCGCGATGGCGCGGGCGACTGCCGGATCGGCCAGCGGCACGCCGGGGCTGACGACGAGCAATTCCGTTGACTGCAACAGCGCATCGTCGAACGCGCCGGTATGGAGTGTCACCTGCGGCAGCAGTTCGGCCAGCCGCCCGGCATGCGGCGGCGCTGTGCGGCTGTCGGC
>JBAVFD010000202.1:0-8228 GCA_049588075.1 Thiobacillus sp.
TTAATCCGTTGCACACCAGTCCCGAATTCGCGACTGACGACATCGCCCGATCTAGAAACGTGCGCTCAAACCCAGGGTGGCCGCCCAGTCCGCCGTCAACTGCGTGCCCCGCACATCCTGCAGCAACGGGAGCTGCACCAGCCCATAGAGTTGCACAGCGTAGCCCAGCGGAACCAGCAGCCCAGGCGAGAAGTAGATGAAGGGGCCGCCACTGTCGGCAGGCTCGGCATTGGCTCCGCGATCCTGCCCGCGCCACAGCATATTGATCTGCGCCAGCGCCTGCACCGCACCCAGCGGGTAACTCATCCCCAGATCCAGATTGACCGCATCACCCGGTTCAAAATCCTGCCGCTCGGTCACTGCGTGCCGGCCGCGCACCTGCGTAAACCAGCCAGCCTGCGCCCAACGACCCGAGGCAAACCCACCGACGATCAGGTCGGTGGATCCCGTGCCCGGCTGCAAGCTGCGTTCAGCCGCTTCGCCGGCCGCATTGCGCTCGTCGGTTGAACCGGTGGGCAGCTTGATTCCCCCAACCAGGCCATAGGATGTGTCATGCGGGGACTGCGCCTCGTCCAGCCGCCAATACGCCAACGCTCTCACGTCACCGACACGGGTGAAGTCCCAGCTTTCCAGTTCGGGACCGTCCTCGCCATTATGAATATGGGAATGGTCGCGTGACACCACAGGCACGCTCAGCGTCAGGCTCACGGACGAGCTGACCGCGTGGCTCAGGCTGGCGATGACATTGCGGTTGCGCGTCTCGATCTCGTCATGCTCGCCCACTTCGCCGGACGCCGTGGTTTTATCCCTCCCCGCGCGCAACTGATCCTGATTGATGTACTCCATGCGCACATCCAGTTGCGTGGCGTTTTCAGTCCACGGGGTCTGCGCGTCCCAATCGGTATTGATGCTGCAAAAAGCCGAGCCGCAACTGGCCATGGCCGCGCCATGACTTGCCAGCAGGAACAAGGCTGTGGTGCACTGCCGGCCTCGAATGGCTGGGCTGGACGCGCAGTTTGCCGCAGGTGTCGTTTTCGGTTTCATGTTTCCCCCTGGTTTTTTTAATTTGGTTTATTCAATGATGCTAACGCCATGAACCCGCTTGATGCCTGTGGCAAATTGCCGCACCACCCGATGTTCCGGGCCTTCAAGCGTCCTTGCCTGGCGGCCCCGCTTTGCCATTCCTCGCGCAAACAGTGAGAATGCAGGCCAACATGAAAGCGCCCGCCGACCTTCTTCTGCTGCCGCAATGGCTGGTGCCCGTCGAACCCGAGGGCGTGCTGACCGACCACGCCGTGGTGATGCGCAACGGCGAGATTCTCGATGTCCTGCCGGCCCTTGCCGCGCATGCCCGCTACGATGCCGCGCACACCCTCGCCCTGCCCGGCCAGGTGCTGATCCCCGGCCTGGTCAATCTGCACTGCCACGCCGCCATGTCGCTCATGCGCGGCTTTGCCGACGACCTGCCCCTGATGGCCTGGCTCCAGCAGCACATCTGGCCAGCCGAGAAAAAACACCTGTCCGAAGCCTTCGTGCGCGACGGCACCCTGCTCGCCGCCGCCGAAATGCTGGCGGGCGGCGTCACCACCTGCAACGACATGTATTTTTTCCCCGGCGCTGCGGGCGAAGCGTTTATTCAGGCCGGGATGCGCGCCACGCTGGGCATGATCGTGATGGAACTTCCCAGCGCCTACGCGGCAGATGCCGACGACTATCTGGCCAAGGGTCTGGCGATGCGCGATGCGCTGAAGGACGAGCCGCTGCTGTCGTTTGCCTTTGCGCCGCACGCGCCCTACACCCTGTCGGACGCCACTTTCGGCCGCATCAACACGCTTGTCGAACAGCTCGGCCTGCCGATCCACACCCACATCCACGAAACCACCGACGAAATCGCCGACAGCCTGAAACAGCACGGCGTGCGCCCGCTGGAACGACTGGCGCGGCTGGGCCTCCTGGGGCCGAACTTTATCGGCGTTCACGCGGTGCATCTCAACGATGCCGAAATCGAATCGCTGGCCGCGCACGGCTGCCACGTGGCGCATTGCCCCACCTCGAACCTCAAGCTTGCCTCCGGCATTGCACCGGTGAGCAGGCTCATCCGGGCAGGCGTCAACGTCGGCCTGGGCACCGACGGGGCGGCCAGCAACAACCGCCTCGACCTGTTCGCCGAAATGCGTCTGGCCGCGCTATTGGCCAAGGGCACCAGTGGCGACGCCGCGGCGCTGCCCGCTGCCGACGCACTGCAAGCCGCCACGCTGAACGCCGCGCGCGCGCTCAACCTCGACAGCCAGATCGGCAGCATCGTCCCCGGCAAACGCGCCGACCTGGTCGCGGTTGACCTGCATGCCCTGTCCAGCCAGCCGGTGTTTGACCCGATCTCGCACCTGGTTTACGTTGCCGGACGCGAGGACGTCACCCATGTGTGGGTTGACGGCAAGCTGAAACTAAGTGAACGCCGTCTGGTCGATATCGGCCAGAACGCACTCAACCCGGATGACCTGGCCGCCCGCGCCGCTTACTGGCGTGCCAAACTCACCGCATAAGGATGCTCATGAGCAACGTCGACGCCGCTGAAATCGCCAAATTTTCCGAACTCGCCCACCGCTGGTGGGATCCGAATTCCGAGTTCAAGCCGCTGCACGAAATCAATCCGCTGCGCCTGAAGTGGATCGGCCAGCAGGCTGGGCTGGCGGGCAAAAAAGTGCTCGACGTCGGCTGCGGCGGCGGCATCCTGGCCGAAGCGATGGCCGGCGCCGGCGCCACGGTCAGCGGCATCGACCTGTCGGACAAGGCGCTCAAGGTCGCCAGGATGCATTTGTATGAATCGGGCAAGACCGTCGATTACCAGTTGATATCCGCCGAAGACTTCGCCGCCCGCCACGCGGGCGAATTCGACGTCGTCACCTGCATGGAAATGCTGGAGCACGTGCCCGACCCGGCCTCGGTCGTCGCCGCCTGCGCGCGCCTGGTCAAGCCCGGCGGCTGGGTGTTCTTCTCGACGCTCAACCGCAACGCCAAGAGCTATCTGTTCGCCGTCGTCGGCGCCGAATATCTGCTCAAGCTGCTGCCGCGCGGCACCCACGACTACGCCAAATTCATCCAGCCTGCCGAACTCGCCCGCATGGCGCGCGAAGCCGGGCTGGACACGCAGGAACTGATCGGCATGACCTACAACCCGCTGACCAGGATCTACAAGCTGGAAGCGGATACCGACGTCAATTACCTGATGGCGACGCGCAGTGGAAACTAACGTGGCGAAGATTAATGGCATCCAGGCGGTGCTGTTCGACCTCGACGGCACCCTGGTCGATACCGCACCCGACCTCGGCTACGCGCTCAATCTGCAACGCGTGCGTCATGGCCTGCCCGCGCTGGACGACGCCATCATCCGCCCGCAAGCCTCGCACGGCGCGCGCGGCCTGCTCGGCATCGGCTTCGACCTGCACCCCGACGACGCAAAATTTGCGTCGATGCGCGAAGAATTCATCCAGCTCTACGCCGACAACATCTGCCGCCATTCGCGGCCCTTCCCCGGTGTCCTCGAGTTGCTCGACGCGCTGGAAACGCGCCAACTGAAATGGGGCGTGGTCACCAACAAGCCGGCGCGCTTCACCGAGCCGCTGATGTCGCTGCTCGACCTGGCCGAGCGCGCCACCTGCATCGTCTCCGGCGACACCTGCCCGGAGCCCAAGCCGCACCCCGCGCCCATGCTCGCCGCCGCCAAACTGTGCGGTGCCGCGCCCGCCCAATGCCTGTACCTGGGCGATGCCGAGCGCGACATCCAGGCCGCCAACGCCGCCACCATGCCCGCGCTGGTCGCCGCCTGGGGTTACCTCGACGCCAGCGACCAGCCGCACACCTGGGGGGCCCACGGCAGCATCCACCACCCGCTCGACACCCTCGATTACCTGATTGCCTGAGCATGGCCGCCAGCCTGCTCAAGCACCTGCACCTCAGCACCATCGCCCTCACCCTGGCGCTGTTCGTCCTGCGCGGCATCTGGATGATAGTGGAATCGCCCCGGCTGCAGGCACGCTGGGTGCGCATCGTCCCGCATATCAACGACACCCTGCTGCTGGCCAGCGGCATCGGGCTGGCCGTGCTGACGCAGCAATACCCGCTGGTGCACGGCTGGCTCACCGCCAAGTTTTTTGCGCTGATCCTCTACATCGTCCTCGGCACCGTAGCGCTCAAACGCGGCAAAACCCGGGGCCTGCGCATCGCCGCCTGGGTCGCCGCCCTGCTGGTATTCGGCTATATGGTGGCGGTGGCGGTCACGCACGATCCCTTTCCCTTCATGGGTTAACCCGGGCATGCAGAAATTATTCCGCGCACCGGAACTTTCCATCCGGCCAGTCCTCTATGCAGTACACTTGCAGCAGCATCACAAGGGGGCGACCTGGCTTCGACGGGGGTCGCGAAGCAGCGTAGGGCATACCGAGGGTCAGAGCACCTCGTAAATCCAACTGAAAATCGTTTAAACGCAAACGACGAAACTTACGCTCTAGCCGCTTAATTGCGCTAGACCCTGCACCAGCCAGCATACGGGTTGGGTTAGGCAACTAACAGCAGGGTAATCTCAGTATGATCGTGGCTGTCCGGGTGGCTTGGGCAGACATTAAATCAAGGCCACTCGCCAAAGTTCAGCCTGTTCGGCGGGCGTGACCGAGGCTAAAGCACAAAAACACCGGACTAAGTATGTAGAACTGCCTGTAGAGGGCTTTCGGACGCGGGTTCGATTCCCGCCGCCTCCACCATCTACCCAAAGCCCAACCGTTTTCGGTTGGGCTTTTTTCTTGCCTGTAGAATGGCGTTTTTTCATAGGTGCCCACCATGTCTGAACCCGTTGTGTACGACCGCAATCCCGCCGAACTCGAACTCGAGCCGGGTGAATACTGGTGGTGTTCGTGCGGCCGCTCGATGACGCAGCCATTTTGTGACGGTTCGCACGAAGGCACCGGCCTGGAGCCGGTGTCGTTCGTCATCAAGGAAAAGGCCACCGTATGGCTGTGCAACTGCAAGCACACCGCCGACAAGCCGTTTTGCGACGGCAGCCACAACAATCTGCCCGACGATATTTTCTGAAGCGATCATGATCGCCACGCCCGAGACCGTGCTCGATTTCTGGTTCGGCGCACCGGGCACGGCGAACGAGATTGCCGGGCGGCAACGCACATTGTGGTTCGGCAAGTCGGCTGCCAACGATCAACTGGTGGTCGAGCGCTTTGCCGAAACCCTCATCGCGGCAGGCAAGGGCGAACTCGATAGCTGGACGCACAGCCCACGCGCCCGGTTGGCGCTGATCGTGGTGCTGGATCAGTTTCCGCACCACGTCCACCGCAACCACGGCCAGTCGTTTGCTTACGACGCGCAATCGCTGGCGCTCGCGCAGGGCATGATCCAGCACGGCGACGATGCCCGCGTCGCGCCGATCGAGCGGGTGTTTGCCTACCTGCCGCTGGAACATGCCGAGTCGATGGCCATGCAGGATGCATCCGTCGCTCGATACGAAAAGCTCGCTGCGGAAGCCGACCCGGCCGAGCAGGGTTTGTTCGAAGGCTTTCTCGACTACGCGCGCAAGCATCGCGAGGTGGTCGCCCGTTTCGGCCGCTTTCCGCACCGCAACGAATTGCTTGGGCGCCCCAGCACGCCCGACGAAGTCGCCTTTCTCCAGCAGCCCGGCTCGCGTTTCTAGGCGTCATTCTTGCCCGCAGGGTAGTCCCACCCTTCGGGTAAAATGGCGGTTTTCCCGCCTCCAGGCTTTTCCATGCCTCGCCAGATCCTCGTCACCTCCGCCCTGCCCTACGCCAACGGCAGCATTCACCTCGGCCATCTGGTCGAATACATCCAGACCGACATCTGGGTGCGCTTCCAGAAGATGCGCGGCCACGATTGCCGCTATGTGTGCGCCGACGACACCCACGGCACCGCCATCATGCTGCGCGCGGAAAAGGAAGGCATCACGCCGGAAACCCTGATCGGCCGGGTGTGGGACGAACACACGCGCGATTTCGCCGGATTCAATATCGGCTTCGATCATTACTACTCGACCCATTCGATTGAAAACCGCGAACTGGCCTCGACCATCTATCTGCGGCTGAAGGAAGCCGGGCTGATCGAAACCCGAACCATCGCGCAACTGTACGACCCGGTGAAAAACCTGTTCCTGCCGGACCGCTTTATCAAGGGCGAATGCCCGAAGTGCGGGGCGGCGGATCAGTACGGCGACAACTGCGAGGTGTGCGGCGCCACCTACAGCCCGACCGAGCTGAAAAACCCGGTATCGGCGGTGTCGGGCGCGACGCCGGTACACAAGGATTCCGAGCACCACTTCTTCAAGCTCGGCGCCTGCGAGGCTTTTTTGCGCGAATGGACGACCTCGGGCGCCCTGCAGGCCGAAGCCGCCAACAAGATGCAGGAATGGTTCGCCTCCGGCCTCAACAACTGGGACATCAGCCGCGACGCACCCTACTTCGGTTTTGAAATCCCCGGTGCGCCGGGCAAGTATTTCTATGTCTGGCTGGACGCGCCGGTCGGTTATATGGCGAGCTTCGCCAAATACGCCGCCGACAACGGCCTCGACTTCAACGCCTGGTGGGGCGCCGATTCCAAAACCGAACTGGTGCATTTCATCGGCAAGGACATCCTGTATTTCCACGCCCTGTTCTGGCCGGCGATGCTGAAATACTCCGGCCACCGCCTGCCGACGGCGGTGTACGCGCACGGCTTCCTGACGGTAAACGGGCAGAAGATGTCGAAGTCGCGCGGTACCTTCATCACCGCCGAAAGCTATCTGGCGCAGAAGCTCAACCCCGAATGGCTGCGCTATTACTACGCTGCCAAGCTCAACGGCACGATGGAAGACATCGACCTCAATCTGGACGATTTCATCGCGCGGGTGAACTCGGATCTGGTCGGCAAGTTCATCAACATCGCCAGCCGCACCGCCGGTTTCATCCACAAGAACTTCGACGGCAAGCTTGCCGACGGCGTCGCCAACCTCGAACTCATCGGCGCCTTCCAGGCCGCTGCCGACACGATCGCCACGCATTACGAGTCCCGCGACTATGGCCGCGCGCTGCGCGAAATCATGGCGCTGGCCGACCGCGCCAACCAGTATGTGGCCGACGAAAAGCCGTGGGAACTGGCGAAGAAACCGGAAGCGGTCTATCGCCTGCATGAAGTCTGCACGGTAGCGCTGAACTGCTTCCGTTTGCTGACGCTGTATCTGAAGCCGGTTCTGCCCAAACTCGCGGAACAGGTCGAAGGCTTTCTCAATATTGCCCCGCTGAGCTGGGATGACGCGCAGAGCCTGTTCATCCGTCACCCGATCAACGAATACAGCCATCTGATGACCCGTATCGACCCCAAATCCATCGAAGCCATGATTGACGCCAACAAACAGAATCTTGAGACCGCCACCACGCCCGCACCGGCGCGCCACGCCGAAGCGCAGACGCACGCCGCCCAACCCGCAGCCGCTGCGCCGGTTTCCGACACGATCAGCATCGACGACTTCGCCAAAATCGACCTGCGCATCGCGCGCATCGCCAATGCCGAGCACGTCGAAGGCGCCGACAAACTGCTGCGCCTGACGCTCGACCTCGGTGAACTCGGCACCCGCCAGGTATTCGCCGGCATCAAGTCCGCCTACGCGCCGGAAACGCTGGTCGGCCGCTTCACCGTGATGGTCGCCAACCTCGCGCCGCGCAAGATGAAATTCGGCATGAGCGAAGGTATGGTGCTGGCCGCCTCGGGCGACGCGCCGGGGCTGTTCATCCTGTCGCCCGACAGCGGCGCGCAGCCAGGCATGAAAGTGAAATGAACACGCAGACCCTGCGCCTGGTCATTCATGGCCGCGTGCAGGGCGTGTGGTTTCGCGAGTCGATGAAACAACAGGCCGAGCGACTCGGCATCAGCGGCTGGGTGATGAATCGCGCCGACGGCTGCGTGGAAGCGGTGATTCAGGGCAGCGATGCAGCCGTGGCGGCGATGCTGGCTTGGGCGCGCACGGGCCCGCCGCTGGCTCGTGTCACCCAACTGGAGCAGGCAGCCGCAAGCGGAGAATTCACCGGGTTCGAGAAGCGCCCGGCACAGTAAGCCCGTGGTGGCGCCTGAACGACAGGCAAAAAAATGCCCGGCTCTTTCTGGAGCCGGGCTGAGTTATCCACCAAAGGAGGAGGATTGGAGGAGACAACACCAACATGCCGTTGCGGCAACATCAGCGT
>JBAVFD010000203.1:0-16791 GCA_049588075.1 Thiobacillus sp.
TAATTCAACGCGCCCTGCCCCGCCACGTGCCCGCTGGCAAAACAGGCAGTCAGCAGATAGCCGCCGGTGGGCGCTTCCCAGTCGAGCATCTCGCCCGCGCAGAATACGCCGGGCAAAGATCGCAGCATCAGCGTGTCGTCGAGCGCCTCGAAACGCACGCCCCCCGCGCTGCTGATCGCCTCGTCGAGCGGCCGTGGCGCGACCAGGGTGAGCGGCAGCGATTTTATCGCGTCGGCGAGCTGGATCGGGTCGTTCAGTTGCTCCGCCGACAGCACTTCGCGCAGCAGCGCCATTTTCACGCCCTTGATCCCGGAACGGCTTTGCAGGTGGCTGGACAGCGAACGCGCACCGCGCGGGTGAGCCACTTCAGTGATGACCCGCTCCAGCGTTTTGTCGGGCACCAGATCAAGTTGAAGGCTCACCGAACCCTGCACCGCAATCGTGTCGCGCAGCGGTGACGACAGGGCATATACCAGGCCGCCTTCGATGCCGGTGTCGGACAGCATCAGTTCGCCCTTGCGTTCGTGCGCGCATCCGGCCGCGTCGGTGAAACGCAGCGCCACGGTTTTCAGCGGCTGGCCGGCAAAGCGGCTGCGCAGGTGATCGCTCCATCCGCCCGCCACGTCGAAGCCACAGTTCGACGGCGACAGCGGTGCGATGTCAACACCACGTTGCGCCAGCCACGGTACCCACGCGCCGTCCGACCCCAGCCGCGCCCAACTGCCGCCGCCCAGCGCCAGCACTACCGCATCGGCCTGAACGAGGCGTTCTCCTTCGGGCGTCGCGAAACGCAGTGCCCCCGATTCATGCCACCCCAGCCAGCGATGCCGCACGTGAAACCGCACCCCGGCTTCACGCAATCGATGCAGCCACGCGCGCAACAATGGCGCGGCCTTCATGTCTGCGGGAAACACCCGCCCCGACGACCCGACGAAGGTTTCAACCCCCAGCCCATGAATCCACTCGCGAAGCGCGGCGGGGGGAAAGGTTTCGAGCAGCGGCCTGATTGCAGTTGCACGCGCGCCGTAGCGCGATAGGAAAGCCTCGAACGGCTCGGAGTGGGTGATATTCATGCCGCCCACGCCGGCCAGCAAAAATTTGCGCCCGACCGAAGGCATGGCGTCGAACAGTTCAACCTTTACACCGCCTTGCGTCAGCACTTCGGCCGCCATCAACCCGGTCGGGCCACCCCCCATAATGGCAACTACGCTCATTGACAATTATTGATGCTGATTCAGGGGAACAATCAGACGCATCAGTTTCCAGGCATGCCTCACCCCGGCGAAATAGAGGGCAAACATGCCGAGAAAGCCATATAACAGGAACGCATCGGGCACGCGCAAGAGCCAACCCCAAAGGCCAACCAGGCCGCACACCAACGCAACCAGCAGGATGAAGTGCACCACCTGACTGTCGGTATACCCCACCCGCAGCAGGATGTGGTGAAGGTGGTCGCGGCCAGGGTGAAAAGGGCTTTTCCCCTTGAGCATCCGGCGCAGCATCAAACTCACCGTATCCCAGAGCGGAATCGCAAAAAACCACAGCGCGGCGGCTGGCGGAAACGCATTTTTCTCATCCTGCGTGACGCGAATGGCGGCCCAGGCCAACAGGAAACCCAGCATCAGGCTACCGGAATCCCCCATGAACACCCTGGCGCGCGGCTGCCAGGAAAAGCGCATGTTGAAAAACAAAAAACCGATCAGCGCGCCGCCCAGAATAAGCAGGCCATCGAGCGTGATCTGCATATCCGACAAAAAGGCCAGCGCGGCAATGAATATCGTTGCGATCAAGGCCAGTCCGCCGGCCAGGCCATCCATGCCATCTGAAAGATTCAGCGCATTGGCCACGCCCACGACCGCAAACACCGTGAGCGGAATGGACGACACGCCCAGGACAATCGTACCTGAGCCAAACAAATCACCCAGCTGAGCAAGCTTTACCCCTGCGATCATGGACACGGCCAATGCCGCAGCCCCCTGGACAGAAAAACGGACAGCCACCGGCAACTTCTTCCAGTCGTCCAGAAACCCGATCATGACTATCGTGAAAGTCGCCGCAAACATCTCCCAGAAAATCTCGTGCCCCGCGAGACGCCATAACGCGCATATCGCGATCGCAATCGCCATGGCCACCCCCCCCACCGCCGGCGTCGCACCCTGATGATGCTTGCGCTCGTCGGGATGATCGAGAAAACCATAATGATGTGCGACCCAGATCAAGACTGGCGTAACCAGCAAGGTGAGGATCAATCCAAGAATTAGCGGCATTGTTTTGCTATCTCTATTACTGCCCAGCCAGAGTGATTCATTTCAGCCAGAACTGGTTTAGCTTGCTGAAGTTTTTTTGGAGAATGGTCAATATTCCCCCTGATCTGTTTCGTCGCACCGCCTCATAGTCTTCTCTGGACTTGCGAAGTATCGTCTTCAACGAGCGATTACTGATGCCGCCAGTTCGCATCCGGACCAGCACCTCAGGTATATATGCCGCGCGAATCCTGCCGACGGCAAGAAAACGTAAAACCGTGTCGTAATCTGCGGCTATCTTATATCGCGTATCGAATCCACCAAGCCGCTCGTACACCGTTCGTCTTACATAGAAAGTTGGATGGGGTGGCATCCAGCCCCTTGCCAGGGTGGCTTGATCGTAACTGCCTGATTTCCAGTAACGGACGACCCGCTCAACGTTGTCGTGACGAACGTAGACCAGATCCCCATATACCGCATCAACGTCCGGATCCTCGAAAGCTGCGGCCACCTTCCCGAGCACCCCATCATTTTCAAACAGATCATCGGCGTGCAAAAAACCGACCACATCACCGGTAGCGTGCCGAATCCCTTTGTTCAGCGCTCCGTAGATTCCGTCGTCAGGTTCACTGATCAACTTCCCGAGCCGGGGCCGATAAGGCTCCAGAATCGATAGCGTCGCATCACGCGAAGCCCCATCAATCACCACCGACTCAACGGCCGGGTAATTCTGGTTCAACACCGACTCGATGGCCTGGGCTATGGTTTTCTCTCCATTGAAAACCGCAGTAACGACTGAGACTTTAATCATGCCGCGCACTGTCAACCGGCAAGGCTGCGGTAGACCGCAAGTGTCCTGGCATGGGTCTTTTCCCAGGAATAGGCTTGGGCCACAGACAAGCCTCTTTCAATCAAGTTTGCTCGATCCGATGATGCGGTTTTCAGAATCGCATCCGCCAATGCTCCTGGATCCAGTCCTTCAGCAATAGTCAGCGCAGCGCCGCCAACCTCCATCACGGCCTGACATTCGACACTAACGACCGGGCAACCTGCACGCATGGCCTCAACGACAGGTATCCCAAACCCCTCATAACTCGATGGATACACCAGGCAAACAGCCTGGTTATAAAGAACATTCAATGTCTTATCGTCAACAAAGCCAACATGCTTGACCCTGCGGGTAACTGATTCAGGAACACCGGCCAATTCCTTTGATTGCAATGGCCCGCCACCCACGCAATGCAACTCGAAATCGGGCAAGAGTGCCATGGCTTTCAAGGCCAAATCGAAGTTTTTGTATCCACCACGCAGCCCGACATAAAGCACAAAGGGTATGGGTGAAGGAGGCGACTCCAGAGGACGAAAGATATCTGAAACACCGTTATGAATAACCTGGACTGACTGTCCATGTTTTACGCCGACATATTCGAGCAAATCCTGCCGGGTTGATTCCGAAACGCAGATGATGGATTGCGCTGCACGAATGGCTGCATTCTTTTGCCAACTGTGAATCCAGCGACGCGGTCCGTGAGAAAAACGTTCGTACACAAAATCATGAACGGTCACGACAGAGGAGATATTGGTTCTATCGGGTAGTCGATAGTAGCCAGAGTGGAACAGAGTAGCATCCGGCGGTATGCGGCAGGGTCGGTAGCGTTCGAACTGGCGGCCGCGGCGACGAATGACAGACATCCCTGCCCCCCCCCCGTTTACCTCCTGCCTCGTAGGGCTTTCTAGGGTGAGCGTTGCTGGCACACGTTGCAATTTTAGATGGTCTAGCAACTTATGAAAGTAAACGCTGATACCACCTTGTTCCTGTAGAGAGAAAATGATGCCGTCGATGGTGATCATGATTGCGCAGTCTCGGAGGGTGTCGGGCCTCCGTTCTGCAGCAAATTGCGATTGGAGCGTGCTATACGCTTGGGTGAACGACGCAGCATGCGCAAAATTGCAAGCACCGCGAACAACAATAGCAGATACAAACCGCCAGGAATAAAGGTGCCAAAGGAAGGTGCATACTGCACCAGAATGAGCAGTACCGTTGCTAACGTAATATGGTCGAGGCGCAAACCTGGACGCCGGAAAATCAAGTACGAAAACAACCCCGTTAATATTGCTTGCGAGCTAAAAAATCCGAGCACTACAACACCCAACGGCCCGAAGTCAGCATGCTGCTCCACTGCTCCACCGAAAGCCGGGGTATAGGTCATTCCAGCCAGACCGGGATAAAAAATTTCATTAATGTGCAGTATTCCATATACCGTCGGCTTATCCGGCCAGAGAACGCGCGGCACATAGGTCCACAGTGAACTCATGATCACCTCACCATGAAATAGGTCTATTTCATTGTTGAGATAGCCACGGTAGTAGTTCGCAGCGTTCATAAAATGGTCGAAGTATCCAATGATGTTCCCCAGTTCAAAGACCTCGCCAAGCGCCAGATAAAGGTTGACGATCAGCAATCCAAAGAGCAGTGGCGCACCAACCAACATCAATTTGCCTAAATGACGCCAGCGCAAAAACCAAAGAAAGACCAATGCAGATGTGAAGATAGTGAGCAATACCGCCTTAGACCCAAGGAAGTACCCCATACCCAGATATACGATCAGATTAAGCAGGAGATAACCCGCCGTCGGGCGCGCCAAGAATGCCAGGACGAATGAAACGGACAATGCGGAAGTGGCCAAAGCATACCAGTGACCCTGCCCAGTTCGATAAAACTGGTAACCCATACGTGGGTTCAGGAGCCAATTCACAACCCCATACTCCGCATTGGCCAGCGCAAAGAGTGCGAGGCAAAAAATCAGGAGAAAGATGCCCGCTCCGCGGCGCATATCCCTCCGCCCGAGCGACACTTGTTTAAAAGGCAGATATCGATGTGCGCCAATCGACTTGGCGAAACGGAAAAAAAACACAGCACCTGCCGCCTGCGTCAACGCCAGCAAGCTGGCCATAAGCAGCGCATATTGGTACCCAATATCGAATAGCCCACCATCGATGAGAAAAAGGGGACCGACGAAGAGTTTCATTAACTCCACCGGCAACGTGATCATCAATACAATTGAAAAAGGGCTGATCCACGGAAGTCGAAGTTGGGTGCGTGCAAACCACATTGGCCAGAACAGCAGCAGTATCGAAGCCGCGATATTAAGGTAGTAAATGGGTGTCATGAATCGTCTCTAGTTCTTCACTGCCACGACGATTGCCCGGCGTTGGAGGCTGCTCGACCAGGCATTACCAACCCTTCGCCAATGGATGATAGACGCAACACATACAGACGAAACGTGTCGCGAAACGCCAGCAACCGAAAGGTGGCTTTAAGCACTATTAGAACGACCTGGATCGCCACTGTAACCAAACCAAAATGCTGACGCAAAAGGTAAATCTGGTTCCGCTGGTAATAGCGGATCGAGAAGTCCGATTGCGGGCCTCCGGTGGACAGACTGATCTTGTGGGCGATGGAAACCCCTGGGGCATACAGCAAACGCAGTCCGGCACGCTGCATTCTCAGAAAATAATCGGTGTCTTCGAAATACACAAAATAGTTCTCGTCAAAAAACCCGATGCGCTCGAACGTGGAGGATGGGAACATGACGCAGCAGCCAGGCGCTACGGGTGTCCAGCGCGGCTGGGTGTCGGCAGGGTCATGTTGCCGGCCTTCACCCAGATGCTCGCCCTGAAAACCTTTCCAGAACGTGAAACGGCCGCCGGCATACCAGTTGATGCTGGTGTTTTCTGCATGACTGATCCGGGGCGTGATGGCGTCCGCATCGTGCCCGGCGCGAAGCGCCTGGAGTGATTCAAACAAGTCGGGGCTGAACTCGGTGTCGTTGTTGATGAGCAGGACGTCGCTTGCCCCTCGCTCAAGGAGGTAGCGGACACCCTGGTTGCAGGCGGCTGCATAACCGATGTTGCGTTCATTTTGTATCAACTTAACCCGCGAATCTTTAACAGAAGACAACACTTCCAGGGTGTTGTCCGAGGAATCGTTGTCGATAACGAGCAATTCAAAATCTTGGTGCGTCTGGGCTAAACAGCAGTCCATAAATGGCTGCAAAAAGTCCGCCGCATTGAAGGTGACGGTCACTACGCCCAGTTTTCGCGGGTTTGTTTTGGCCGCGGGCGCTGTCATTTGCTGGTGGCTCCGGCATGGCACCCGACCCTGGCGACGCAAAAGATTTCCTCGCCAGAATGCGGCATCAGTCTCACAACGCCCGCTTCAAAAAGTTGGAATATATATCCGGCCAGTTTCAACAGGCGGTGGGCGGGTGGCCGCGTGATTTCCAGTTCACGCCCGCCAGCGCGCGCCAGGTAGCTGAGAAACCATATGCCACGAGCCAGCCGCACGCCTGTGCGCACGCACTCGACATGAAAATCGGCGCGACACAATAATTGGCACAGCGAATCCGGGGAGAATACGTTGAAATGCCGTGGAGGCTCGAGCCCGCGCCATGACGCTCCGAAGATGCGCAGCCCCAGGCTTTTGGCATTCGGGGTCGTCAACAACAGGCGCCCATCCTTATTCAGGAGGCTGTGCAGCATGGCAAGGGTGTGCGCAGGATCCGGCAGGTGCTCGATGACGTGGCCAAGCACGATAATGTCAAAGCGCTGCGACCGCTCTTGAACCAAGTCTTCTAACGCACTGTAGACAGGAAAACCTTCTTGCGCAGCCAGTCGTGCCGCCGCCTTGGCGTCTGGCTCGGTGCCCGCTACCGTCCACCCGGCTGCGCGCATGCGGCGCAAAAACGTTCCGCCACCGCACCCGACGTCAAGCAAGCGCCCGGATTCGGATGCGGGTATGCGCATCACTTCGAGTTCGGCCGCATCCCCCACGGAGGGCAAATGAGACACCAGCTTGGCCAGAATGCCTGTCTTGTCGGGTGCTGGATAACCCAGCCTGACTGAAAGCGCCAAGGCAATTGCCTGCTGCCACAGGCCAGCAGTTGCCGCGGGCGACTCAGTAGCGTGCGTGTAGTAATTGGCGTAGAGATCACCAGTGGACAGGTCTGCCGGACGCGGGTCGAGCCAAAGATGCCCGGTTTTATCATGTTGCCGGTAATGCCAACGCCCTTGGGTGCCAAAGTAAGCGTCCTGAACACCGACATAACGAACAGAACCGGCGGCACCATCGACCGGGCAGTTTGGGACTTCTACGAGTTGCATGGCGGTACAGCCTTGATGTCGCGGTTGTACATGGGTGTCAGGGTTTTGCCAGGAAGCGGGTAAATGGCTTTAGCCGTGAAATCGCAACATCCTTGAGAAAGTCCGGTGCTTTGCGCCAAGCCCAGGCCAACATAATCAACAGATGGATGACAACCAGCATAATCCACTCGGGCCGGGCAGGATTGCTTTGCGTTGCGATCAGAAAAGCCGCCGCCAGCAATAATGCGGGGGTACATAACATGCGGAGTGAGGGCCGCAATATGCCGGCAAGACCGGCGAGCAGCGCGAAATCCACAAAAACACGCACGGAAAAAGCCGTTGCCGCACCCGCCATGCCGAAGGTTTTCAAGCCCATGTACAGCAGGCCAAAATACGGCAGTGTCTCGCCCAAATGACACTTGGCGACCAGATCGGGACGGCTGCGGGCTTGCAACTGAGCATATGGAATGACTGCCAGCCCGTTTGCCCAGAAGCCCAGTAGAACAATCTGCCCAAGCCGTGCGGATTGCTGGGCAAAAGCCGGTGAAATCCACCATGCCAGAAAAGGCTCCATGAACAGGATGCCGGCCGCCACCAGCGGAGTCATGACGACTACAAGCGCACGCAGCCCATCGTTTGCCAGGCGCTGCTCTTCGTGTTGTGAGGCAGAAGCAAAACGCGGAAACAGTGCGGAAGTGAGTGCGCTGGGAATGATTGTGCTGCGCTCGGCCAGTTGGAAAGGCACCGAATAATGGGTCACCGCCTTTGCGCCCGTGATGGCACCAATGATGAAGCGGTCTAGCATGGTCATCATGGGCCCCACGAATGAGGTCACGGTCACCCAGCCGCCAAAACGGAGCAGTTGGCTGGCCTGCGTGCGCGTAAAAGTGACAGTGTGCCCAAATAAACCATGGTGCTTGCAGCGTTCCAGAAGCATAACAAGCGTAAGCAGGCGGGCGAACAAGGCTGTGGGAAGAAGCACGTCGAGGTTGGCACCCCAAAGCATTGCAGCGGCAAGCGGCAACAGTTGGAACAACAGGGTTCCGGATACGGAAATGAGGTTCAACGCAAGAAATCGCTCCCGTCCCTGAAGTGCGCCGCTTAGCACGCCGGAAAGGGTCGCCATGGGTACGGCAAGGATCAGCCAGGGAACAACAGCCTGCACTTCAGGACGCAGCGCGTCTTCGACCTTGAAAACATTCCCAAAGAAATAGGTGGCGATTGGCCAGATCAGCAAGCTGCCGACGATACCGATGCCGACGTTCAATATGAGGGCTGTCCAGAATGTCTGTGCACGTTCATCGGCTGTGCCATCACATAACGCGGCAATACGTTGCGCGGTTGCTCGCCCCAGCCCCAGATCAAACAGCCCGAAATAACCCAGTAACAACCAGGCAATGGCCAACACACCATAGCGGGCCTCTCCGATCAGACCTAGATAAATCGGGATGGTGACGAGCGATACCGCCAGCGGAACAACCAGGCCGAGGAGGTTATAAGCGGTGTTGCGGAGAATGCTCATGGGCGCATGGGGACGCAATGCCGATCATGCAAAACAGATAATTCAACCCCCACTTGCTTCATCCGAGTCAACATTAACCAGCCCCGGTCAGACTCTTGCGATACTGCACAGGCACCGCCCCCAGCATATCGCGCACAAACTGCTCCTCGATTCGATAGGATTGCGATTCGTTTGCCGAGATGGTCGAAACCCGGATCACTATCCCATAGGGGATTTCGCCGGTCAGGCCATACTTCAACCTCGTTAAATGCTGCTCCCAATTCCCTCTCACCACCGAATCGCCAATCATGACCCAGTAGGTTATCGGTTCGATTCTCGGGCCCTGGGTGGCCACCAACTTCATCACGGGCAATCTAGCACCGCTGGTATCGATAAAGCCCTTGGACATGCGCCCGACCTCAAAGCCTTGCGCGGGGTAGCACATCTCAGGCCGATGGACTTGCATCGAGTAGCTCTGCTCGCCTCCATAGGCGATGGACAGCATGATCTGCTCGCCTTTGCCATTGATGTAGGTACGACTCAGCGTCTGATTGTAAATCTTGTTGAGTTGGGCTTGAACGTCCGGGCTAACCATCAGGGGCGCGATCGATTCGTCCAGTTTCCATTCCCCGAACTGTTTGGGAATCATGGCTTCCAGGCTGATCTTCGGTCCATGGTCAGCCACCTTCAGGCGAGGTGTCAGTGACAGCGCCAAACCGGCGGCGGCCAGCATGCTCAAGCCGATGAGGAGATGGCGGGGATAGAGTGCTTTCATGGTCTTTCCCCGCTGGGCAGCAGCATAGCGGTACACATTTTCTGACTGGTATGGGGGCGTTCCATAACGCATGACTAAAGTACCCGCTCACCCTGAGTCCTTCGACAAGGCTCACCTGGGCGTTGTCGAAGGGCCCGGCGAACGGCCGAATGGAAATCCGGGATCACTACTCCTGCTTCAGGCAGGAGTATGGTTTAACCGGCTGGATTCCGGTCGGCGTTGGCATGTTGGCGCCAGGGCTTCAGCACCCGCCCAAAGCCAGCGCGAATAGCCGCCAGTTTGGCAGCGCTTTCGGAATTCTGGCGGGCGTTTCTCAGGGCGCTACGGGCAAACACAAACACCAGTAACACAAAACCGGCAGCCAGCGTGGCGATAATGACGACCATCACCTTCGACATGTTGTCCTTGCGCTCCGGCGGGATAGCCACATCCACCACCTGGATCACTGCGCCATCCTTGGATTCGTCGATCTTGGCCAGTTCGTATTGCTTGGAAAGTTGTTCAAACAAAACCTCGTTGTATTTGTAGTCCCGGTAACGACTGATGTATTCGGCGTTAGCGCCGGTGGGGCTGGCGTGCTCAAACTTGGCCACTTGCGCGCGCAGCGCAGCCAGTTCTCGCTGAATCTGACGGAAGTTCGGGCTGTCCTCAGTGAAAACACCGCGCATGCTGGATAGTTGCACTTCCTTGGCCATCACCTGCGCCTTGAGGGTGGCCAGCCCCTCACCCATCGCCATCGGGTTGAATTTAAGCAAGTCTTCCCCAACACCAACGCCGCCCAGGGCGATTTCGGCACGAACCAGACTTTCTTTGACCTTGGCCACCTCTTTCTCAAGAAACTGCCGCCGCTGCTGTGCTTCGGTCACCGCCAGGCGAGAGGTCAGCGAAAAGAGTTCTTCTACGTAGGCATTCGCCACTGCGGCGGACAAGTTGGGAATGCTCGAGATGACCGCAATGGTGATGAGGCCATCCTTACCGACACCTATCCCTGATACTTTAGCCAAAACATCCCGGGCGTCCTCGCGGGTTTCCACATTGGGCATTTTCATCATGCCGAAGCGGTCAATCAGCCGGTCGGCAACCGTTCTGCTCTTGAGCAGACCGATATACAACTCTGCCGGGCTTTTCATGCCTGCACCCGCGCCAGTCCCGCCAGCCGCGCCAGTCAAAGCACTGAGTTGCGCGAGAGCAGCCGCAGCCGCACCCTGTTGCTGTTGCGGCGTCATGATGCTGGTCTTGGCGACATAGTTGGGTTTGAATAGAAAACTCACGCCCAAGGCAATCAGGCCGACGAGAATCGGGCCAAAAATCAACAGCCGGGCGTTTTCAGCCAGGGTCTGGAGAATATCCAGCAGTTTGATTCCGTCATCATCTTCAGACAGGTTTTCGGGGAAATGGGGTTCGTTCATGCCGGGTGTCTCACCGCAGAGGGACGGGGGCACTGTAACCAGCCCTGGATCGATGGATGATCCACATGATTCAGGTTCATGGCGCCGCTCATAATTTCAGGGTGTTCCAGGCGGCGATGCCCAGACCCATCTGATAGAGGATCTGTGTCCAGTCTTTCAGGCCAGTCACGAACTTGGTCCAACCGGTACGGCGATCCACCTTGGCGGGCACGATAACCGTATCGCCCGGCATCAATTCGATGCTCTCAAAACCGCCCATGCTGAATAGCCCGTTGCTGTCACGCGCAGCCTTGGCGCTGCCATCGGCGCGGAGGACGAAGGCATTGTCCAGTTCGGCGTTATTGCTCGCGCCGGCAGCCTTGATCACATCGCCCACGGTTCTGCCCGGACGGTAGATGATGGCGTTTTCACTGTAGACCTCTCCCACAGCCGAAACAAAGCCTGGCTGGCTCGGGACATGGATGGCGTCGCCATCTTCCAGCGGCAACGGCGGCAAGGCGGCAACGGTCACGAGAGCCGGTGGCAATTCAAGGCTGACACGGCCATTGCTCTTGAGCGTTTTCATGCGTTCAAGCTGCTGTTGCTGCTGCTGCTGCTGAGCCTGCAATTGAGCCAGCGCGGCGGGATCAGTCTGGGCATTGGCCAATAGTTCGCCCGAGTCGGACTGCAATTGTGCTTCCAATTTTCGAATCACGGCGTCGAGGTTTTTCTGTTGCTGACTGCGCACCGATTCGCGCGTGAATTCGGTGCCATAAAGATAGGCGTTTCGGGTGACGCCGCCCAAGCGCTCCAGCAATTGCGGCAGGGTTTCACCCGCCTCGATCTGATAGATCCCGGGCGCGGCCACTTCGCCTTCCACCCGCACCAAACGGGTCTGGCGATCCTGCGGCACGCGCAGATCCTTCTTGGACAGGATGGTGACGATATCCCCGGGTTCGAGCACCAGGTTGTTCTGCTCATCGCCATCCATCACGGCCCGCCCCAGATTAAAGGGGATCAGCCGCGTGGTCAGGGTGGCGCGGTCCAGACGTTCGATCACGGCGTAATCCCAGTTGACCTCGTCCAGCAGGTTGCGTACGCCGCGCTCCACTGCAGCCGAATCGACCTTGTCAGCCGCATCGGCCTTGGCAGATGCGTCGCTATCCGCCTTGTCGGGCGTATCTTTCCCTGCCATGTCGGTCTTGCTGGTTTTTTCAAACTGCACCAACTGGTTTTTGCGCTGATAGTAGCCGGGCGTGATCAGCGCCTCGCGGTTGGGGATCAAATCACGGACACGCATCCCCGCGGTGTAGGGATAACGCAGGGGGCTCTCCACATTGCCGCGCAGGGTCACCGCATTGGCGAACTGCGGGCTGATCTCGAACAGGGTCAGGATGTCGCCGTCGTGCAGGGGACGCCGCAGGCCGGCCTTGTCGAGCGCGAAGTCTTCAACGTAACGGGGCTTGTCGGCCATCGGATCAATCCGTTCCAGCAAGGCCTTTCCGGGTTTGGCCAGCACCGACACGCCGCCGCCCAGGGCAAGCATCTCCCCCACGCTGCCGGCGCCTTTCAGCTCATAGATCGCCGGTTGTTCGAATGCGCCCAGCACCGCCACGCGCGGGCCGACGGGGGGAATGACGACAACGTCGCCGGCCTGTAGCGTCACATCGCCGCTGCGATCCCCACGCGCGATGAAGTTGTAGAGATCCATCTCCCCGACGATACGGCCTTCGCGCTTCAACTGGATGTTTCGCATCGAGCCATTGTTGCTGGGGCCGCCCACTTCAAACAGGGCATTGATCAACGAGGAAAGGCTGGATACGGTATAGGTGCCGGGCTGGCGGGCCTGACCGACGACGTAGATCTGGATGCTGCGCAAGCGGCCCAGTGTGGCATTGAGACTGAAGTTGGTGAATGTCCGGCCGATTTTGCTACGCAACACGGATTCCAGATCGCCGGCACGCACGCCGGCCAGACTGACCGCCCCGACCTTGGGCAGGTTGACCTGCCCCTGCCGGTTGACGATCAGGTTGAGTTCACCATCAATGCTGCCCCAAATCTGCAGATAAATTTCGTCGCCCGGCCCGAGCACGTAGTCGTTGGGAACCCCCGCACCAGAAATGGGCGCATAACTCGCTGGTGCGTTGAACAATTGCCGCCCGTAAATCGGCAGCAAACGGCCGGTAGCCTGCTGCACAAAGCGCTGGAACTGGCTGGGAGGTTCTTCCGCAAGCTTTTGCGGGTGCGCCGCCTCGGGTTGATCGCTGCGAGGTGCCTTGGCCTGATCTGCCTTGGCCTGATCTGCTTGAGCCTGCGCTGCCTTGGCCTGCGCTGCCTGAGCTGCCTGGGCCTGCGCTGCCTGAGCCTGCGCTGCCTGGGCCTGCGCTGCCTGAGCCTGCGCTGCAGTAAGGTTGTTATACAGCCCGGATGACGGGAGGCCCGAAGACGTTGTCGGTGCGGTCGTTGCAGTCGGCACGGTTGTGCTGGTGAACATGTCGGGGAGCGTTTGCCCGGATGCCGCAAGGCTGACGATCCATAGAACCGATCCCAGCAAGGCCCCGCATTGATATTTAGTTCGCATCATTCATACCTGATTTAGGGTGATACTCGGGTCGGCTGAATTCGATCATCAAGCCCACCCCTGCCACATTGCTGTCCAGTTCCCCATCCAGCGCTTTCACCCTGCCCGCCTCCAGAGAAGCTGTGAGTTGGTCGTTTAGCCGCCAGGTCAAACCCAGCTGCGGCTGGATGATGCCGCCACCGCCGACGTCAACCCCGCCGCCGCCAGCCGCCCCTGCAGCAAACTCGACATTGAAACTCAAGCGGCGGTCCTCACGCAAGGGGATTTCCCAGCCCGCACCAAGCAAGCCGACGGCATAGCCCCCCGCGTCGCCAGTGAAGGCGCCCTGGGCCTGACCGGTGAGGTAGATCGATTGCGTCAAAAATTTCTCGACCTTGAAGCCAATCAGGCTCAGGTCGCTCTTGCTGCCATTTTTGCGCGCGGCATCAAAACTGGTGTACAGCACCCCGGCAAGCCGCCACTTCGCCAGACGCGTTTCTGCGCCGCCCTGCCAGGCTTGATCGCGCACGCCGGTGCCGACTTCGCCCAGGCGATAGCCCAGGTTCAGGCCATAATAATTGGCGCTGAAACTGCCGGCGCCCTCGATCCGCCCGCCTTCCAGCCCCAGTTTCAACGAGGGGGTCAAATCATAGCCCAGTCCCACACTCGCCTTGGCAACCAAACCACCCCCTGTATCCACCTGCCCCCCGCCCGCCCCACCCGCCGCAAGGCTGGCGCTCAGTTGCAGGCGCGGGCTCAATAGCGGAACTTGATAGCCCGCCCCGGCAAGCAGTTCCGCGTAGCCGTCATACTGGCCGCCGACCGCCCCTGCGGCTTCGACAAAAAAATAGCGATGCGCATCGAGATGCTGGCGGTATTCAAAACCGACCAACTTGAGCGCAGCCGTCATCTCGTTGCCCGCGGTGGTTTGGGCGCTGGCGCTGGGGCGATATTCGCCGAGCGTAGCGAGCCACTCCGATTGCCGCACCGTCAGGCCAAACAGGTCGCCCTCATCAACGGTCTTGCCGGAATCGCGAGCCAGGCCATAGTAGACCTCGAAAGGAATGCCGAGGGTAAGGTTGAGTTGGGTGCTCTCGATCCCGCCATTGGGAAACGTGACGTACGACACCCCGGCACCCAGCATCACGCCACCCACATCGCGGCTGATGTCCAGATAGGGGCGGAGCATCAGGCCGCCGCCTTGCGGAGCCCCGCCACCGCCGCCACCGCCGACGAACAGACCGGTATCAACCGACCATTTCGAGGCAAATCGCTTGCCGGTTCCGACGGTAAACCCGCCGGCGAAAAATCCGCCGCGCTCGCCCTGCAGCGCGCCATAAGCCGAAGCCCCCGCATACCAGTCGGGAGAGACATTGACGAGGTAATTCACCCCCGCCAGGCCCATGGTTTCGGCTGGGCCGACATCCAGCACCTCGTAACTCACGCGCAGCAGGGCCGGCTTGCTGCGCAGGACAGCCGTCTCGGTGGCGTCGGCCCCTGCCGGGCCGCAGATAAACAAGGCGCCCAACAACAGCGTGGATAGAAGTGAAGCTCGACTCATGGCTGGTGCACTGCGCACCATCGATACGGAAATCAGATCCCGGTCACTCCCACTCGATCGTTGCCGGCGGTTTGCCGCAGATGTCGTACACCACCCGGTTGATGCCGCGCACTTCGTTGATGATGCGGTTGGAAACCTTGCCCAGCAGCGAATACGGCAACTCGGCCCAGTGCGCGGTCATGAAGTCGCTGGTGACGACGGCGCGCAGCGCGACGACGTAGTCGTAGGTACGGCCGTCGCCCATGACGCCGACGGACTTGACCGGCAGGAAGACGGCGAAGGCCTGGCTGGTCTTCTCGTACCAGCCGGCAGCACGCAGTTCCTCGATGAAGATGGCATCCGCCCTTCTGAGCAACTCGGCGAATTCGCGCTTCACTTCGCCGAGTATGCGCACGCCGAGGCCGGGACCGGGGAACGGATGGCGGTACACCATGTCATGCGGCAATCCCAGCGCGATGCCGAGTTCGCGCACTTCGTCCTTGAACAGTTCGCGCAGGGGTTCCAGCAGTTTCAGGTGCAGGGTGTCGGGCAGGCCGCCGACGTTGTGATGACTCTTGATGGTGTGCGCCTTCTTGGTTTTGGCGCTGGCAGACTCGATGACGTCGGGGTAAATGGTGCCCTGCGCCAGCCACTTGGCCTTGGGCAGCTTTTCAGCTTCTTCCTGGAACACATGGACGAATTCGCGGCCGATGATCTTGCGTTTCTGCTCGGGATCGGAGACACCCGCCAGCGCATCCATGAAGCGATCGCGGGCGTCGGCATGGATGACCTTGACGCCGAGGTTGTCGGCAAAGGTCTGCATCACCTGCTCGGCTTCATTCAAACGCAACAAGCCGTTATCGACGAAGACGCAGGTGAGTTGCTGGCCGATGGCGCGGTGCAGCAGCGCGGCCACCACCGAGGAATCGACCCCGCCGGACAGGCCCAGAATCACTTCGTCGCTGCCGACTTCGGAGCGCACGCGGCCGATGGCTTCATCGACGTAATCGGGCATGTTCCAGTCGCCCGCGCAGCCGCACAGGTCGCGCACGAAACGGTCGATGATGATTTTGCCCTGCAGCGTGTGGGTGACTTCGGGGTGAAACTGCACGCCATAAAACTTGCGGTCTTCGTCGGCCATCGCGGCAATGGGCGTAGCGGCGTTGCTTGCCATCAGCTTGAAGCCGGGTGGCAGCGCGGTGACCTTGTCGCCATGGCTCATCCACACGTCGAGCAGGCCGTGGCCTTCATCGTTGACGCGATCCTGAATGTCGCGCAGCAACGCGGTGTGGCCGCGCGCGCGGATTTCGGCGTAGCCGAATTCGCGCTTGGCGGCGGACTCGACCTGACAGCCCAGCTGTGCCGCCATCGTCTGCATGCCGTAGCAAATCCCCAGCACCGGCACGCCGAGCGTGAACACGACATCCGGCGCGCGCGGCGTTTCGTCTTCGTACACCGAGTTCGGCCCGCCCGAGAGGATGATGCCGACCGGCGCAAAATCGCGCACAAACGCTTCGGTCACGTCGTTGGGATGCAGTTCGCAGTAGACCCCGGATTCACGCACGCGGCGCGCAATAAGCTGGGTGTACTGGGAACCGAAGTCGAGGATAAGGACTTTCTGGTGCATGGCGGGGATCTGGGC
>JBAVFD010000204.1:0-7724 GCA_049588075.1 Thiobacillus sp.
CTTCGCGGAAGGTTTCGAGCGAGGGGAGGGCGGTCGTCGACCGTACTGCCTCGGGCAGGGTGCCCAGCGGCAGGCGCAGCAGCCGGGCCAGCGCATGGCGGCCATGCCGGCGGGCAGCCATCGTCAGCGTTTGCTGGATCCAGGCCAGCGTGGAACGGGCCACACGCAGATCTAGGCCGGATTCGAGGTAGCGATCCGCTGCGACCTTGAGATCGAGGCCCTGCAGCCAGCCGCGGTAGAAGGCGAGGTGGTGACGCCCGATTTTGCGAGTGGATTCCATGGCTAACTGGCTGAAATCAAGGGGAAACCGGAAATATAAGCCATAAACCCATGAGTTAAATCACAAAATCAGCATTCTTGATAATTAACCTTATCATGAACTGCATATTTGTCCTTTGCTTGTTCTGGACGGAACGCGTCCCCCATATTGCTACTGTTGGCTTCTGACTGTTTGCCTAACAGACCACGAATGCTTGAACGCTGGTAGCATCAAATCTTCTCAACCAACCCAAGGGATGCTCATGAACAAGACTGAATTGATCGAAGCCACTGCAGCCGAAGCAGACATCAGTAAGGCCGCTGCCGGAAGAGCGCTGGATGCCATCCTCGGCGCCATCGTCAAAGCGGTAGCGAAAGGTGACTCTGTGACCCTCATTGGGTTTGGCGCTTTCAAGTCTTCCAAGCGTGCTGCCCGTACCGGCCGCAATCCACAAACAGGCAAGGAACTGAAGATCGCTGCCACGACTGTGCCTCGCTTCACGGCTGGTGCTGGTTTCAAGGCCGCCGTTGCGGGTAAGAAAGTTGCAAAGAAGAAGTGATGTGGCACGTACGGGCGTGGCGCTGTCAATGTAAGCCTCGTCCGACACACACAAGAGTGGAGAAGACAGGATGATGTAGGATTGTTTTACGTCGGCAGCATTTGGGTGACATATCCTTCTGAACGCTTTCGGAAAAAACAATAGGGTGCATTTGTAGACTTGGGCTCAATGCCCATGGCGATGATGGACATCCGGAAAGTGTGGGTGTTTGTGCGTTAAATCCGAATGTCGATGGGGATGGCTATGCGGCTCGCTGCCATCCCGCAGACCAGGCAAACTGAAACGAAACGATAATCGATGGCCGGGGTGTTGAAGCGGCGCATGCAGGGCATTGCGCCGCGCCGGATGTGGGGCTTTGCATGACTTGGCATTTCGGCATGCTGATCTTTTAGTACCAAATGGTTCGCACTACTTCGCCGATGCGGGCAAGGTGATCTGGAAGCTGGTCTTCTGGTCGTCGGACGTCACGGTAATCGAGCCGCCATGCACATCAACGATGGATTTGACGATGGCAAGCCCCAGTCCGGCACCGTCTCCCTTGCGTTGACGCGATGGATCGACACGGTAGAAGCGGTCGAACAGTCTGGGGAGGTGCGCAGCCGGGATTTCGGGGCCCGGGTTCTCGACGGTGACGATGGCTTTATCGCTGTGCGTTGTCAGCGAAACCCGCACAGTCTGGCCATGTGGGCTATGCCGAATGGCGTTCGATAGGAGGTTGCTGAACGCACGCCGCAGCATCAGCCGGTCGCCGGGAACGGTGGCCGATCCCGTTAGGGCCAGTGAAACGCCGCGCTCTTCCGCCCACGCCTCGAAGTAATCGAACAGGTCCGCCGTTTCATTGGCCAGATTGACCGTCTCCGGCCCCGGCCGGAGCAGACCGTTGTCGGCCTGGGCGAGATAGAGCATGTCGCCCACCATCTGGGCCATGCGTTCATATTCCTCCAAGCTGGAGTACAGGACTTCCTTGTATTCGTTCTTGTCGCGCGTGCTGGAAAGCGCCACCTGGGTCTGGGTCATGAGGTTGGAGATGGGGGTGCGCAGTTCATGCGCGATGTTGGAAGAAAATTCCGAAAGCCGCCGGAATGAATCATCCAGACGGGCCAGCATGGCATTAAAAGCGGCAGTGAGCGGCATGAGTTCGGCCGGAAGCCCCGAAGCCGGAAGGCGCGCGCCAAGACGTTCGGCGGAAATGCCGGCCACGGTGTCGGTGACCTGGCGCAAGGGCAAGAGCCCCCATCGGGTAACGATCCAGCCCAAGCCAGCCGTGGCCAAGGTGGCCAGAGCAATGGCGATTCCCAGCACCGAGCGGAACGTGTCCATGAAAAGCTCATGGTGCTCGATGTCGAGTGCCATGGCCACGGTGTAGGGCGTGCCATTGCCTGCGGTGATCGACACGGCCATCCCGCGGTAGCTCACTCCGGCCTGCTTCCATTGCTGCAAGGCGCCGGCCGTACATCCCGCCGGCCGGGTTTGGCAGTCTTGCAGCAGCGTGTGCAGGAAATCGGCGCCCGATGTGGCGAACCAGATATTGCCGCTTGCATCCGTCACCGCCACGGCAAGACCATGATGCCCGACCAGGGCGTCGTCCAGTTGCTGGGGCAGAAGCTCAAGTGTTTTCTGGCCGTTGGCGTGCCTGAACAAATTCCGGATGAGCTCCAGTTTGCCATTGAGTTCAATCCGATCCTGCTCCTCGAAATGCGCTTCCACCTTTTGCGTCAAGAAATAGCTCGTTACAAGCAGGACCAGCGCAGCGGCCACAGCAAAAAGCAGGCTGATCCGGGTGGTCAGTGAGAGGGATTTCATGGGGCCGCGCCTTCCGGGTCGGCTTCCAGCACATAGCCCATCCCCCGCACGGTGTGGATGAGCTTGAATTCAAAGCCATCGTCGATCTTGACCCGCAGCCTGCGTACCGCCACGTCGATGACGTTGGTGTCGGAGTCGAAATTCATGTCCCAGACCTGCGAGGCGATCAGGCTGCGCGGCAGCACTTCGCCCTGGCGGCGCAGAAACAGCTCCAGCAGGGCAAACTCCTTGGCGGTCAGCTCGATCTTGCGCCCAGCCCGCATGGCGCGGCGCCGCAGCAGGTCCAATTCCAGATCGGCCGCCTTGAGGACGGCGGATTCCAGACCGCCGTGCCCGCGCCGCACCAGGCTGCGCACCCGGGCCAGCAGCTCGGCGAAGGCGAAGGGTTTCACCAGGTAATCGTCGGCGCCCAGTTCCAGCCCCTTGACCCGGTCCTCCACCCGATCGCGTGCGGTCAGGAACAGCACCGGCATGTCGCCCCCGGCCCGGCGCACGCCTTCGAGCACCTGCCAGCCGTTGAGGCCGGGCAGCATCACGTCCAGGATCATCAGGTCGTAATGGCCTTCTTTGGCAAGTTCCAGCCCGTCCCAGCCATCGCGGGCCAGATCCGTGACGAAGCCGGCCTCGGTGAGACCCTGCTTCAGATATTCGCCCGTCTTGGGCTCGTCTTCGACGATCAGGATTTTCATGTCCGGGAGATTAACTTGGATGGTTGCATCCTGCCATAGCGCACGCCAGGAGAGGCATCGCATTACAGATTTGTAATTCACCCGTCAGATTCATGTTGGGCACGCACCTGCAGGATGCTGTCAAAGGCACGGCGTCCTGGGAGTGGATAGCGTCCCGAAGCGAATGTGCGGAGCTCAAGGTGGCAAGCCGAGCGTCCGGGTGAATATCAATCGAATCGAATCGTTGAGCAAGGAGCATAAATGAGAATCGCGAGCGCAATGCTGATGGATGCCGGAACCAACCCTCTTTTCCGACTGGAGTGCAGCCCCACATGAAACGTTATTCGATGCCTGATTCTTCACTTGCTCCGGTGGTGCCGGATCTGCCGCGCCGTCGATTCGTTCAGGGGCTTGCGGCAGGTGGCCTTCTGCTTGGCCTGCCGTCAATCCTCACGCCGGCCTGGGCGCGCGCCGCCGACACCACGACGGGAAATGCCCCGGTGCTGCAGGGAACGGAATTCGACCTCACGATCGCGGAAACGCCGGTCAATTTCACCGGGACGCCGCGCATGGCCACGACCATCAACGGCTCGATACCCGGGCCGACGCTGCGCTGGCGCGAAGGCGACACCGTGACCATTCGCGTCACCAATCGCCTGGCCGAGGACACCTCCATCCATTGGCACGGCATCCTCCTGCCGTTCCAGATGGACGGCGTGCCCGGGATCAGCTTCAAGGGCATCCCGCCGGGAGAAACCTTTACCTACCGCTTCAAGGTGGCGCAGACCGGAACCTACTGGTACCACTCGCACTCCGGCATGCAGGAGCAGACCGGCATGTACGGCGCCATCGTCATCGAGCCGGCGGCTGGCGAGACGATCCGCGCGGACCGCGACTACATCGTGCAGCTGTCGGACTGGACCGACGAGGACCCGATGCGGGTGATGCACAAGCTCAAGATGCAGAGTGATTACTACAACTTCAACCAGCCCACGGCGGTCGATTTCCTGCGCGACGCAGCCAAAAACGGGCTCAGTGCCGCGCTCGACGACCGCAAAATGTGGAACGAGATGCGCATGAACCCGACCGACCTGGCGGACGTTTCCGCGTACACCTACACCTACCTCATGAACGGCACCGCGCCGGCCGGCAACTGGACCGGGCTGTTCCGTCCGGGCGAGAAGGTCCGGCTGCGCTTCATCAACTCCGGCGCGATGACGTTCTTCGATGTGCGTATTCCCGGACTCAAGATGACCGTGGTGCAGGCCGACGGCCAGGACGTCGAGCCGGTCACGGTGGACGAGCTCCGCATCGGCGTGGCCGAGACCTACGACGTGATCGTCACACCCAGGGAGGAGGCCTACACGATCTTTGCGCAGTCGATGGATCGCACCGGCTATGCGCGCGGCACGCTTGCCCCGCGCGCGGGCATGGCGGCGGCAGTTCCCGCGCTGGACAAACCCGAACCCCTCGACATGAGCGACATGATGGGCGACATGAGCGAGGCCGTGCGCGTGCGTCACGCCAGAACCGAATATGGCCCGGGCACGGACATGCGCGTCGACACGCCGCGCATCAACCTCGACGATCCCGGTGTCGGCCTGCGCGACAATGGCCGCCGCGTGCTCACCTACGCCGATCTGCACACGATAGGCGGGCCGATCGATCCGCGCGGCCCCGGGCGCGAGATCGAGCTGCATCTCACCGGCAACATGGAACGCTACACCTGGTCGATCGACGGAGTGGCGTTTGGCCGATCCACGCCGGTGCATTTCCGCTACGGCGAGCGGCTGCGGGTCATCCTCCACAACGACACCATGATGACCCATCCCATGCACCTGCATGGCCTGTGGAGCGAACTGGAAAGCCCCGACGGGCGCTTCCAGGTGCGCAAGCACGTGATCAACGTGCAGCCGGCGCAGCGCGTCAGCTTCCTTGTCACCGCCGATGCGCTGGGCCGCTGGGCCTGGCACTGCCACCTCCTCATGCACATGGACGCGGGCATGTTCCGCGAAGTGGTGGTGGCATGACGCGGCCCGAACGAACGACGGAGAACGAAACCATGACGAACAAACGGGTGCATAGGCTTGCCGTAGCGGTGCTGGCGCTCGGGCTGGCTCCCGCCTGGGCGCAGGAGCCGGCCGGGGCGATGAAGTCGATGCCGGGGATGGAGCAGGGCGGCCAGGCCGGTAGGGCGCAAGACACCGGGCAGGATATGAGCAACATGAATCAGGGTAGCGGCACGAACATGAGTGCCATGGACATGCAGGGCGGCTCCGCCCCGCCGGATGCGCGCGACCCGCATGCCTATTCGGGAGGCTATACGCTCGACTCGGGGGCCTACGCGCTTCCCGGGCCGCGCCAACTACGCATGGCCGACGAACAAACCTTCGGCTCGCTGCTCGTCGATCGACTGGAGCGGCAGTATGCCAGTGAGGGCGACGCCACGGCTTACGACGCGCAGGCCTGGTTCGGCCGCGATTTCGATCGCCTGGTCGTCAAGGCCGAGGGCGAGGTCGCCCAAGGAAAACTGCAGGATGCCAGGACCGAACTGCTGTGGGGGCATGCCATCGCCACCTACTGGGATACGCAACTGGGCGCGCGTTACGACAGCGGCGTGGGGCCGGACCGCGGATGGCTGGCCTTCGGCGTACAGGGCCTCGCACCCTACTGGTTCGAAGTCGACGCGACCGCCTATGTGGGAACCGAGGGTAGAACCGCGTTACGTCTGAGCGCGGAGTACGAGTTGCTGTTTACGCAGAAACTCATTCTGCAACCCCGTATCGAAGTCAACCTGTACGGCAAAAGCGATGAGGCGCGGGGTATTGGAAGCGGTTTATCCGATGCTGCGGCCGGCTTGCGCCTGCGGTATGAGTTCACGCGTCAATTCGCACCGTATATCGGCGTTGAACGAGTCAGCAAGTTCGGCGAGACCGCCGATCTGGCTCGTTCCGACGGTGAGGATGCCGGCGTGACGCAGTGGGTTGCCGGCGTGCGTTTCTGGTTCTGATATACCCCGTGCGCCTGGCGAAACGGGATTTTGATTGTCCACTTGACCTTACTGGAGAGACTCGTATGAAAAAGACCCTTTCAATCCTGATGCTTGGTGCGCTGCCGGCTATTGCGTGGGCGACGGGAGACCACGCCGGCGGCCATGGCATGCAAGGCCATGACATGGCCGGCATGCAGAATGACGAGCATGCATCGATGGCGGGCAAGCCCGGCGACCCGGCCAAGGTCAGCCGCACCATCGAAGTCACCATGGACGACTCCATGCGCTACACACCGGACAAAATCAGCGTCAAGGCCGGCGAAACCGTCCGCTTCCTCGTCAGGAACAGCGGCAAGATCCAGCATGAAATGGTGATTGGCAGCATGGACGAGCTCAAGGAGCACGCCGAATTGATGCGCAAGATGCCCGGCATGGAACATGACGAGCCAAACATGGCCACGCTGAAACCCGGCCAGCGCGGGGACATCGTCTGGCAGTTCGACAAGCCCGGTACCGTCGATTTCGCCTGCCTGTCGCCTGGCCATATGGAGGCAGGCATGGTCGGCAAAGTGAAGGTCAAGTGATGGCTTGAAGATCCGGCGCTATCGCCCACCGATGGGCCGGATGGCGGCCCTGAACATCGGGAGGGCCGACCCTAATCCGGCCGGCGCTTCAAGGTCTCCAGGTCGACCAGACTGCAACTGGTTTTCCGCGTTGCCATGCAGTCGGTATCGCCTGGCTTGTGTTCGAACGAACACTGCCGCGCCTGCAGTATCTCCCAGTCCTCCGGGGGGTAAGCATGGGGCGGCAGGTTCGGCGGGTAGTACACGCAGCCAAAGCAAAGCTCTTCATGCCCAGCACTGTTTTCAAGCATGGAACATCCCGTTTCTCATTGATTGAAAATGACACAAATGTAATCCATCTGTCAGGTTGATGTGCGAACCGCATTCCATACTGAATTTTATTCTTGGAGAAACGCTCGTATGAAAAGTGTTGTTGCCAGTCTTCTTGCCGTTGGTCTTGCCCAAGTGTCCTGGGCCGCTCCAGCAACTCCGGCGATCGATGTCTACAAGAGTCCGACTTGCGGGTGCTGCAACAAGTGGATCGATCACCTCAAGGCGAATGGCTTCGCCGTCAGAAGCCATGATACGGACGACGTCGTTCAGCACAAGGTTCGCCTCGACGTGCCATCCGGTTACGGCTCCTGCCATACCGCTGAGATCGACGGCTACCTGGTCGAGGGCCACGTCCCGGCCAGGGAGATCAGGCGTCTGCTCAAGGAAAAACCGCGCGCCCGCGGGCTGGTGGTGCCGGCCATGCCGGCCGGCTCGCCCGGCATGGAAGCGGGCAGCCGCAAGGATCCCTACAAAGTTTTTCTCGTGAACCGGGACGGGTCCATCCGGACTTACGCCCAATATTGAAAGGACTGCATATGAAACCTAT
>JBAVFD010000205.1:0-10518 GCA_049588075.1 Thiobacillus sp.
TCGGCTATCCCGGCGGAGCCGTACTCAATATTTACGACGCAATCTTCAAGCAGGACAAATTCAAGCATGTGCTGGTGCGCCATGAGCAGGCGGCAGTGCACGCTGCCGACGCCTATGCGCGCGCGACCGGTCGTGTCGGTGTGGCACTGGTGACCTCGGGTCCGGGCGTCACCAACGCGGTGACCGGGATTGCCACCGCCTACATGGATTCGATCCCCATTGTCGTCGTCAGCGGCCAGGTGCCGACCCCGGCGATCGGCCTGGATGCGTTCCAGGAAGTCGATGCAGTCGGCATCACCCGTCCCTGCGTCAAACACAATTTCCTGGTCAAGGATGTAAAAGACCTGGCAGCGACGTTCAAGAAAGCTTTCCACATTGCGGCTTCCGGCCGTCCCGGCCCGGTGCTGATCGACGTGCCCAAGGACGTGACCGCGCATCTGGCCGAGTTTGCCTATCCCGCTGCGGTCGAGATGCGTTCCTACAACCCGGTGGTCAAAGGCCACAGCGGGCAGATGAAGCGTGCGGTGCAGATGCTGCTCGAAGCCAAGCGGCCGATGATCTACGCTGGCGGCGGCGTGGTGCTGGGCGACGCGGCAGCGCAGTTGACCGAACTCACCCGCTTGCTGGGATTTCCCTGCACCAACACGCTGATGGGTCTGGGCGGCTATCCCGCCACCGACAAGCAGAATCTCGGCATGCTGGGGATGCACGGCACCTACGAGGCCAACATGGCGATGCAGCATTGCGATGTGCTGATCGCGGTGGGCGCGCGCTTCGACGACCGGGTGATCGGCAACCCCACTCACTTCGCCCGCGAGCAGCGCCGCATCATTCACATCGACGTCGATCCGTCGTCGATTTCCAAGCGGGTCAAGGTCGATGTGCCCATCGTCGGCGACGTGAAAAACGTGCTCGATGACCTGCTCGCCTTGTTGAAGCAGGCCAAGGACAAACCCGACGCGGCGGCGCTGAATGCCTGGTGGACGCAGATTGAATTGTGGCGTTCGAAGGATTGCCTCAAGTACAACCGCAACGGCAGCATCATCAAACCGCAGTATGTGGTGGAAAAACTCTGGGAAGTGACCAAGGGCGACGCCTTCGTGACGTCCGACGTCGGCCAGCACCAGATGTGGGCGGCGCAGTATTACAAGTTCGACAAGCCGCGCCGCTGGATCAATTCCGGCGGTCTCGGCACCATGGGCGTCGGCCTGCCGTATGCGATGGGCGTGCAGCTTGCCTTTCCCGATGCGCAGGTGGCCTGCATTACCGGCGAATCGAGCATCCAGATGTGCATCCAGGAACTGTCGACCTGCAAGCAGTACCGCATCCCGGTCAAGGTCATTACGCTCAACAACCGCTACATGGGCATGGTGCGGCAGTGGCAGGAATTCTTCTACGGCAGCCGCTACGCCGAGTCCTACATGGAATCGCTGCCCGATTTCGTGAAGCTGGCCGAAGCCTACGGCCATGTCGGCATGCGCATCGACAAGCCCGAAGACGTCGAAGCCGCGCTGAAGGAAGCCTTTTCGCCCGCACTGAAGGAGCGTCTGGTGTTCATGGACTTCCAGACCGATCAGACCGAAAACGTCTTCCCCATGGTGGAAGGCGGCAAGGGCTTGTCCGAAATGATTCTGGCGGAGGAACTGTGATGGTGCGCCGCCACATTATTTCGCTGTTGATGGAAAACGAGGCAGGTGCGCTGTCGCGCGTCGCCGGGCTTTTTTCCGCCCGTGCCTACAACATCGAGTCGCTCACGGTCGCGCCGACCGAAGACGCCACCCTGTCGCGCATGACCATCGTCACCGTGGGATCGGAAGAAATCATCGAGCAGATCACCAAACAGCTGAACAAGCTGGTCGATGTCATCAAGGTGATGGACCTGACCGAAGGCAGCCACATCGAGCGCGAGCTGATGCTGGTCAAGGTCAAGGCGGCTGGCGCCGGGCGCGAGGAAATGAAGCGTACCGCCGACATTTTCCGCGGTCGCATCATCGACGTCACCGACGCCACCTACACCATCGAACTGACCGGCACCGGTTCCAAGCTGGATGCATTCCTGGAGGCGATCGACCCCGTCTTCATCATCGAAACCGTGCGCACCGGCGCGTCTGGCATCGGACGCGGCGAGCGCAGTCTCAAAGTCTGATTTTTTCATTAGCCACTGTTTGATTTTTTACCGGGAATTCACCATGAAAGTTTTTTACGACAAGGACGCCGACCTTTCCCTCATCAAGAAGCGCAAGGTCGCGATCATCGGCTACGGCTCGCAAGGCCACGCCCATGCCAACAACCTGAAAGATTCTGGCGTGAAAGTGACCGTCGGCCTGCGTAAAGGCGGCGCATCGTGGGACAAGGCCAAGAAAGCCGGTCTCGACGTGAAGGAAATCGGCGATGCCGTCAAGGCCGCCGATTTCGTGATGATCCTGGTGCCGGACGAGCTGATGGCCGGCATGTACTACAGCGACGTCGAACCCAACCTGAAAAAAGGCGCGACGCTGGCCTTCGCCCACGGCTTCAACGTGCATTACAACCAGATCACCCCGCGCGCCGACCTCGACGTCGTGATGATCGCCCCCAAGGGCCCCGGCCATCTGGTGCGCTCGACCTACACCCAGGGTGGCGGCGTGCCGTCGCTGATCGCCGTGTATCAGGACAAGTCCGGCAAGGCCCGTGATCTCGCGTTGTCGTATTCCTGCGCCAACGGCGGCACCAAGGGCGGCGTGATCGAAACCTCGTTCCGCGAAGAAACCGAGACCGACCTGTTCGGCGAACAGGCCGTGCTGTGCGGCGGCTGCGTCGATCTGGTGAAGGCCGGGTTTGAGACGCTGACCGAAGCGGGCTACGCGCCGGAAATGGCCTACTTCGAATGTCTGCACGAACTGAAGCTGATCGTCGACCTGATGTACGAAGGCGGCATCGCCAACATGAACTACTCGATTTCGAACAACGCGGAATACGGCGAGTACGTGACCGGCCCCAAGGTCATCAATGCCCAATCCAAAGCCGCGATGAAGGAATGCCTGGACAACATCCAGAACGGCAACTACGCCAAGCAGTTCATCCTCGAAGGCCGCACCAATTACCCCGAGATGACGGCCCGTCGTCGCCTCAACGCCGAGCATCAGATTGAAGTGGTCGGCGCCAAGCTGCGTGCGATGATGCCCTGGATCAGCAAGAACAAGCTGGTCGATCAATCGAAGAACTAATGCGTGAGGGGCAGGGGGTGGGGCGTCAGGGTGCGACCCTGCGCGCCACCCCTTTCTCCTTGCCTCTGACCGAATTTATGACACATCCCCTCATCGCCCGCGAGGGCTGGCTGGTTTTGCTGGCGGCGTTTGCGGCCGCATTGATCGCGACCGGACTCATCGGCTGGTGGTCGATCCCGTTCTGGATCTGGGCAGTCTTTGCCCTGCAGTTTTTCCGTGACCCGGCACGCGTGCCGCCGAGCGATGCCGACGCGGTGATCTCGCCTGCCGACGGCCGCATTGTCGTGGTGGAAAAGGTGCGCGACGCCTATCTCGATCGTGATGCGCTGAAAATCAGCGTGTTCATGAACGTGTTCAACGTGCACTCGAACAAGAGCCCGGTCGATGGCGAGATAAAAGGGGTCTGGTACACACCGGGCAGCTTCGTCAACGCCGACCTCGACAAGGCGTCCACCGAAAACGAACGCAACGCGCTGTGGATTCAGACCGCACGCGGCGATGTGACCTCGGTGCAGATTGCCGGACTGATTGCGCGGCGCATCCTGTGTTACGTGCGTACCGGCGACAAGCTGGCGCGCGGCCAGCGCTACGGTTTCATCCGCTTCGGTTCGCGCGTGGATATCTATCTGCCGACGACGGCGCGCGCCGAAGTCTCGATTGGTCAGAAAGTGACCGGCGGGCGTACCATATTGGCACGCTGGTAACTGCTCCTGCCCATGCCTGAATTCCAACACCGCAAACCAGAATTGATGCGCGCACGGATGCGCGATCGCGGCATTTATCTGCTGCCGAACCTGTTCACCACGGGCGCGCTGTTTGCCGGGTTTTATGCGGTGGTGCAGGCGATGAACGGGCGCTTCGAGCACGCGGCAGTGGCTATTTTCATTGCGATGGTGCTTGACGGGCTGGATGGCCGGGTGGCGCGCATGACCCACACGCAAAGCGCGTTCGGTGCCGAATACGACAGCCTGTCCGACATGGTGTCGTTCGGCGTCGCCCCGGCGCTGGTGATTTATGTCTTCGCCTTGCAAGGTCTGGGCAAGTTTGGCTGGATCGCCGCCTTTGTCTATTGCGCGGGCGCGGCGTTGCGGCTGGCGCGTTTCAACACCCAGCTCGACACGGTGACGGACAAGCGCTTTTTCCAGGGCATGCCCAGCCCCTCGGCGGCGGCGCTGATCGCGGGTTTTGTCTGGGTGATGGTTGAGTATGGCGTGGCGGGGCAGGACGTACGCTGGCTGGCGGCGGGGATTGCGCTGTTCGGCGGCCTCACCATGGTCAGCAACTTCCGCTACTACAGCGGCAAGGAAATCAATCTGCGCAAGAGCGTGCCGTTCTTCGTCATCCTGCTGGTGGTGCTGGCCTTCATCCTGGTATCGACCAGCCCGCCCGAAGTGCTGTTCGGCGTGTTCGCGTTGTATGGCCTGTCGGGTTATCTCGACGCCCTGCTGCGGCTGCTGCGAAACCGCAAGGCCGCGCCGAAAGCCCACCCCTTGCCGGGCGACGAAAAATAGATACAATTTAGACCATGTCTAATCAGTCGTATCCGTCCTGCCCCGTCTGCCCGTCGAACGTCCTGTTCGGCAGCCTGCTGCTGCGCTGCGCGCGCGCATATTAAACCCCCTCCCTCGTAATGCCCCGTGCCGCCAGCTTCTCGCGGCAACCCCTTATAATGCGTCGGCCCGAGTCACCTTGACATCGACCCCGACCCTCCATGGAGCCTGCCATGAATGACCGTTTGTTTATTTTCGACACCACCTTGCGCGACGGCGAGCAAAGCCCCGGCGCGTCGATGACCAGGGATGAGAAATTGCGCATTGCGCGCCAGCTGGAAAAGCTCGGCGTCGACGTGATCGAGGCCGGCTTCGCCGTGGCCAGCCCGGGCGATGCCGACGCCATCCGCGCCATCGCAGAAACGATCAAGGATTCGACCGTCTGTTCGCTGGCACGTGCCAACGAGCGCGACATCCACGCGGCAGGGGGCGCAATCAAACCAGCCAAATCCGGGCGCATCCACACCTTCATTGCGACCAGCCCGATCCACATGGAAAAAAAGCTGCGCATGCAGCCGGACCAGGTGGTCGAGGCTGCGGTGAAAGCAGTCAAGCTTGCGCTCGAATACACCGACGATGTCGAGTTCTCGGCCGAAGACGCGGTGCGCTCGGAGATGGATTTCCTTGTCCGCATCTTTGACGAAGTGATCAAGGCTGGCGCCAAAACCATCAACGTGCCCGACACCGTCGGCTACAGCATTCCGGCCTTGTGGGGCGAGCGCATGAAACAGCTGATCGAGCGTGTGCCTGATTCCGGCAAGGTGATCTGGTCGACCCACTGCCACAACGACCTCGGCATGGCGGTCGCCAACTCGCTCGCCGCGGTGATGAACGGCGCGCGCCAGGTCGAGTGCACCATCAACGGTCTCGGCGAACGTGCGGGGAATGCCTCGCTGGAAGAAATCGTGATGGCGGTGCGTACCCGCCGCGACGTCTTCATGTGCGATACGCGCATCGACGCCACCCAGATCGTGCCGGCATCCAAACTCGTCTCCACCATTACCGGCTACCCGGTGCAGCCGAACAAGGCCATTGTCGGCGCCAACGCCTTCGCCCATGAATCCGGCATCCACCAGGACGGCGTGCTGAAGCACCGCGAGACCTACGAAATCATGCGTGCCGAAGACGTCGGCTGGAATGCAAATCGTCTGACCCTGGGCAAACTCTCTGGCCGCAATGCCTTCAAAACCAAGCTCGCCGAGCTGGGCATCGTGCTCGATAGCGAAGAAGCGCTCAATGCCGCCTTCGGTCGCTTCAAGGAACTCGCTGACAAGAAGCGTGAAATTTTCGACGAAGATTTGCAGGCACTGGTCAGCAACGAAGGCTATGCCGCCGAGCACGAACGTTACAAGCTGGTGTCGATGAAGGTCTGCTCCGAGACCGGCGAAATTCCGCACGCACAGCTCGTCTTCACCGACAACGGTGCTGAAAAACAGGCGAACGGCGATGGCTCCGGGCCGGTCGACGCTGCCTTCAAGGCACTCGAATCCGTCGTCGCCAGCGGCACCGACCTGTTGCTTTACTCCGTCAACAACATCACCAGTGGCACCGATGCGCAGGGTGAAGTGACGGTGCGTTTGGCCAAGGACGGCCGCGTCGTCAATGGCCAGGGCGCCGACACCGATATCGTCGTCGCCTCGGCCAAGGCGTATCTGCACGCGCTGAACAAGCTCGACTCCAAGCTGGAACGGGCGCATCCGCAAGTGTGAGCGATGCAGAAAAAACGCCCCGACGGGGCGTTTTTTCTGTATGCGTTAACCAGTTATCCGGCACATTCCGGCAACAGGGCGGGGTGTCAGGTCATCGCGTGAGTCAATGCAATGGCTTGCGGTTGTATGCTTTTCGGTTGGGTGAGCGCTACCCGGAAACGCTCGCTGCATGGCTGTCTGCTCGACCGCAACTTTGTGCAGGCTTATGGGGGCCGGGCCGGTTCTCGCCTAGAATCGCGCAATTGCTACGCTTACCCCACCGCACTTGCGCCTTTTTCTTCCTCCTCTCGTATTCCTGTCCCTGATCGGACTGCTGCCAGGCGCTGCACACGCGCTGGAGGTGCAGGTGAATGCGCCGAAGGAGTTGAGGCCGATGCTGGAGCAGTATCTGGAGACCGCACGTGCGGTGCGCCTGGGCGAGGCGCTGACGGAGGAGGAACTGCTGCGCTTGCAGCAGGCGAGTCTGCAAACGGCACATGAGTTGCTGGCGACTGAAGGCTATTTTTCTCCGCAGATCAGCTCGGCCATCACGGGCACGGGGGCCGACCAGGTTGTACGGTACGACGTGGTGGCGGGGCCGCGAACCTTGATCGATGCGGTCAATATCCGTTTCGAGGGCGCGCTGGTCGAGGGACGCCAGGCGGATTCCGGCCCGGATCAATCAAGCCAGCGCAACACGCGTCTGCGCGAGCGCATCGAGCGTGACTTTGCGCTGAAACCAGGGATGCCGTTTCGCCAGGCGGACTGGGAGGCGGCGAAAAATACGGCGCTGCGGCCGCTGTTGCGGGTGAGCTATCTGGCGGCGCGCCTGGCGACCAGCGAGGCAAAAGTCGATCCGGCGACGCAACGTGCCACACTTTCCCTCGTCATCGACAGCGGCCCGGCGTTTTTCTACGGCCCGGTGCAAATCAGCGGCAACGAGCGTTATCCGGCCAGCGTGATCGAAGCGCTTAATCCGACTGCGCCCGGCGAGCCTTTTCGCCAGCAGCAGTTGCAGGACTACCAGCAGGCACTGGATGCCAGCGGTTATTTTTCGCAGGTGATCGTGCGGGTCGAGCCCGATCCCGCCTTGGCGGCGGCGGCCCCCATTCTGGTGACGGTGGCCGAGCGCAAGGAAAAGCAGTTGAGTTTCGGCGTGGGCTACAGTACCGACACCGGCGCGCGGGTGCAGACCACGTATCTGCACCGCAATATTTTCGATTCGGGTGAGCGCCTGAAGCTGGAACTCAAGCTGGAGAACCTGGAAAGTTCGGCGCTGGTCGAGCTGGCCTGGCCGCGCGACGCCAAGGGCTACGAAAACCGGGCGTCGGTGTCGTACCTGCAGGAAGAGATCGAGGGCCAGAAAACCGACACCTGGAAAACGGTACTGAGCCGCAATCGCAAACGTGACCGCATCGATGCCACGCTGTCGCTGCAGTACCAGTTCGAGAACCAGACGGTGGGCACGGCGCCGACCGCGGAGAACAAGGCGCTCGTTCTTGGCTATGCGTGGACGCACCGTACCGATGGCCGGGCGTTTTATCCGGTGCGTGGCCATCTCACCACTTTGCAGGTGGGGGTGGCGTCGGAGGCGCTGCTGTCGGAAACCAGTTTTGTGCGCTTGTATGGCCGGCATTCCGAGTTTTTCAAGCTGGGCGACAACGGCCGGCTGGTCCTGCGCGGCGAGTTGGGCGCGGTGATCGCGGATCATCGAGAAGGCATTCCCACCGGCTTCCTGTTTCGCGCCGGCGGTGAAAACTCGGTGCGCGGCTATCACTACCAGAGCCTCGGTCTGGATCTGCCGGGCGGGGTGGCGTCGGTGCGCAATCTGGCGACGGTCAGCGTGGAATACAACTATTTCTTTACCCCCACCTGGGGGGCGGCGCTGTTTGTCGACGCCGGCGATGCGGCGGACAGTTTCGATGCGCTGGTCCCGGCAGTCGGCTCCGGGGTGGGCGTGCGTTACAAATCGCCGATTGGCCCGATCAATGTCGATGTCGCCTACGGTGAAAAAACCGGCAATGTGCTGCTGCAATTCGAGCTGGGGGTGGCGTTTTGAAGCGCCTGCTGTGGAGCCTGTCCGGCGGCGTGACGCTGCTGCTGATCCTGCTCGGCGGGCTGGCCTGGCTGCTCGCCACGGCGAACGGCTTTCGCTGGCTGACCAGCGAGCTGTCGGTGCTGAGCCAGGGCAGGCTGACAATCGAAGGCGTCGAAGGCCATCTGCTCAGCCCGCAGCTTGCGGTGCGGCAGCTGGACATCACCAGCGACACCAGGCGGATCCGGGTCGAGCATGCGCGCCTGGACTGGCAGCCGCGCGCGCTATGGCATCGCCGCCTGGATATCCGGCAACTCACCGTGCAGCGGGTCGAGGTGGATATCCTGAAACCCAGCGCAGAGCCCACGCTGGTCCCAAGTAGCCTGCGTCTGCCGCTGGGGCTGGAGTTCGGCCCGGCACGCATCGACCTGGCGCGGCTCGACATCCGCGACGCGGGGCAGACCCTGAGCTTCACGGATATTCGTCTGGGGGTGGCGGGCGTACAGAATGTCTGGCGGCTGCAGCTCGACTCGTTTGTTTCACCCTGGGCGAGCGTGCGCGGACGGGCGAACATCGGCCAGGACGCGCCGTTTGCCCTGAGCGGCCATCTCGATGCAGCCAGCAGAGAGCCGCTGCCGGTCAATGCCGCGCTCGACCTGCAGGGTCGGCTGGATGCGGTTCAGTTCAAACTGGAGGCAAGCGCCAAGGGCATGAGAGTGATGGCGTCAGGTGAAGTCGCGCCGTTTGCCGACCGGGTGTTGCCGCGCCTGCTGGTGGCAGGGCAGGGCATCGATCCGGCGCAGTGGGCGGACGGCGCGCCCACCGCCCGCCTGGCGTTTTCCGGCGTCTTCGAGCAGCAACCCGGCAAGCGGCTGCTGGGCACCTTCAGTTTGAACAATGCGGACGCGGGCAAGTTCGATAAGGGCCGCATGCCGCTGGTTGCGCTTGCCGGCGCGGTGCTGGGTGATGCCAGACACGCCGATTTCAGCGCGCTGGAAATTGATCTGGGTGCGGCGGGTCGTCTGGCGGGCGACGGGCAATGGCGCGACGGCAAATTTGCGCTGAACCTCGCCAGCGATCGCCTGAATCTGGCGGGTCTGCATGACAGTCTGTACACCAGCAGCATCCGCACCGCCTTGCAGTTGAGCGGCGATGCGCTGCGCCAGCGCCTGCATGCCAGGGTGGATGGAAATTATGGCCAGGGCCAGTTCGTGCTGACGCACGATGCGGAAAAACTGGTGGTGGAGACGCTCGATTTGAGCGGCAAGCATGGCGGCCATGTAACAGCCTCGGGTAGGCTGAGCCTGACGGACAAGCGGGCGTTTGCCGCCCAATTCGATGTGGCGCGTTTCAACCCGGCGCGCTTCGGCGCGTTCCCGCAAGCGCGCCTCAATGCGCGTGGGCAAGTCACGGGCGCGCTGATGCCGGGCTTCAGCATCCAAGCGGGATTCGAGTTGCCGCCGGGTGAACTTGAAGGCCATCCGGTGGTGGGTAAAGGCCGGGTGAACCTCGCTGCGGGCCGTTTGTATGACACCGAGGTGGACGTGAACCTGGCGGGCAACACGGTATGGCTGCGCGGCGATTATGCAAAATCGAAGGTGCAGGCGAACTGGAAGATCCACGCGCCGGCACTCGATCGGCTGGCGCGGCTGGGAACGCGCTATCTGGGGGTGGCACTGGCCGGGCAACTGGAGAGTGAAGGCAGCCTGTCCGGCACTCCCGCGCAACCGCAGACCAAGATGAATGCGCAAGCGCACGGGCTGCGGCTGCCCGGCGGCATTGCAGCCGACAGTTTGCAACTGCAGCTCGACATGCAGGCATCCGCCAGCGGTGCGTTCAACGGCGAACTGCTGGGGAACGGGCTGGCGCTGGGCGGGCAGACGCTTCCATCTGCCCGCGTCGAGGTGCAGGGGCGGCGCAGCGCCCACACGATCGCGCTGGACGCGCGGCTGCCTGAATGGCATGTCACGGCACATGCGCAAGGCGGACTCGATGCTGCGCGGGTGTGGCGCGGCCGATTGCTGCAAGCCGAGTTGCAG
>JBAVFD010000206.1:0-10218 GCA_049588075.1 Thiobacillus sp.
GTGCCACACCCGACCCGCGCATTAACATGAGCCACCGCACTGACGGCCGCGACATCGCGGTGATGCTGCTGCTCGACCTGTCTGAATCGCTCAACGAAAAGGCAGCGGGCAGCGACCAGACCATACTCGAACTGAGCCAGGAAGCCGTCTCGCTGCTGGCCTGGGCGATCGAAAAACTCGGCGACTCGTTTGCCATCGCCGGCTTCCATTCCAATACCCGCCACGACGTGCGCTACCTGCACATCAAGGGCTACGGCGAGCACTTCAACGACGAGGTGAAGGCGCGGCTGGCCGCGATGGAGGCGGGCTACTCGACCCGCATGGGCGCGGCGATGCGCCACGCCGCGCATTACCTCGGCGCGCGTTCCGCCGACAAGAAGCTGATGCTCATCCTCACCGACGGCAAGCCGTCCGACGTCGATGCCCACGACGAGCGCCTGCTGATCGAGGACGCCCGCCAGGCGGTGAAGGAACTCGACCAGGATGGCATCTTTTCCTACTGCATCAGCCTCGACCCCAAGGCCGACGAATACGTCGGCGACATCTTCGGCCGCCAGTTCACCGTCATCGACCACATCGAGCGGCTGCCAGAGCGGCTGCCGCAGCTGTTCATGGCGCTCACCAAATAATCCATGAGCCCGTCATTCCGGCGCAAGCCGGAACGACGCAGTTTTGTCTAATGGATAATCGCGGTTTAATCCGGCATTCGCCGGCAGAATGCCTGACCGCTCAGCACGACTGAATTGAACCTGCCGGCTCGATCGCCCGTCCATAGTCCGCTGCCAACCCGAGATCGATTTTTCATGCGCCGTCTGACCATGTTCCTGCTCGCCGCCCTGCTTTCCGCATGTGCGGCCCCACCCCCGGCGCCGGTGCCGCCCGTCCCGGTACATAAGGCACCGCTCAAGGTCGCTCTGGTTCTGGGCGGCGGCGCGGCGCGGGGATTTGCTCACATCGGGGTGATCAAGGCGCTGGAAGCCCAGGGCATCGTGCCGGACATGGTGGTGGGCACCAGCGCGGGTTCCGTGGTGGGCGCGCTCTACGCCTCGGGCATGAGCGGCTTCGACCTGCAGAATCTGGCCCTGCAGATGGAAGAGAACATGCTGGAAGACTGGACCCTGCCCAACCGGGGCGTGTTGAAGGGTGAGGCGCTGCAGGACTTCATCAACCAGAAGGTGAAAAACCTGACCATACAAAAGCTGCCCAAACCCCTGGGCGTGGTGGCCACCGATCTGCAAAGCGGCGAGAGGGTGCTTTTCCGCACGGGCAACACGGGCATGGCGGTGCGTGCCTCCAGCGCCGTGCCGGGGGTGTTCCAGCCGGTCGAGATCAGCGGCCGGGATTATGTTGACGGTGGCCTCACCTCGCCGGTACCGGCCCAGTCTGCGCGCACCATGGGCGCGGACTTCGTCATCGCCGTGGACATCTCCAACGTGAGGCGCCGGGACAAGCTCGCCGGCACCCTGGACGTGCTGCTGCAGACCTTCACCATCATGGGCCATGCCATCAGCCGCCACGAACTGGAGGATGCCGACGTGGTGATCCGGCCGAATACGGCAGCGGTGAGCAGCACCGATTTCGAGGGCCGCCACCTGGCCATCCTGGAGGGCGAGAAGGCCGCCGCCGCCATCATGCCGGAGCTGAAGGCCAAGCTCGCCAGGGCGCGGGCGCGCTAGATGCCTACAAGCTGGATGCTCCAGAAAGCGAGGAAGCCGCCAAACAGCACCAGCGTCGAGATCGGCTTTTCCTCGGTTTCGTGAGCCTCTATCAGCAATTCTTCCGTAACGAGATAAAGCAGGGCCGCGGCACTGAAGGCCAGCGTGCCGCCAATGACCGCATGAGAGGCCCCGCTGAGCAGGTAGTTTCCGATCAGCGAGGACGTCAGCACAACCGCGCCCAGCGCCCCCGAAATGGCCACGATGCGCCATCCTTTCATCGTCTCGGAGGTGAGCGCAAGGCCGAGGAAGAGCAGTTCGACGGATAGGCCGATGGCCAGGATCGGACCGGTCTCACCCCCTGCCGCGAACCCCGCGCCGATGATGAATCCGTCCATTGCAATGTCGATGAAGGTGGCGGCGAAGAGTCCTTGCGACCCAGTGCCGTCATTGCCTGATAAAGCGTTCTGGTGTTCCAGTCGCATCGTCCACAGCTTCAGCGTGTACATGAACAGGCTGCCAAGCGCGAAGCTGCCGGCCAGAACCAGGCCCGGCGCATGCTCCCTTGAGATTTCCGGAAGCAGTTCAACGGCGAGCGCCGCAAGCACGACACCGGCTGCGAAGTGCTGAATCAGGCTGCGCGCATTTCTGCTGGGGTGCCAAAACGCAGCCAGAATGCCGCCCGCGAGCGCCACCAGCGCAGGGATGCTCATGAACAATAAATTTTCAGGGTTCACTGTGGTTCGCCGATTAGGTTGGTGGGCACAAGGTCACGTTTATCCGCCTGTTCAGCCATGAAAAGTTGGGGTGATTCCCTGTGATGTGCGCGGGTTTCCGCAGAATTATGCGCCAACTTTCCCCGGCCAATCTTCAGGCGCGAGCCTTGTCGATCTGTCCGATAGACCCGGGCAGGCGCAACATCGCGTTCAGCTTCTCAAGGATTACTGCTGTCGCCTGGGCCAGAAAAAAACCGCGAAGCAGGGCCTTTTGGCTGGCAGCAAGCAAGGAGTTGGCAGCTGGGTTTTTTCAGCGGCGCCATCCTGCTCATGCCTGCCAGACCCCGTAGCCGGCTTCGCGGAAATCAATCGCCAGTTCCACCTCCAGGTCGCGCGCGGCGTCATAGGGCAGCGGGTTGTAAAGCTCGTACAGCTCGGGCAACAAGCGCAGGCCGAATTGCTTGACGAAGCGATTGGACTGGATGCCGGCCTTGTGCTTGTCGAAGCGCACGTCGGGATCCAGTCCCGTCATGCCGACGTAAACGCATGGCTTGCCCGTGACGTAACCGGGGTTGGCTTTCCTGAACCGGCCTTCGTATAAAACGTCTTTCGACAGTTCGATCACATAGACGTGATAGTGGTCCCGGCGTCCCATCGCGACATTCAAATAAGGGTGACGTGTTGACGCGTTGCCCGTCTTCGGCAAGCGGTATGGTCTGATACTGTGCTGATGCGCGGGCATGGCACCCCTTGGGGCACGCCACGCCCGGCTATTACTGCATTACTTCTTCTTGGCGGCTTTCTTTCCTGCGACGGCAGCCTTGAAGCCGGCACCGGCCGTGAAGCGCGGCACGGTCGTAGCCGCGATCTTGAGTTCCGCGCCGGTCTGCGGGTTGCGACCGGTACGGGCGGCGCGCTTGCTGGACTTGAAGGTGCCGAAGCCGACGAGCGTGACGGAATCACCCTTTGCCACGGCTTTGACGACTGCGTCGAGGATGGCGTCGAGCGCTCTGCCGGCGGCGGCCTTGCTGATGTCCGCTTCAGATGCTGCCACGTCGATCAATTCGGATTTGTTCATGGATATTCCTTACGTTGGTTGTGAAAAAGAGGTGCACAAAAACGTTCATGCGGCTCTGGCCAATCCGTAAATAGGCGCAGCTACCAGAAACGCCGCACTGATTATCGCCCTATCGACGCAAATCTTGAAACCCTGCCTCTTTCTTTTTTTTGTTCGTGGAGATCGAATTTCTCGATGCGCCCGGTTTCCGCCTCCGCATCCGCCGCCCGGGCCTGCAGCGCGGGCAGCGCCGGAATCGCGTCGTCATAGTCGCGCGCCGCTCCCTTCAGCGCCACGCCGTCGGTCTTGGCCACCGTGTCTGCGGGGCAATGGCTTTTATGAAGGATGTCTCATGCGACGGGCGTTTTTAACTTCCCATGCAAGGATGCCAAGCAGGAGAACCAGGAGACCGATGAGCAGGCCGGCATTATCAAGAAAGAACGACTCGCCGATAAATACGAGGAGGAAGGCAAACGGAATTTCCACAAGGGCCAAAGCCAGCAAGAATGACCAGAATGGATAGCGCACGGCCCCCAGGGCATACCCGGTGATCTCGGCTGGAAGCGAGCTGACAACGATCAGCACGAACGAAAAAGGGAGTTTTCCCGACAGGAAGAGGGAATTGTCGATGTGTTGATCGTTCAGCTTTCTTTCGACAAACGCACGATCGCGAAAAAATCTGCCGATGGCATAAGTCACCATCCATCCACACAACCAGCCCACCGAGAGAAGAAAAAAGGTCAGCCACTTCCCCCAGGCCAGAACGGCCGAAGGGACCAGCAGCACGCTGGAGAGGAAAAGAAACAATACCGAACAGGCCGAGGCAAAAAAGAAAACGATGGCACCCCAGACAGGCGCTTCCCGTATCGTCTCGCCCACCCACCCAACCACGGTCAACAGTTCATCGCGCAAACCATAGGCAAGCAAGGCGAGCGACGCAATAAACAAAAACAAAAGCGCAAATAAACGAAAAGTTTTCCAGCCGCCGGGCGTGATGCGTTTCATGACCTGTTATTTTCTGGGCACTGCCTCATTCGTGGAGATCGAACTTCTCGATGCGCTCGGCTTCCACCTCCGCATCTGCCACCCAGGCCTGCAGCGCCGGCAGCGCCAGTATCGCGTCGGCATAGTCGCGCGCTGCGCCCGCCAGCGCAAGCCCATAGGTCTGGAAGCGCAGCACCACCGGCGCAAACATCGCATCGGCGATGCCGAAGCGGCCGAACAGAAAATCGCCGCCACTGCCGAAGCGGGCGCGGCAATCCGTCCAGATCGCCAGGATGCGCTCGATATCCGCCAGGCATTCCGGCGTGCGCCCCTTGTCCGGATAGCGGCCGCGAATGTTCATCACCATGTTCTGGCGCAGCGCATCGAAGCCCGCATGCATCTCCGCGCTTACCGAGCGCGCCACCGCCCGCGCCGCCGCGTCGGCCGGCCACAGGTGGTGTTCGGGAAAACGCTCGGCAAGGTATTCGCAGATCGCCAGCGAATCCCACACCCGGATGTCTGCATCATGCAGCGCCGGCACCTTGCCCGAAGGCGACCAAGCCGCCAGTGCTGCGGCCGACTCGGGCCGATACAGCGGAATGCGCACCTCCTCGAAGGGAATGCCCGCCTGGCGCAGCACCAGCCAGGGCCGCAGCGACCAGGACGAGTAGTTCTTGTTGCCGATGACGAGGGTGAGGTGGGGCATGGTGGGCAGATCCTTGGAGAGCGGGGGCGTGACTCACGGGTTTGGCGGGGCACGGGCTGGCGAGGGGTGTCGCTCAGCGTTAACAGCGCCCTGTCAGCTTGTTCATGAAAAATCTCAGCAATTCGATCTGCAGACGGACCTCTTCCATGAATGGCAACTGGGTGGATCGGATCACGCGTGCACAGGCGAGGATGACAGCGGTGGATTTCCGGCGTGACAGGTTGCGGTTCCACTGCGTCGACACGCCATTATCGCGAAACACCTTGGTGACCAGGGGTTCCGCTACCCGCACGAATTCACCCAGCAGGGACAGGTGCAGCAGCCAGGGCCAGTCGGCCGAGTATTCGCCGCCGAGGTGGCGTCGCATGCCGCCGGTCAGTTCAACGGCCTTGGCGCGAAACAGCCCGCGGTTGGGGATCCACCAGTGGCCGGTCTTGTGGATGATGCGCCGCGCGCGCTCGAAGCGGTCGCTGACGCCCTCCACCTCGGTGTAGCTGAGTTGCGTGTTGCCGACGTGGATATCGGTGTAGGCCAGGATGGCCGCGGGGTTGCGTTGCAGGGCGTCCACCAGTTGTTCCACATAGCGCGGTTCCATCGGGTCGTCATGGAAAGCGAAGAACAGGTAGTCGCCTTGAGCCAGCTTGAACAGGGCGTTGACGTTGCCGATCCAGCCCAGGTTGTTGGACTGGCGGTGGTATTCGCAGTTGCCATGCCGTTCAGCGAAGCGCTGGCAGATCGCGCGGGTCGCGTCCGTGGAGGCATCGTCCGAGATCAGGATGTGCAGATTGGGATAAGTCTGGGCGGCCAACGAATCCAGCGTCTGTTCGATGAAGTGTTCGGCGTTCCATGTGGGCATGCAGGCGACGACGCGCGGAAGTGGAGCCGTCATCCCGGTCACGGTTGGCCGATCCCGGCCAGCACGCGCTCGGCGGCCTGCATGGCGAACAACGGCGCCGTGGTGAGTTTGCCCGGATCGACACTGTGATAGCCCGCGCTGGAAAAGACACCGATACGGGTGCGGTCGTGCAGTTCGCTGTTGCTGTCGTCGACGTCGGTCTTGCCATAGGCGACGATGGCGCCGGCATCAACCAGGATGGGTTCTACATCGCGAATCGGCGGATACCACTTTGCCAGCGAACCGATGATCTCTTCCGCTATCCGGGCCGCTTCAGAATCAGGCAGTTCTCCCCGGCAGGGCGCATCCCAGTCGGCCGGTGGCGAAACATCGTGACTCCAGCCTTTCATGCCGATGGGATACCAGGACAGGTAGGCGGTACCGTCCGGCCGGATGACGATGTCGCCGTAGGGGCCCAGCACGCCGGTGATCGAGGGCGCATGGCGCAGGGCGTCGGGTACACGGGCGATGACGCGGTATTTCATCCGATGCAACCAGCCCGGCGGGTTGGGCAGGCCGACACTCTGGTCCACCGCGAAGCGGCCGTCCCACAGGGCGTTGACCACCTGTTCGGCATCCAGCTTCCATGCGCCCTCCGGGCTGTCGCCTTCGATGCTGAAGTGGCCGTTGCGGCGTTCGACCGCCTGCACCTTGTGCCGCGGCAGAAAGCGGATGCGCGGTGATTCCGCGATGGCCGCTCGCAGTAGTTGTGCCAGTTGCTCGGTATCGATGGCGCGTTCCTCGGTATGGAAGGCGGCGCTGAAGTGACGAGGATCCAAGTAAGACGACAGCTTGGCCAAGTCTAGCGAATGGTAGAGGTGGTCCGGCCGCAGGCCCAGATAATCCAGTGCCTTGTCCTCTGCCAGGGCCTGCCGATAGGCGGCATCGACGGCGTCATAGTGCTGTGCCAGCTGCGTCGGCGTGGACAGCGAGTCATTCGCAACCAGATAAACGAAGGGCGTGGAAAGCCGGAGCTGGTCTGCCTTGTCGCCGATCCAGCGGGACAACAGCGGGCGGAACCGCAGGGCACCGTCCAGCTGCATCCTGGCCGTATCCAGGCTGGTGTCCTTGGCGTAGATGAAGCCAAGGTGGATCTTGCCCTCGTTGCGCAGGCTCGCCCGGTTGAGCGGGATTTCGTCCTGGTCCACCAGGACGACGTCGACGCCTTGTCTTGCCAGTTCCAGCGCAATGCCTGCGCCAGTCAGTCCAGCACCCAGCACCACGACATCGCGGCAAGAATGTGTCATATCGTTATTCCACTTAAGCCGATGATCAAGCTTACCTGCTTGTTCGGCTAGATGAAAAGCGCAGCGCCAGCGCCCCGTTCAAGCTTTCTTCTTGCCTGTTGCAGCAGGTGCCGCATCCCCCCGCCCCAGCAGATAATCCAGAAACGCCCGCGCCACCACCGACAGCTGCCGCCCCGCCGGATACACGGCATACCAGTGGCGCAGGATGGGGAAGCCTTCGACGTCGAGCACGGCGAACTGGCCGGGCGCGTTGAGGGTGAGGGCGTGACGGGAGAGGGCGGAGATGCCGAGGCCGGCGAGGATGGCCTGCTTGATGGCTTCGTTGCTGCCCAGTTCCAGGCGCGGGTGGATGTTGAGATCGTGTTCGGCAAAGCGCCGCTCGATTGCGTTGCGGGTGCCGGAACCTTTTTCGCGCATCAGCCACGATTCCTGCGCGATGCGTTGCAGCGAAATTTTCTTCTTGCCGGCCAGCGGGTGATCCGGTGCGGCGAGCACGATGATGGGGTTGTCCATGATCGGGGTGGCGACGACGTCGATGTCTTCCGGCGGCTGGCCGACGAAGTAGAGGTCGTCGAGGTTGTCGGCCATGCTGGCCAGCACCTGCTCCTTGTTGGTGACGCGCAGGCTGACGTCGATGCCCGGATACAGCTTGGCGAATTCGCCCAGCAGGCGCGGCGCAAAATACGAGGCGGTGGTGATCGCCATCAGGCTCAGTTTCCCCTGCTTCAGCCCCTGCCGTTCGGCCACCGACATCATGTAGTGATCCATGATGTCGAAGACTTCGCGGGTGGCCTGCGCCAGTTGCCGGCCGTCGGGGGTGAGGTGGATTTTCTTGCCGACCTGTTCGATCAGTGGCACGCCGATGGTGTCGGTGAGCTTCTTGATCTGCATCGACACGGTGGGCTGGGTGAGAAACAGCTCTTCGGAAGCCCGGGTGAAGCTGCCCAGGCGGGCGATGGCCTCGAAGATTTCCAGCTGGCGGAAGGTGGTGTGCTGGCGCATGGTAAGGTTACGGCTCCAATACAAACATAGATTAAAGTCTATCCTAACAATAGAAAATATCGACTGTTATTGATGATTTAACTCCTGCAATATGCGTCCCATCGTGTCAGGCCGCTGGGGCATTACACGGAAACCCGACCCCTTTCTGTAGGAGGAAATCATGGCTGTTAAAACCTATAACGCTGGCGTGAAAGAGTATCGCCAGACCTATTGGACCCCGGATTACACCCCGCTGGATACCGACATCCTGGCCTGCTTCAAGATCACCCCGCAGCCGGGCGTGGATCGCGAAGAAGTCGCCGCTGCGGTGGCTGCCGAATCGTCGACCGGCACCTGGACCACGGTGTGGACCGACCTGCTGACCGACCTGGACTACTACAAGGGCCGCGCCTACCGCATCGAAGACGTGCCCGGCGACGACACCTGCTTCTACGCCTTTGTTGCCTACCCGATCGACCTGTTCGAAGAAGGCTCGGTCGTCAACGTGCTGACCTCGCTGGTCGGCAACGTGTTCGGCTTCAAGGCCCTGCGCGCCCTGCGTCTGGAAGACGTGCGCTTCCCGATCGCCTACGTGAAGACCTGCGGCGGTCCGCCCGCCGGCATCCAGGTGGAACGCGACCGCATGAACAAGTACGGCCGTCCGCTGCTGGGCTGCACCATCAAGCCGAAGCTGGGTCTGTCCGCCAAGAACTACGGCCGTGCCGTGTACGAATGCCTGCGCGGCGGTCTGGACTTCACCAAGGACGACGAGAACGTCAACAGCCAGCCCTTCATGCGTTGGCGTGACCGTTTCGCCTTCGTTCACGAAGCGACCCTGAAGGCCGAGCGCGAGACCGGCGAGCGCAAGGGCCACTACCTGAACGTGACCGCGCCGACCCCGGAAGAGATGTACAAGCGTGCCGAGTTCGCCAAGGAAATCGGCGCACCGATCATCATGCACGACTACCTGACCGGTGGCCTGACCGCCAACACGGGTCTGGCCAACTGGTGTCGCGACAACGGCATGCTGCTGCACATCCACCGCGCCATGCACGCCGTGCTCGACCGCAACCCGCACCACGGTATTCACTTCCGCGTGCTGACCAAGGTGCTGCGCCTGTCGGGTGGTGACCACCTGCACTCCGGTACCGTCGTCGGCAAGCTGGAAGGCGACCGCGAAGCGACCCTGGGCTGGATCGACACCATGCGTGACGAGTTCATCAAGGAAGACCGCAGCCGCGGCCTGTTCTTCGATCAGGACTGGGGCTCCATGCCCGGCGTGATCCCGGTTGCGTCCGGCGGCATCCACGTGTGGCACATGCCCGCGCTGGTCAGCATCTTCGGCGACGACTCCGTGCTGCAGTTCGGTGGCGGTACGCTGGGCCACCCTTGGGGCAACGCCGCTGGCGCCGCCGCCAACCGCGTCGCGCTGGAAGCCTGTGTGGAAGCCCGCAACCAGGGCCGTGCCATCGAAAAAGAAGGCAAGGACATCCTGACTGCTGCTGCCGCGAACAGCCCCGAACTGAAGATCGCCATGGAAACGTGGAAAGAGATCAAGTTCGAATTCGACACCGTCGACAAGCTGGACGTTGCGCACAAGTAATCTGCGACGTCGTAGCAAGGTCATCCCGGATGCGCACGCTGCGCGATCCGGGATCCAGAACCCGAATTGAAAGGAAATGAAATGTCTGAAGTGATGGATTACAAAAGCCGCCTGAGCGATCCCGCCAGCCGCAAATTCGAGACCTTCTCCTACCTGCCCGCGATGGACGCGGCAAACATCAAGAAGCAGGTCGAGTACCTGGTGAAGAAAGGCTGGAACCCGGCGATCGAGCACACCGAGCCCGAGCACCTGATGGACTCCTACTGGTACATGTGGAAGCTGCCGATGTTCGGTGAAACCGACGTCGACCGCGTGCTGGCCGAAGCCGAAGCCTGCCGCAAGGCCAACCCCAACAACCACGTTCGCCTGATTGG
>JBAVFD010000207.1:0-2241 GCA_049588075.1 Thiobacillus sp.
GAGCGCGCCCAACACCCGCGTCCTGGTTTTTTACGAAGCGGCCCATCAGGCGGTGCTCGATAAAGTCAGCGCCCGTCTGCGCATCGACGCTGCGCTGGTTTTGCCGGTTCAGGAAAACCAGTTAAGAGCCACGCTGCAGGCGTGGCTCACTTGAAATAACGCGCTTCGTAGCGCGCCAGCACGGTGTCGCCATCCAGCAAGGACAGCGTCTCGCCCGCGATGCGGTAACGGGTGGCGCGCTCGAATGCGGTGACGAGTGCCGTCTCCTGCGCCATCATCCCGGGCGGACAGGCCATGCGCGTGCTGGCCAGCGGCCCGATGTGCAGGGTGCTGGGTGCGGCGTGGGTGTAACTGCCCATCAGCTTGTTGCAGCCGCTGCTGCCGCTGGCGTGGCCGTCGAGCAGCAGGAGGTGGGCTTCGCGCTCGCCGGGCAACGTTTGCGCGGGGCGGCCGTCTACCTCGATCAGTTTCCAGTAGGTGTTTTCCAGTGCGGCGCTGGACTTCTGCTGCACCTGCTGCAACACCAGTTGCGCCTGTTTGGCCGCGCCGTGCGTGAGCACCGGAACCTGCTGCGCCGTCGTGAACAACAGTTCGCCGCCGCTGCTCAGCGTGGCACGCAGGGTATAGCGATGCGCGGGCTGGACGGCGGCCGGGTAAAACGGCAACTCGAACGCCAGCGGCACCTGCTGGCTGCCGACCGGCAAAGTCAGCTGTGCCAAGCGTTCAGCCTTGACGTCCTGCTTCGAGATATCCAGCAACTCGACCGCCAGCGTGACGTCCTCCGGCAGCGCGATGCGTTCACGGTAGGTCACGCTGCCGCTGATGCGGTCCAGCGGCTCGGCCGGCGCCGAGTGGGCCTGGGCAGCGATCAACAACAGGGCGGCCGGCAGCAGGCCAAGGGCGCTATTTCTTCGATGTGTCATGGGTTTCCTTGGTAGCGGCGAAGCCGGGCGCCCGAATTTTACAAGCCCAGTTCGCCCCACAGCGCGTCGACGCGCGCCTTGACCGTCGCGTCCATCACGATCGGCGTGCCCCATTCGCGTGTGGTTTCGCCCGGCCATTTGTTGGTGGCGTCGATGCCCATCTTGCTGCCGAGCCCGGACACCGGGCTGGCGAAGTCGAGGTAATCGATCGGGGTGTTTTCCACCAGCAGCGTATCGCGTGCCGGATCGACTCGGGTGGTGAGCGCCCAGATGACCTCTTTCCAGTCGCGTACGTTGACGTCGTCGTCGGTGACGAGGATGAACTTGGTGTACATGAACTGGCGCAGAAAACTCCACACCCCGAACATCACGCGTTTGGCATGGCCGGGGTAGCTTTTCTTCATGCTCACCACCGCCATGCGGTAGGAGCAGCCTTCCGGCGGCAGGTAGAAATCGGTGATCTCGGGAAACTGCTTTTGCAGCAGCGGCACGAACACTTCGTTCAGCGCGACGCCGAGGATCGCCGGCTCGTCCGGCGGCTTGCCGGTGTAGGTGGAATGGTAGATCGGATCGCGCCGCATCGTGATGCGCTCGACGGTGAAGACGGGGAAGGTTTCCTGCTCGTTGTAATAACCGGTGTGGTCGCCGTAGGGGCCTTCCAGGGCCGATTCGCCCGGGTGAATCACGCCTTCCAGCACAATTTCCGCTGACGCGGGCACCTGCAAATCGTTGCCGAGGCATGGTGTCACTTCGGTCTTGGCTCCGCGCAAGAGGCCGGCAAACTGATATTCGGACAGCGAGTCCGGCACCGGCGTGACTGCGCCGAGAATGGTCGCCGGGTCGGCGCCGAGGGCGACGGCTACAGGAAATGGCTGGCCGGGATGCGCAAGTTGATGCTCGCGAAAATCCAGTGCGCCGCCGCGATGCGCTAGCCAGCGCATGATGAGCTTGTTCGGTGCGATCACCTGCTGGCGATAGATTCCCAGATTTTGTCGCTGCTTGTGCGGGCCGCGCGTGACGGTCAGCCCCCAGGTAATGAGCGGCGCGACGTCGCCCGGCCAGCAATGCTGGATAGGCAGGCGCGACAAATCCACGTCTGCACCTTCCCACACGATGTCCTGACACGGCGCATTTTTCACTTCTTTCGGCGCCATGTTCAACACCTGCTTCAACACCGGCCACTTATCCCATGCATCACGCAGGCCTTTCGGCGGCTCGGGTTCCTTCAAATAGGCGAGCAGCTTGCCCACCTCGCGCAGCCGCGCCGGATCGTCCTCGCCCATGCCATACGCGACGCGCTTCACCGTGCCGAACAGAT
>JBAVFD010000208.1:0-4510 GCA_049588075.1 Thiobacillus sp.
CGCCCGGCATGGCTGCCCCGGCGATGCCGGGCAGTCCGGGGATGGCGGGCGGTGCCACGCAAGGTCAAGGTATGGTGGGCGGCGCCGGTGGCCAGCCGATGTCGGCGAGCGCGCCCGGCCTAGCGAACTCGCCGGTATTGCAGCGTCTGGCCAGTGCAGGTGCGCTGCCGGCCGCCACCACCCAGGAAATGCAGCGTTCGGTCGACATGTTCGGCGCGCTGTTCGACACCATGCACGCCGAGAAGTCGGTCAGCGAGGGCATGCGCCCATTCTTTCAGCAACTGGAAACCAGCCTGATCAAGCTGGCGATGTCCGATCCGCAGTTTTTGAATTCGCCTGCCCACCCGGCGCACAAGGTGTTGAACACGCTCGACCGCATCAGCATGGTGGCGGGCGACGACGGCAAGATCACCGATGCGCGTCTGCTGCGGCTGATGAGCCGCTGGACCGACCGCATCAATGCCGAGGCCGACAAGAATCCGGGGGTGTTCGAAGAAGCGCGCACCCAGCTCGAGCGCGTGGTCAAACCGCTGCTGAACGAACGCGCCGCGCGCGTGTTCCGCCTGCAGGAAATGTGCGAGGGCCGCCAGCGCGCCGAAGTCGCCAAGCAGCGCATCCTGCGCGAATTGCTGGCGCAGATGGATCAGGGACCGGTGCCCAATGCGGTGATCGAGCTGCTGAACGGCGGCTGGCGCAATGTGCTGTTGATGGCCGAAATGCGCCACGGCGTCGACAGCGACGAAGCGCGCGAGGCCTGGCGGGTGTTGCGGCAACTGTGCGCCTGGCTGAGCGCGGAACAAGCCGAGTCGCCCACCACCACCGAGATCCAGACCCTGCTGCAGCACATCGACCAGGCGCTCACCCATGTATGCGCCGACAAATTTGCGCAGGACCGCATCGTCGATCAGCTCGCCACTGCGCTGTTCGACACCGACAAATCGCAACACCAGCACACCGCGGTCGCCGCCCGCCTCAACGATGCCGCCAGCGAACCCCTGAGCGAAGTGCAGGACAATCTGGCCGAACGCCTGCGCGTCGGCGACTGGCTGCAGTTCAAGTCGCTGGACGCCCCGCTCAACCTGATCTGGATTGGCGACCAGCCGCACGTGTACGTATTCGCCAACTATCGCGGCATCAAGAAGCTCGACCTCAAGCGCCCGGATCTGCTGCAGTCGCTGGAAGACGGCGAGGCGCAATGGACCGAAGACCTGGAATTGCCGCTGATGGATCGCTCCTACAGCGCGATGATCCAGAAAATGCAGCGCGATTTGTTGTGGCAGGCTTCGCACGATTCCGCCACCGGGCTGTCCAACCGCAAGAATTTTTTCCGCGCCATTCGCCGCGGCTGGCTGCGCAGCCAGACGGCGGACGGGGGCTTTGCCATCGGCGTGATCCAGCTCGATATCAACAATCCGGCCGGTGAAGCGGCCGGGGTTGAAATCCGCACTCCCATCCTGCGTGAATTTGCCCAGATCCTGCCCGCGCAGCTGCCGACAGGCGCGTTGCTGGCGCGCGCCGGTGAATCCGGTCTCGCCTTCTGGATCGAGGCCGCCGACAGTGCCGCCGCGCAGGCGCAGACCGAGTCGTTGCTGCGTTTCATCGCTACCCAGCCGCAGGAGATCAACGGCGTCCGCTACAGCGTGCAGGCCGTAGCCGGCCTGATGTGGGCAAGCGACTGCCTCAGCCCCGAAGCCTATTACGACAACGCCAACGCCGCCTGCGCCCGCGCGCGCGAATCCGGCCAGGCCGTCGTGCAATACGGCAGCGAAGCCGGCGACAGCGGCGTGCTGGCGCTGGCGGGATGGGCGCACGAACTGACCGCCATCCTCGCCAACAACCTGCTCAGCCTCAACTGCCAGCCGGTGGCGGCCGCCACCGACGGCGCGCGCGTTCCGTTGTATTACGAAGTGCTGCTGCACCCGACTGCCCACGACCAGCGCAACATCGCCACGCGTGACCTGATCGACGTCGCCGAACGCCTGCAACGCATCACCGAGGTCGACCGCTGGGTGGTGAAAACCGTTCTGCAGTGGATGCGCGACCATGCCGACAAGGTCGCCGTGCTGGGTGGCTTCTCGATCAACCTGTCCGGCCAGTCGGTCATCAACCCGCTGTTCCTGAGATTTCTGCAGGGCGAACTGGCGCGCGGCGACATCCCCGGCGACAAGCTCATTTTCGAAATCAGCGAGGCGGATGCCGTCGATGGCCATGCCCAGACCCAGCTATTCATCCGCCAGTTGCAACGCCACGGCTGTCGCTTCACGCTGGACGACTTTGGCGTCGGCACCAGTTCCTACACCAGCCTGAAGAGCATGAAGCTGGCTTACCTCAAAATCGACCGCGCCCTGGTGAACGAAATCGGCACCAGCATGATCGACGAAGCGCTGGTGCGCTCCATTCTGGAAACCGGCAGCTTCCTCGGCATCAAGACCGTGGCAGGCTTCATCGAGGACGCCGACTTCCTCGCCAAGCTGGTCGAAATGGGGGTCGATTGCGTGCAGGGCTATCTCATCGGCGAGCCACGGCCATTGGACAGCCTGCTGTGAGTGCTGCCGGTCAGCACACGACAGCCCGCGCCCGACCGCTTACGCCCGCACCGAAAAATCCCCGAACAGCCCGGCCAGTTGCGCGCCCGTGTCCTGCAAGGGACGGGCGCGCGCCGTGTCCTGGCACAAGGCTTCATCCCGGCAGCCCTGTTTGTGAAAAGCCTGAATGACGTAATGCTTCACCCCGCGTCCGGCCAGATCGTGCGCGAGTTCGACCAGATCCGCATCGGTCAGCTGCGCCGGATGCACGGTGGTGCGGATTTCATGCTCGACGCCGGACGCCAGGACGTGTTGCAAACCCGTTCGGGCACGTTCGCCGCTGCCGGCCGTGCCGGTGATGCGCGGGTAATCCGCGAACGGCGCCTTCACGTCCAGCCCCACCCAGTCGACCAGCGGCAGCACCGCCGCCAGATGCTGCGGATAGGCCCCACCAGTGTGCAGGCCGACCCTGAATCCGAGCGCGCGCACCTCGCGCATCGCCTCCAATAAACCGACCTGAACGGTCGGCTCGCCACCGGAAAACACCACGCCGTCGAGCAGCCCCTGACGACGATGCAGGAACGCCAGCACGTCCTCCCAGGGGATTTCGTGTTCGCCACGCGGCGGGATCAGGTCGGGATTGTGGCAATAGCCGCAGCGCCAGGGACAGCCCTGGCAGAACACCACCGCGGCCAGCATGCCGGGCCAGTCGGTGGTGGACAGCGGCGTCAGGCCGCCGACGCGTAGCGTCATGATCGTAGCTGAAGCATGGCGGGATCAGCCGTGCGAGCAGCGGCCTTCGACGAAGAACTGGCGCTCGCGGTGCTCGCTCCGCTTGCCCTTGTTGAAGCTCGTCACCGGGCGGTGATAGCCCATCACGCGGGTCCACACTTCGCAGCGGGTGCGCTCCTCGTCCTTCAATACGGCGGCGTTCAGGGCTTGGTTCGGAACAGTCAGGTCGTTCATGTCGGTCTCCTTCGGTCAGGCTGCAACAGCGCGTTTGCGGGACAGGGCTTCCTCGTCGCAGGTGGGACAGAATTCGTGCTCGCCGGCGAGGTAGCCGTGTTTGGGACAAATGGAAAAGGTCGGCGTGATGGTGATATAGGGCAGGCGGAAACGCGTCAGCGCGCGGCGCACCAGGTTTTTGCACGCCTCGGCGGACGAGATGTGCTCCGCCATGTAAAGGTGCAGCACGGTGCCGCCGGTGTACTTGCGCTGCAGGTCGTCCTGCCGTTCCAGTGCTTCGAAGGCATCGTCGGTAAAGCCCACCGGCAACTGCGACGAGTTGGTGTAGTAGGGCGCGTCCTCGGTGCCCGCCTGCAGGATAGACGGGTAGCGCTTGGCGTCTTCCTTGGCGAAGCGGTAGGTGGTGCCTTCGGCCGGCGTCGCTTCCAGGTTGTACATGTGGCCGGTTTCTTCCTGGAACGCTGCGATGCGGCCGCGGATATGGTCGAGCAGGCGCACCGCGAATTCATGTCCCCACTCGCTGGTGATGTCGTGCACGTCATCGCTGAAGTTGCGGATCATCTCGTTGACGCCGTTCACCCCAATCGTCGAGAAGTGGTTGCGCAGGGTGCCGAGATAGCGCTTGGTGTAGGGGAACAGGCCGTTGTCCATCAGGCGCTGGATTTCCTTGCGCTTGATTTCGAGGCCGTTCTTCGCCATGTCGAGCAGCGCGTCGAGGCGGCGCAGCAGCGCGGCTTCGTCGCCCTTGTATTCGTAGCCGAGGCGCGCGCAGTTGACCGTCACCACGCCAACCGAGCCGGTCTGCTCGGCCGAGCCGAACAGGCCGTTGCCGCGCTTCAGCAGCTCGCGCAGATCAAGCTGCAGGCGGCAGCACATCGAGCGGATGTGGTTGGGCTTCATCTCCGAATTGATGAAGTTCTGGAAGTAGGGCAGGCCGTAGCGCGCGGTCATGGCGAACAGCCGCTCGGCGTTTTCCGACTCCCAGGGGAAATCCGGCGTCATGTTGTAGGTGGGGATGG
>JBAVFD010000209.1:0-3609 GCA_049588075.1 Thiobacillus sp.
GTCCGGCAGGGGCGCTGCGGGTGCGGGTGAGCACCGGGATGAAGTGGCTCATGGCGCCGAAGATCAGCGGCATGGCGCCCACTGCCAGAATCAGGTGCAGGGTGGCGGCGCGTCCGGCGTGGAGCGGCCACAGCAAGGCTGCGGCAAACGCGGCCAGGGCCAGCAACACCTGTGCCGGCAGCGCCACGGGCATCAGTTGCGGATGAAGTCGATCACGATGGCTTCGGCGTCGCGCTGCAGGTACTGGATGTCAACGGCCGCGCCATAACGGTTGCGCAGCTGATCGAGCAGCGGCAGCGGGTCGTGGTCGTTGACGAAGCGCATGCGCTCGCCCGAATTCAACGCATCCAGCGCACCGAAAATGGCGGCGTGGCGAAATCGCTTGGCGATTCCGCGCGCATCGAACGGATAGACCTGGTCCTGACGGAGATGCAGATGGGCATTCATGGCTGTCGTCCTATAGATGTAAATGGAATACATATTATAAACGCGGCCAATATTTTTCGACGTTTATAATTTGTTTTTTGTTTGCGATTTATAACCGTGCAGCTCACCCGCTTTACCGATTACTCCCTGAGAGTGCTGATTCACCTGGGCAACCACCCCGACGCACAGGCGACGGTGGCGGGGCTTGCCGCCGAGCACGGCATCTCGCGCCACCACCTGACGCGCGTGGTGCACCAGCTTGGCCTCAAGGGCTACATCGAGACGGTACGCGGCAAGGGCGGCGGTTTCCGGCTGGCGCGCCGGCCCGAACTGATCCGGATTGGCGATGTGGTGCGCGACATGGAAACCGGGTTTGAACTGGCCGAATGCTTCCGGCCAGGGGGATCCGCGTGCCGCCTGTTGCCGGCCTGCGCGCTCAAACCGGCGCTCGCGGAAGCCGGCCGCGCTTTTCTGGCCAGTCTGGATCGCTACACCCTGGCCGATCTACTGGCGCCGGCTGCTGTCTGACTGTTACAGGCAGGCTGGTTACGTGATTTGATGCAGGCTCTGCGCGCGTCGGCTATTGCCTGATTGTCCCGGCAACGCGGGGGCGGCGGGCGGATATTTAGAAGTGTCCGCCGTGGATGGAAAAACGTCGTACGGCCGCCAGCAGATTGACCCACAGCAACAGCGCAGACAAGGCGAGCAGGCAGCCCGCGGCAATGGCCAACCGGGGCAACGCGGTGCTGACTGCGAGCGTCGCACAGGCTCCGAGGTGCAAGCGGAACTGCCAGCGCATCCAAGGTTCAGCGATCATCTCCTTCATGGTGGGGATGCTGCCGGCGCGTGCCTGCAATTGCGCCTGCAGGTGAAACCAGGCGAGGAAGGGCACGATCTTGTAGAGCATGCCGCTCACCACGCTGACCGCGAAACCGCCGATGAACAGCACGCCCAGCAACAACGGATAAACGTCGCTGCCTGCCCAGGCCGGCCAGAGTCGGGCAGCGAGCCAGACGACCACGCAGGCGATCAGGCTGGCCATGCCGAGGCGCCAGTAATCGAGGGTGACGTCGGGCAGCTTTCTGCGGCGGCGCGATTGCAGGCGCAGGGTGGTGAGCGCAAACAGCAGGATGCCGCCAGCGAGGAGGACATCGATGAGTCGAGCTGCGACTGCGGGCAACACGGGGGTGGCAGCGTGACCCAGCAGCAGGGCGAACAGGGACCCCGCCAGCCAGCGGCTCAGCCGTGGCGGATAGGACGGGGTGATCTGGAACATCGGCACCACCTGGTAGGCAACGCCAATCACCAGCAGCAATACCCAGCCCAGCAGGCCGAAACCGGCGTGTGCAGCGATCGTGGCTGCAATGGTGGGAGACGTCCAGCCGCCGCCGCGCAGCAGGGCGAGGGACAGTCCGAGCACGACGGTCATGGCCAGGCCCGCTAGCGCGATCCGGATGCCGGTGACAGTGATGCTGGGCGCCGCACGCACAAGGCTGATGGATGCGGCGACAAGAAAGACCATGAAGCCGGCGCCGAGCAGGGCGACGCCGATGCCAAAAGCGATGGGCTCGGCGCGCAGGAAACCCGTCATCAGGGCAACGGTGCCCAGCGCAAGCGGAACGTGGCTGAACCATGCCACGAAGCGGGCAGCGGGCAGCGGCGAGCCCGCCACCACCGGCAGCATCTGCATCAGTGCGCCCAGCATCGCCATGGCGAGAAAACCCAGCGTGAGCGCGTGGGTAAGAGCGAGTGCCTGCGCCGTCCAGCGCGAGGCCAGCGCCTCGGGCGCCAGCACGATCAGGCCCGCGGCGGCGAGCAGAAACAGCGGTGCCGTGAGGAAAAACCGCAGCGGCAGCGAGTACGGCGGCGCCTGTGCGAAGGAAAGACCGGCTTGCAGGCTCATTGCGTGGGGCGCTTTACGTGCTCTCGTCAGACTGGTGGATCAGGATGACATAGCTGCCGTCGGCTTCCATACGCGTGTCGTGGCGACAGCTTCTTTCGGCGAGGATGGGATAGAGCGGAAACGGCTCGCGGTGCAGCAGCAGCCGGATCGACTGGTGCGGGCGCAGCAGCGCCAGCACCTGCAGGACTTTTTCCATCGGCTCCGGCGGTTCCATCCAGCGGGCGTCGATGAGGATTTCATTGATCGGTTGGGACATGAATCGCCACGGTGCCGCAATTTAGGTTGAAACGGCTTGCATGGCACGAATCAGGCCATCGCGCTCGGCGCCCAGCACCTGGTCGGACATGGGATACAGCATGTTCTCTTCCTTCAGATTGTGTTGCTGCATCAGCATATTGAGCGTCTCGGACAGGCCGAGAAAACGGCTGTGGTTGGCATCGGCCACGGCGCTTGCCATATCCTGCAGCAGGCTGCGCATCTGCTCGTGCTCCATGCGCATGACCTGCGTCGGCCCCGTGCTGTTGTGGGTGCGGGCTTCGAACGCGGGGAACAGCACGGTTTCTTCCATCGCAAGATGGTGTGCCATTGCCGCCAGAAAACGATCGAACAGGCTGCGTGCGCTGTCCCAGTTTTTTTGCGCGACGGCGGCTTCGGCAGAGGCGAATATATCGTCGCAGGCGCGGTGATCGCTACCCAGAAAATCCAGAATCGTGCTCATGCCAAGCCTCCGTAAGGGGTTGAAATTGCGTGTGCTTAAGTTTATCAGGATATGCCAACCTGAAATTCTTCTTGACTTGAACACAAGATGTCGTATGTTTGCTATCAGCAAAACACAAAATGTTGATAAACAAGGAGACGGCGATGAGCATGGAGTCAGTGGTGGCGATGTTGCCGCGCGAGGTGGTCAAGCGCGACGGGCGGCGGCTGGCATTCGACGCGGGCAAGATTCGTTCGGCGCTGCTGCGCGCGGGCCAGGCCAGCGGCGAATTCGGTGAGACCGAGGCGGAGTTGCTCACCGCCCAGGTGGTGAAGGTGCTGCTCCACAGCTTCCGCAACACGCCGCCGGACATCGAGCGCATCCAGGACGTGGTCGAGCAGAGCCTGATCGCCTCCAACCATTTTCAAACGGCACGCGCCTACATCGCCTACCGCGAAAGCCACAAGAAGCGGCGCGAGGATCGCAAGACGCTGGTCGACGTCGAAGCCTCGATCAACGAATACCTGTCGCGCCAGGACTGGCGGGTCAACGCCAACGCCAACCAGGGCTACTCGCTGGGCGG
>JBAVFD010000210.1:0-9257 GCA_049588075.1 Thiobacillus sp.
GAGCAGCACCGCGTCGGCGGCGCGCGCCAGCTTCAGCGTCGCCTCCGGCAGTGGATCGCCCGCCGCGTCGTAGCCCGCGCCGCCGATGGGCGCGGTTTCCATTTCGATTTTCGCGCCGTCGCTTTTAAGAGCGTCGAGCACCTTGACCGCTTGCGCGACGATTTCCGGGCCGATGCCGTCACCGGGAAGAACTGCAATTTTCATGTTCTAAACCTTTTGCCCCCGAATCCCCTGACGGGCATTCGCGGATGAATAATCAGTCAGGCAAACAACCACGGCGCGTCGACCTTGCGCCGTTCTTCATACGCCTTAATCTTGTCTGCCTGCAGCAGCGTCAGGCCGATGTCGTCCAGCCCGTTGAGCAGACGATGCTTGCGCCCACCATCCACCTCGAACGCCAGCACCTCGCCTCCGGGCGTGGTCACGGTCTGCTGGTCCAGATCGACGTTGAGACGATAGCCTTCGGACGCTGCGCATTCGCGAAACAGGCGCTCCACCACCGTGGCGTCCAGCACGATGGGCAGGACACCGTTCTTGAAGCAGTTGTTGTAGAAGATGTCGGCGTAGGACGGCGCGATGATGGCGCGGATGCCGTAGTCTTCCAGCGCCCACGGCGCGTGTTCGCGGCTCGATCCGCAGCCGAAGTTGTCGCGCGCCAGCAGCACGCTCGCCCCCTGATAGCGCGGGAAATTCAGCACGAATTCCGGGTTCGGCTGACGGGTAGCCGGATCCATGCCGGGCTCGCCGTGGTCGAGATAGCGCCATTCGTCGAACAGGTTGGGGCCGAAGCCGGCGCGCTTGATCGACTTCAGGAACTGCTTGGGGATGATGGCGTCGGTGTCGACGTTGGCGCGGTCGAGCGGAACCACCAACCCGTCGAGAAAAGTGAAAGCCTGCATTAATGGGTAGCCTTCTGGATCGATTCTCCGGCCTTCTCGACATCCTGGCCGACCCCCCGCATGGTATTGCAGCCTGCCAGCGTCAGGACAGCGGCAATCAAAACGGCGATCATCGGTTTCATGGGGTGTTCTCCTTAAAAATTACGCACATCAACAAAATGTCCGGCGCACGCGGCGGCCGCGGCCATGGCAGGGCTGACCAGGTGGGTTCTGCCGCCCTGCCCCTGCCGTCCTTCGAAATTACGGTTGGAGGTGGAGGCGCAGCGCTCGCCCGGCTCCAGCCGGTCAGCGTTCATCGCCAGGCACATCGAGCAGCCGGGCTCGCGCCATTCGAATCCGGCCGCGACAAAAATCCTGTCCAGGCCTTCGGCCTCGGCTTGCTGTTTGACCAGGCCGGAACCCGGCACCACCATCGCCAGTTTGACGCTGGGCGCGACAGTGCGGCCCTTGGCCACGCTGGCGGCTTCGCGCAGGTCTTCGATGCGCGAATTGGTGCAGGAGCCAATGAACACCTTGTCCACCGCAATTTCGGCAAGCGGGGTGCCGGCCTGCAGCCCCATGTATTCGAGAGCACGCGTCCAGTCGTGCTGCTTGACGGTGCTTGGTGCGTCAGCCGGGTTCGGCACGCGGCCGTTGATGGTTGTCACCATCTCGGGCGACGTGCCCCAGGTGACCTGCGGCTCGATCTGCGCGGCGTCGAGTTCGACCACGCGGTCGAACGCCGCATCGGCGTCCGAGTGCAAGGTGTTCCACCACGTCACCGCCTGGTCCCACGCCGCGCCCTTCGGCGCATAGGGACGGCCCTTCACGTAGTCGATCGTGGTCTGGTCGACCGCCACCATGCCGGCGCGCGCGCCCGCTTCGATTGCCATGTTGCACAGCGTCATGCGGCCTTCCATCGTCAGCGCACGGATCGCGCTGCCGCCGAATTCCAGCGCGTAGCCGGTGCCGCCCGCCGTGCCGATTTCACCGATGATGGCGAGCGCGATGTCCTTGGCCGTCACGCCTTTTCCAAGCTGACCATCGACCTTCACCAGCAGGGTTTTCGACGGCTTCTGCCACAGGCATTGCGTCGCCAGCACGTGCTCGACCTCGGAGGTGCCGATGCCAAAGGCCAATGCGCCGAACGCACCATGCGTCGAGGTATGCGAATCGCCGCACACCACCGTCATGCCGGGCAGGGTCAGGCCTTCTTCGGGTCCGATGACGTGGACGATGCCCTGGCGGATGTCGTCCATTTTGAATTCGGTGATGCCGAACTCGGCGCAGTTGGCGTCGAGGGTTTCGACCTGCAGGCGCGAGATCGGGTCGGCGATGCCTTGCGAACGATCCGTCGTCGGCACGTTGTGGTCGGGAACGGCAATCGCCGCATCGGCCCGGCGCGGGACGCGGTGGGCGAGCTTCAGCCCCTCGAACGCCTGCGGGCTGGTGACTTCATGCACCAGATGGCGGTCGATGTAGAGCAGCGTGGTGCCGTCGGCCTCGACGTGAACAACGTGGGCGTCCCACAGTTTCTGGAATAGGGTGAGTCCTGACATGCGGAATAAGGCAATACAGCGCGTAAAACGCTGATTATTTCATAGCTTGGCCTGTTTCAGCATGATGAGCCTGGCGCTGGCACGGGTTTTGTTTGCCGCTATTTTGATTTCCCCCACACGGCATAGACCGCCCACGCCAGCGCCGCGCTGACGGCGGCCAGGGTGAAGGTCCAGGCCGAACCCAGCGACTCCCAGGTGAAGCCGCTCGCCAGACCACCGATGGTGCCGCCGACGCCGTAGGACAAACTGGTGTAGAGCGCCTGTCCGCGCGCCTGATGGCGGCCCCGAAAGTGCTGATGGATCAGCGCCACGGCAGCGGCGTGATAGGTGCCGAAGCTGAATGCATGCAGCGTCTGCGCGCCCCACACCAGCCAGGCCGACTCCACCCCCCAGGCGATGATCAGAAAACGCAGCGCCGCCAGCGCGAAGCTGGCCAGAATCAAGCGGCGCGGCGTCACGGCGGCGAAGATGCGCGGAATGATCAGAAAAATGCCGATCTCGCACAGCACCCCCAGCGCCCACAGCCAGCCGACGGTGGACTTGTCGTAGCCGTGGTCGACCAGATAGATCGAATAGAAGGTGTAATACGGCCCGTGCGTCACCGCCATCAGCAGGCAGGCCGCCAGTAAGGAGGCCACTTCGGGGCGCTTCACGATCATCCATACCGAGTGATGGTCGGTGGGATGCGGCAGGATATCCGCTTCGGGAATGGCCCGCGCCGAGGCGACGATGCCCAGCATCACCGCCAGCACCGCCCACGGCAGCCAGCGGATCGACACATAATCGAAGGCGTAGCCCAGCCCGACCACCATCACGATGAACCCGACCGAGCCCCACAGCCGGATGCGGCCGTACGCATCGGTACGCTCGCCCAGGTGCGACAGCGTCATCGCCTCGACCAGCGGCAGCGACGCGCTCCAGAAAAAGCTCAGGCTGGCCATCACCGCGAACAGCCACCAGAAACGGTCGCTGACGAACACCCCGGCAAACACCAGCACGCTGCCCAGCGCGGCGATCTGCACGATGGACGTGCGCTTGCCGGTACGGTCGGCGATGTGGCCCCAGATGTTGGGCGCAAAGATCCGCATCACCTGCAGCAGCGACATCAGCACGCCAATCTGGAATGCGTTGAACGCCAGCGACCGCAGATAGAGCCCCCAGAACGGCGACATCGCGCCGACGAAGGCAAAGTAGAAGAAATAAAAACCGGACAGGCGCCAGTAGGGAACCGCATTCATACGGCGGGATTATCCGCGAGCCCGGCGCGGATATCCCACAACCGGCGCAGGCTTTTTGCGGGTGGAGAAATAAAGCCTAGCGTGACGTGGCGTCAGGTGCCGCCGCCGGGGCGGCATACCACTGATCGCGCGGCACCACTTTTACGTCTTCCGGATCGCCTTCGTAGGCCGGCGTCATGATCTGCACGCCGTACTCATTGAACTGATCGAGGATGTTCCGGTGGAGTTGCGTATACAGCCGGTTCATCGCCTGGGCGTCGCCGCAGTAGACGTTGATCTCGTAGCTCACGTCGAAACTGCCCAGCTGTTTCTGCAGCACGAAAGGTTTCGGCTCCCTGAGCAATCCCTCGGTGCGTTCGGCCGCCTGCAACAGCATCGCCTCGACCTGGCGCCACGGCGTTTCGTAGCCGATGCCGACGGTGGTATGCAGGATCAGCCTGCCCTCGCGCGCCAGGGTGCTGTAGTTCACGATACTGTTGCTGAGGATGACCGAATTCGGGATGACGATTTCTTCGTTCTTCGGAGTACGCAAATGGGTGACGAGCAGGCGCGACTCGGTGATGTCGCCCACATGCTCCTCGATCTTGACGCGGTCGCCGACCCGGAACGCGCGGCGGTAGATCATCGTGTAGCCCGCAATGATGTTGCCGATGACCGACGATGAGCCGAGCGAAACGATCACCCCGAGAAACAGGGAAATGCCCTTGAACGCCTCAGACTGCGAGCCCGGGATATAGGGGTATGCCACCACCAGCGCGAACGCGATCACAAAAAACCGCACCAGCCGGTAAGTCGGCCAGGCCCAGTCGCGCTCAAAGTGCATCAGTGGTGTGGTGCCCTCCGCCAGCGCGGTGAAGAACAGACGGATCGTCTTGAGGATGTAGCGCGTCACGATCACCAGAATGACCAGAAACATCAGGCCGGGAATCGCAGCGAGCACGCTATCGCCCATGGCGCGCAGCGGATCGATCAGCAAGGACCATAGACGCGCCGCGAACAGGCGCGTCCACGGGAACAGGTGCAACACGTAATCGAGGTAGAAGACAAGCGCGAACAGGGTCGCCATCGTCCAGACAAATCGCCGCACCCCGCGCAGCGCACTCCACAGATGTTCGGCACTGACGATCCGCATGGAACGGGTTTCCAGCCCGCTGAGTTGTTCCTTGACCCGGCCATCGAGCTCCCTGTCGATGCGCCGCACGGCACGCTTGCCGAGCCACAGAAAAACCCCCAGCGCCAGGGTCGCGAGCAGCACATGGCCCGCGCTGCGCAGCAGGTATTCGCTGGTGCGGTCGCGCCGATAGGTTTCGATTGCCTCGGTGATGCGCGTGACGTAGATGCGGGCAAGCAAGGGGCGCCGAAGCTGCTCCAGCCCGGCATCCGCATCAAAAACGGTCAGCAAAACTTGATTGCCCGCCGAAATCTGCGAACCTTCTGGCACCTCGGTGACTGTCAGCGCCTTGGGTGACAGCGCCGGATTCGCTGCGAACGCTTCGATCCGGCCCTCGATTTGCGCCGCGCGCTTTGCGGCGGGATACGCCTGGACGCCGCGCACCTTGAACAGTTCGACGCCGTCGACGACAACCGGCGCCTGCATGGTTGAGTCGGCCACGGGCGGGGGCGCAGTCACTGCGTCGGCAGCACGCGCCGTGACCGACCCGCACAAGGCCGCCATCAGCACGCCCACAAATACCCAGGCAGGAAAACTCAACGCCTCCCGGCGGCGCAGCGTGGCATGGCGGCTCATGGTTTTCTCCGATGCATCATCCGGTTTCGTCTGTCCACCCGCGCCTGGCTTCATGCAGTGTCGACCCGAAAGCACCGCTTAAAAAAGCGGACCCAGGTGGAGGAAAATCGTGCTTGATCCGCCCTCGGCAAAACCCACCCCCAGATACAAGGCCCCAATCGGCGTGTCGGCACCGAAGAACACGCTGCCATTGAGTACCCCGCTGCTGAAGGAAATATCGTTGCTGTTCTGCCAGGCGTTGCCATACTCGATCGAGCCGCCGACGTAGCCGGGCAGGAATTTCGCATCCAGAATGTGCCGGAAGTAAACGAGCTCGGCCATGCCGACTTGCTGGCCGCTCAACTGGTTCGGGCGGTAGCCCGAAAGACGGAGAAAACCACCGGCGCGGAACAGGCTCTCCGGCGGAGCGTCGTTGTCGAGCGTCGTATCGAAGCGCAATCCACCGACCAGGCGATTCCGCCCTTGGGAATACGCCTGGAAATACTTCGACACCACCTGATTGAAATCCTTGTCCGCGCCAAGCGATTCCTGGCTGGTGATCAGACCCAACTGGCCCTTGTACCCGCTGCTGGGAAAATAGACGTTATCCAGCGTGTCTACCGCGAGCCGCGCATACGCTTGCCCGAGCCGGAAATCGCCTGCCAGACTCGGGTCGCCGATCACCGTGTCGATACTGCCTCTGCTCCAGACGAGGCCGAGACGCGCCTGGCCCCAGGTGCCGAATTCACGGCCGATGGCCAGATCAACAGCCGTGCGCGAAACGTCGTACTGGGCGACGGCGCTCTCGCCGTCATACTGGGTATATTGAGTGCTTGACCAGCCGACCCGGGTATTGATGAAGTAGCGTGACTCTATATCGAGCGGCTGATACCACTCGGCAGCGACCGTCGGATCCTGGCCGACCTGCAATCCCAGCCGGATCTCGCCGTTCAGCGAGTTGATGGCCGTGCGGGAATACAGCACACCCAGGTTGTAAGTGCTTTCGTCTTTGAAATTGGAGGCCAGTTCCACGCCGAACTGCAGGTAGTTGGGGCCCCAGGATTTTTCCTTGACGTGCATGAGCAGGCCGGTCTTGCCGTCCTCTTCCACCACCTCATAGCGCACGGTCTCGAACACATCGAGGCCATAAATCTCGTTGATTTCCTTGTCCAGCTGCGCGCTGTTCAGCGGCTGGCCGGGTTGCAGGGTGACATGCGACAGAATGACCGCATCGCCAATGCGCGACTGGTTGTCGATGCGCACGAAATCGATGACCGGCACCCTGTCAGGCACCGCCTGCCTGTCCGCAAACTGCGTGTAACGCGCCATATCAACCGACAATCGCTGCAGCGCGGGGAGCATTTCGCGGGCGGCCTGCTCGCCTATCTTGATCCCCTCCCCGGCCCGGTTGAAGTCCCCGCTGCCCAGGTCGCCCAGTTGCGGCTTGATCAAAATATCGGACGGTTTCAGCGTGGCCAGTTGCTGCTCCACGTTGCGTTCGGAAAGGATATTGGTGAGCTGGGCCACCACATCGAGCACCCCCTTGATTTGGTCGCGCGTGTACAGGCCGCTGCCGACATCGACCACGATCACGATGTCCGCCCCCATGTCGCGCGCCACGTTCACCGGCACGTTGTTGGCCACCAGTCCGTCCACCAGCAGCTTGCCGTTGATCTCCACCGGATCGAATGCGCCGGGCACCGCCATGCTGGCGCGGATGGCGCGCGCCAGCTCGCCGGATTGCAGCACCACCGGCTGCCCCGTTTCTATATCCGTGGCAACCGCACGAAACGGGATCGGCAGCTTGTTGAAATCATGGATATCGGCGGCACGCAGGGTCAGGCGGCTGAGTTGCAAGTCGAACTTCTGGCCATGAATGTAGGCCAATGGTGTTTTCACCTTGCCGTCGCTATACCCCAGCTTGGGCTTGACCATATACAGGTTGTCATCGAGCTTGCGGCGAAACGAACGGTCGGTGCGCGGCGGCGCATCCTGGAAGGTGTCGTCCCAGTCGATGGTCTCTAGCTCGTGCCCGATCTCATCCGGCGTGAATCCCGCTGCATACAGCCCGCCGACGATCGCGCCCATGCTGTTGCCGGCGATGTAGTCGATGGGAATGTGCAATTCTTCCAGCACCTTCAGCACCCCGACGTGCGCCGAGCCGCGCGCGCCGCCGCCGCCCAGCACCAGGCCGATCTTCGGGCGCTGTGTCTTGCTTGCTGGCTGCGAGACCTGGCTGACCGGCTGCTGATCTGCGGCCTGGGCAGGGCTGAACAGTGCAGCCAGCCAGACGGCGGTGGCCAGGGCGGCATGCGACATCTGCCGCCTGCGGGATAAAACGGATCGGGTGGGCATAGCGTTTCTGAACCAGAGCTCGGACGGCGATGATTATAGAGCCCAGCCCGGGCCGCCGTTACCCTGGTGACGGCTCATCAGGCTGCTCACAGTACAATCCGGCTCAAACGCACATCCAATCACTCACCTTGCCATGACCCCATTTTTCAAACTGTCCGGCCGCCTGATCCTGTGGACGTTCCTGCTGGCCCTCACCGCCTGGGGCTGCGCCGCGCTGTGGTTCGACGGACCGGCCTCGCGCCCCCTGGCCGCCCTGCTCGCGCTGGCCTACGCGCTGGCCGCCCTGGCGCTGCTGGTCAAGCTGCACCCCAGGCGCCGTGCGGTTGCCGCCGTCCTGATCCTGTTTGCCGTGCTGCTCGGCTGGTGGCTCAGCCTGCCGCCGAGCAATGATCGAGACTGGCAGCCGAGCGTGGCGCAGCTTCCCTCTGCAGAGATACGCGGCGACAAACTTGTCATCCACAACCTGCGCAATTTCGACTACCGCTCCGAAACCGATTTCACCCCGCACTGGGAAACCCGAACCTACGACCTGTCCAGACTGCGCGGGCTGGATCTCTTCGTCATCTACTGGGGCTCGCCCAGCATCGCCCATACCATTCTCAGCTGGCAATTTGACGACGGCCAGCATCTGGCGGCGTCGATCGAGACCCGATCCAGAACGGGCCAAAGCTATTCCGCCGTGCGCGGCTTTTTCCGGCAATACGAGCTTTACTATGTGCTGGCTGACGAGCGCGATGTGATCGGCCTGCGCACCAACCACCGGCATGAGGACGTCTACCTCTACCGGCTGCGCACCCCGCCCGCCCGCGCCCGCGCGCTGCTGCTGGATTACCTGAAAACGGTCAATCGTCTGGCCAGCCAGCCCGAGTGGTACAACGCCTTCAGCCACAACTGCACCACCACCATCCGCCTGCATGCAGGCAATGCCGTCAGCAAGATCTCGCTTGACTGGCGCTGGCTGGCCAACGGTTATCTGGACGAGCTGCTTTACAAGGAAGGTGTGATCAACCGGAGCCTGCCCTTTGCCGAACTCAAGGCGCTGAGTTACATCAACCCCCGCGCCCAGGCGCTGCCGCTGGATGGCGATTTCTCTCATGCGATCCGCAAGGGGCTGCCGGCGCGGCCGGCGCCGCCCGCGAACTGACCGCCACATGCCGGGTCGTCAGACGCCGCGAACAAGTAGCGGATACCCGCAGCGCGTAACCCCCAACTCGCCGGCTGTCCTGCCGGGTCACGGGACTGACCAATCCTAATCCTTGAGCCGCGTGATCTTGTTGCCCTGCAGGCCCAGACCGGCCATCAGGCCCTTCTGGCTGAAGATGAAGGCATAGATGTCATTCGTCGCAGTCTTGTTGGTCAGCGTCTTGCCCATGCCCTCGTCGACCACCACGAGACTGGGGCCGACGCCAACCTCGAATCCATCATTCTCGTTCAAGGCATTCAACGCCTTCGCGTTCATCATGAACATGGCGTAGCCATACTGCTGCGCGCCGGCCTGCAG
>JBAVFD010000211.1:0-19054 GCA_049588075.1 Thiobacillus sp.
CCACGGGCGAGTACATCGACCTCGCCGAAGGGCTGGCAGGGGTGGGCGACAAGGCAGGCGCGGCCGCGCTGCTGGACAAGGCCGAAGACGCGGTGGCCGGGCTGGACGAAATGCAGAAGCTGGTGACCGCAGTGGAAGCGCATCTGGCCGACGACGCCGAGCGCCTCACCCGGGTACGCGCCAAGCTGGAAAAACGCCAGGCCAATCACGCACGGTACATGGAGTTCCAGCAACTGGAAAAGGACGCCAGCAGCGTCAAGCAGTTCCTCGCGCTGGCCGAGCGCGTGCGGCTGGAACTGGAAGATCCGTTCTACGCCGCCAAGCTGATCGAGGCAGCGGAAACCCTGCTCGACGGCACCGGCTACCAGTTCTCGCGCTACAAGCCGATCCTGGTGGCGGTGGACAGGAACCTGGACGACACCGCCTGGCTCGGCCGCCTGCTCGACCGCGCGGCGGAAAACGCCACCGATTTCATCGCCTTCAAGGATCTGGTCGTCACTGCCGCGCAACTGAAGCACCGCGAACTCGGCGTGTCCAAGGCACGCGCCTACCTCGCCACCCGCGAAACCGCACTGGCGGCAGACGCCCACACCACGGTGTACGACACCGCCAAACTCGCCGAAGCGAGCTTCGCCGCAACCCAGGATGCCGCCGAAGCGGGCCGTCTGCTGGAGATGGCACGCGCTCAGGCCGGGGATCATTTCGCCCTCACGCACATCGGCCGCCTGTACGCCTCGATGGGCAACGCCGCCAAGGCCGACGAACTGTTTGCTGCTGCCGCCGCCGCCTGCACCAATGGCGACGCCTGCATCCAGTTCATTGATCGCCTGAAGGGCTTTGCGCTGCCGGCCGAGGTGCTGAAAAAGTGGTACGCCGAGTGCGGCAGCCACCTGAAATCGCCCGCCGACAAGCTGCGCTGGGCCGAGGGCATCGCCGACGCACTGAACGACAAAGCCTGGGCAACCGAGGCGTACGGCCAGATCAAAGGGCAGTTCGGCGGCGCCGACACCGCTCGTTTTGAGCTCAGCCGTCGCTCGCGCGCCGATCTGGGTTTTTATGGCGCCACCCGGCGTCATTGACCAGCGACTGGCCGCTTGAGCGGCCTGGTCGATTGGCCATGCAGCGCCAAGCACACGGCAATGCCCCTTGAAACAGCCCGGTTGATCGGGCTGTTTTTATTTGTACACTGGGAGCAAAGCCGCTTTCAGGAGCCACCATGGTCGAAAACCTCTCTGCCCTCATCGATACCGTGCAGAAGAACTGCACCATCGCCGATGCCCGCCACGCGCGCGACATGACCATGTGCACCTTCCTGCTGGAAATGCGCGAGTACTACCGCTGGGAAATGGAAATTCCCTACGGCGCACGCCTGCCCAAGGACGAACTCGGCGACTGGCTGAACGCGCGCGAAAGCCTGTGGGATACGGTGGAAGAAGAAGACTTCGCGCCCCTGCCGCTGAATGAAACCGGCATCGACCCGTTCGACGCCAACGACATCAATCGCGCGCTGATCCCGCTGGGCCTGGTCTACAGCAGCGGGCTGGGGCGCTTCCGCAAACCGCATTTCGTGCTGGCCGAACTCAAGCGTGCCGAGGTGCGCGAAGGCGTTCAGGTGCTGGTGGCCGGCTGCGAGTACGCGCGCGACCTGATCGCGCCGCCGGCCGCAATGCGCGACGGCGCGATTTTTCTGCGGATGGATGCGGTGCGCCGGCTGCTGTGGAACAAGTACGAAGAGTGGCAGTGGAAGGAAAAGGACACCGCGCTGGGCCGCGCGTTTGCCCACTACGACTTCGAGCGCGACATCGAACACGGGCTCGACCGCATGGCCGAAGCCGAGAGCGAGGTGATGATCCTGCACGAAATCGGCGAGGCGCGCGCGGAATCGCTGCTGGGCGAAGACTGGAACGTGATGCTCGGCCAGCTTGCTTCCAGGCATGCCGAGCTGCTGGCGCGTGCGGTGCGTGATCATCTGGCCGACTGTCTGGTCACCCTGCCGACGCTGCTCGAACGCGAAGCATTGGGCTCGCTGCATTTTTATATGGCCAGCCTTTCCGGGCTGCGCCGCGCGCTGTTCCCGGCGCTGTCGCAGGCGTATGAAAGCTGGCTTGGCCACCGCGATACGGCGCAACTGACCCAGGCGGTGGCCGCAGCGGAGGCGCACTGGCTGGATGCGGCGCGCCAACTCATTGCCGCTTACCATCGCGATCCGCTGCAGGGCGATACGCAACTCGCCATCCTGGCGGGCGGCGATCTCGCCAGCCTCAAACTCTAGGCGAAAAAAATGGGCGATCGACGCCCGTTTTTTTCGCCTGCGAGCCGATTCAGGCGGGTAAAGCGGCTTCCTGCCCCAGCTGCTGCGCAATGTGATCGAGCAGCAGCTGTTCCTGGTACGGCTTGCCCAGGTACACGTTGACGCCGATTTCCAGCGCGTGGTTGCGATGCTTGTCCGCCGTGCGCGAGGTGATCATGATGATCGGCACCGACTTCAGGCGCTCATCGCTGCGCATCACGCGGGCGAGTTCGAAGCCATCCATGCGCGGCATCTCGACATCGAGCAGCACCACATCGGGAATCAGGTCGCGCATTTTTTCCAGTGCATCGACGCCATCCTTGGCGCTGTCGACACGGAAGCCTTCGCGGGTGAGTAGCCGTGTGGTGATCTTGCGCACGGTGAGCGAGTCGTCCACCACCAGCACCAGCGGCGGCTGCAGGGTGGTACTCACTTCGACGGCATTGGCCGGTGCCGCGCGCTCGGCAGCGGTACGCGGCAGGCTGGCCCAGCGCAAAGCCAGCGGCACCGGGTTCAGGATCAGGATCACGCGTCCATCGCCGCGCACGGTGGCACCGGACACGCCGGTGATGCGCGCCATCTGCGGGCCGATGTTCTTGACCACGATTTCGCGCGTGCCCTCGATTGCGTCGACCAGCACAGCAGCCTGGCTGGCACCGCTGGCGAGCAGCACCACCGGGTTGTAACGCTGCACTTCGTGCACGGCTTCGAGGTCACCCAGCAAATGGGGCAGGTAGGAGAAGGGGTAGCGTGCGCCGCGCCACACCACTTCGCCTGCCGCCATCGCGTCTTCCAGTTCTTGCGGCTTCAGTTCCAGCACCTGCCGCACCAGTGGCGCGGGCAACGCGTAATCATGCTTGGCAGCCTGAATCATCACCGCCTGGGTCATCGCCAGCGTCAGCGGCAAATAAATGTTGAAGCTGGTGCCGGCTCCCGCAACCGAGGTGATGTCGATGCGACCGCCCAGCGCGGAAATTTCGCTCTTTACCACGTCCATGCCGACGCCGCGCCCGGAAACCTCGCTGACGGTTTCGGCAGTGGAGAAACCGGCGGCGAAGATCATCTGCGCCAGCAGGGTTTCGGTCGGCTCGACGCCCGGCAACAGCAGGCCGTTGGCTTCGGCTTTTTCACGGATGCGTGCGTAGTTGAGGCCGCCCCCATCGTCTTTCACCGTCAGCATCATTTCGTTGCCGGACTGGCGCGCGGTCAGCACGATCTCGCCGAACTCGGCCTTGCCGGCAGCGCGACGGACCTCGGGCGTTTCAATGCCGTGTGCCAGCGCATTGCGCAGCAGGTGTTCCAGCGGCGCGGTGACTTTTTCCAGCACCGAGCGGTCGATTTCCAGCTCGCCACCCTGGATGTCGAGCTGGGCACGTTTGTCCACATCGCGTGCGGTCTGGCGCACCGTGCGGTACAAACGCTCGGCCACCGAATACAGCGGCACCATGCGCACCCGCAGCAAATCCTGTTGCAACTCGCGGTTGAGGCGCGTCTGCTGGATCAGCGCGGCATCGGCTTCGCCCAGGCGGGCCAGCAGAATATGCTGCACGGTGGAAATGTCGTTTACGCTTTCCGCCAGGAAGCGCGTGACCTCCTGGAAACGGGTGAAGCGGTCGAACTCCAGCGGGTCGAATTGTTCGGTCACGCCCTGCGCCTGGAAGGTCGCCTGCATCTGCGACTCGGCCTGGATCTCGACTTCGCGGATGTGGCCGCGCAGGCGCACCAGCGCGTCGGACAGTTCGCCGACATGACGCTTGAACGCGAACACTTCGCTCTCGATCCGCGACCGTGCAATCGCCACCTCGCCCGCCTGATTGACCAGACGGTCGATCCAGTCGGCGCGCACGCGCAGGGTCAGGGCGTTGCTGTCGCGCGTCACCGGCTGCGTAGTCGCCCGCGCAACGGTGGTCGCTTCGGATGGGGTGTGGGTCGACGCCAGCACCGGCTCGATCGGCGCTGCCAGCGGTGCGGCTTCGTCTTCGATCAGCGGCGCCAACTCGCCCCGCTTCAGGCGCTCGACGATGTCGGCCAAACGGTCGAACTGCGCTTCCAGGGTGTCGAACACCTCGGCATTCGCTCTTAAATTGCCCTCGATTACCGCGATCACGCGTGATTCCATCACGTGCGTCAGTTCACCCATGCGCATCGCGCCGACCATGCGCGCGCTACCCTTGATGGTGTGCAGATTGCGCCGCAACGCGTCGCGTGCCGCGGTTGCGTCGGGCGCGGCTTGCCAGGCGCGCAGTTGCGCACTGGTATCCGGCACCAGGGTGTCGGCTTCTTCGAGGAAAATGGGCAGCAACTGCTGGTCGATTTCATCGGTCACTTCGCGCCGTTCGAACACGGGCTTCTGCGCTGCAAGCTTGATATCAGGCACCAGTGCGCTGACATCCAGCGGGCCGGCGGGCACGCTGCTGACGGCTTCGGCCGGTTCGTTCACAGCAGGCGCCACGACCGGTTCTTCGATGTGGATCGCATCGGCCGGCGGTGCTGCAAGAACCGGCTCGACCGGCAACTCGGCAGCCGGCGAGCCGATCTCGGCCTGGGCATCGTCCGTCAGGGCGGTAACGGCTTCGGCGGCCGGCATGAACTGTTCATTTTCCAGTTCGCCCAGAACCGCGATCAGATCGTCCGCTGCCTCGGGCAATTGCAGGCGCTCGATGGAAACAAACATCTCGTACAAGCGCCCGACCGTGTCCCGCACCAATGACAAATGGGCTGACGGCAAGGGCGCGTGCGCAAAGCGGTTCCAGTACGACTCGAGCGCATGCGACAGATCGGACAGGGCGGCAATGCCGGCCGTGCCCGCAATGCCGCCGAGCGTATGGATGGCCCGGCGCGCGTGTTCGCTGACCGCGCTGCTGCCGGCCTCGGCATGACGCTCGACCTCTTCCTGCAATACCGCCAAACGCTGCTGCGCCTCGGCTATGAAAATATCGTGCAGGCCGACGGAGAGGCAGACCGAGCCGATGCATATCTCGTCAGGCCCCTCTGGCTCTGCATGCGCTTCCATGTCGGGCAGATCTTCGGATTCCACGCAGACAATGGGCTCGACGACTGCCGATTCCAGCGGGGGCGCCACGGCATATTCGACGATGGCACCCACATCCAGCATGACCGCATCAGCAAAGGGCTCCGTGACTTCAGGCTGCAACTCTTCCACCTGGGTCGGGGCGCCTTCGGCGTGCGTTTCGACAACTTCAGCGTCTCGGGCCACGATTGCGGCATCGGCGGTGAGGGTTTCGCCATGCTCGACCGCAGCTTCCTCGTCGCTGGTTGACGGCATCATCCAATCGATTTCCGTCTCGACAGCGGGCTCAGCGTCAAGCTCGACTGGGGTCGCTGCCCCGATTTCAGAGCCCAGCCACTCTTCAGTCACCGACTCGACAGCAGTTTCGGCTTCGCTCACCGCGGCCACTGCGTCCTCAGAAATATCCCCGGTCGCCGACACCGGCGCAACATCCTCGACCGCCGGCACTGGCGCAAGATCCAGCGGCTGTCCCTGTGCCACGCGATCGACCGCGGCCAACATGGCGGGTACCGGCAGCGCAATGGATTGATTGCCCTGCAGCGCGTTTACCCAATCCTGGAATATGCCGCGTGCGCGTCCGATCAGGCGCAGCAAGTCGCTGCTGGCCGACTTGTTCTCAGCCAGCCAGCCGTTCATCAGTTGTTCAAGGCGCCACGCTGTTTCGCCCAGATCGTTCAGGCCGACCATGCGGCCGCTGCCTTTGAGGGTGTGGAAGCCACGGCGGATAACCGTCATGGAAGCGGAGTCGTCCGGGTTGCTCTGGCAGGCCTCGCTGGCTTCGCCCAGGGTGACCAGCACCTCGCTGGCTTCCTCCAGGAAGATTTCCAGCAGCTCCGGCTCGGAATCCTCAGGGATGGTCGCCAGCAGGGTCTCTTCGGACGCCGGAGTCGCTTCGGCCAATTCAGGGGATTCTGCCCCGGTCACCGATTCAGCCTGTGCCGTCTCGATGACGGGACAGAATGCGGGGGCGCTGTCCTCGACAGCCAGCATGTCGATGAATGCAGCCATTTTCAGATCCTGCGCGACCCGATCATTAGCGGCCGGAACGGTCGCTTCGGTGGACACCACATCGAGGGTGGCTACATCGAGTGTCAGGGGAATTTCTCCGGCAGTGCGTTCGGGCAACGGCAGCCCGGTCATGGCGGCGATGTCGGCATCGAGCGCCAGCGGCGCGTCGAGCGCGTCGCGGCTTGTTTCGAGCGCCGCGCGCGTCTGCTGTTTCAGGCTGGCGTCGTCGATCAGCTCAGCATCGCGGCTGAGCTCGGTCAGCGCATCAAGAAACTTTTTTTTTGCGTCGTCTCCGGACTGGTCGCGCCAGTCCAGATAGCCTGCCTGAACTTCGGCCTTGCGGGCGGGCAGACCGGATTCAACTGTATCGTCAAACGCGTCTTCGTCCTCGCTGCTGGCGTCGATCACACCAAAGTCGATCAATACCGGGCGCAGAATTCTGGCTGCATCGGCCCGACCGGCGCAGTAGGCCTCGATATAAATTCCGAGGCTGGAGAAGGCTTCGGCCAGACGTTGCTGGGTGGCTTCGTCCGGATACCCTTCGCTGGCAAACGGCTGCGCAATAGCCGCAGCCGCGGCAAGCAGGCTGGAGGCATCGGGAAGCTCCAGCATGGTGAGGGCGCCTTGCGCCTGTTGCGCCAGAGCCGGCAAACCGGCCAGCGCCTCGCGCTCGTTGGCATCGCGGAAGAAGGCATCCAGCGCCTCTTCCATTTGTTTCAGGTTTTGTCCGACTTCCTGTGCCATATGGACCAGCATGTCGCGTTCGGCTTCGCGCTGGTGGGTATCCGCCATTGCATTGACGGGCATTTCGCGGCCTTCGATCAAAGCGCGCAGGCGTGCCTGCTGCCCCTCGGCGCGGGCGGAAAAATCGCCGTGCAGCACATCCTCCTGATCGATGGCGTTCTGCATGAACAGCAAGGTGGACGCGACTTCCAGGTTCATCTGTTCACGCGCATCGCCTGCACGCTGAGCCGCCGCGTTCGCTGCAGCGGCCAGTTCGTTCAGCAGCGGCTGCAAGCCGCTGCCCTCAAATATTTGAGCCTGCGGCTGCATCCGCTCCAGCTGACTCTGGAACTGGGCTAGTTGCTCGGTTTGACCTTCTACGTAGGCATGCCAGTTGTCACGCGCGGCTTTCAAACCGGTCTGCATGGCATCCAGCAGCGGACGCATGCGTGCCAGCGCTTCGGGATCAAGCAGGCCGCGGCCCGGCAGATAGCGATCCAGGCCGAACGACTCGCGGACCTCGGCGGCACGGCCATCCAGGGTCTGGCTTTTCGCCACAAAGAACAGGGCATCGCGCAACAGGCGCTCGGCAACCTGGGGCGAGCCTTCCATCAGGCGGCGCATTTGCAGATCAATACGGGCGAGCAGCTGCTTGACGTGAAAATCGGCTTCGACGCCGCGCGCAATCAGGCTGTCGATAAAGCCGACGCAGGCCCACCAGAAAGTTTGCGAGGCTTGCGACGGCGCGATGCGTTCGATGGCGGCCAGCGCATCGCGCATGCGCTGCAGTCCCTGCTCCGTCTCGATGTTGCGCAGAAAGGCCAGCAGACCGCGCTGGAACAGGCCGCGCGCGGTTTTGACTTCAGCCGCCAGGGCCTCCTGTGTCAGGCTGTCGTTGGCGGCCTTGCCTTGCACCCGCGTGCGCAGATCGGGAAAAAACAACTCGCCTTCGAATACCCGCTCGGCACCCTGCAGTTCGCGCAGGCGCTTGTACAGGGGGAATAACGCCAGCTCGCCGCTGCCACGTCCATCGGCCAGGTCCTTGACCCAGCGTTGCAGGCCTTCCATGGTGTTGCGCAGCGCGCGCATCACTTCGTCGTTCGTCTGCAAACGATTTTCGTTGATGTCGGCCAGGCAGGATTCCAGCGCGCCTGCCAGGGTGGCGGCACCTTCCAGACCGACCATGCGTAGCGCACCCGCCACCTGATGCGCATCGTCGCGCGCCAGCCGCAGGGCATTGATCAAATCGGCATCGACATCGTAGGCCTGTACGCGCCCGAGGGCGGCTTGCAAGGCGGCGTCGATGTCTCCGCGTACCCAGTTCAACGGGCCAGTGTCGTAATCGAGTAAGGCGCTCATGGTGTGTTGTTCCTGACGTTGATTGCTGTGGCCGTATCCGGCTGTTCGCTTCGTGTTGTAAGGCAGACCGATCAGGCGAGCTTGAAGCCTGCTACCGAGCTCTTGAGGTCTTGTGCCAATTGCTTCATCCCGCCAATTGACTCGGAAGTTTGCTGCGTGCCGGTAGTGGTCTGTGCCGAAATCGCCTTGATGTCCTGCATGGTTTCGGCCACCTTGGCGGTCGATTCCGCCTGATCCTGCGTCGCCGCGGAAATGTCGGCAATCAGTCCGGCCAGTTTCTTCGACACGTCACCAATCTCGGCCAGCGTCTGGCCGGCGGCGTCGGACAGCTTGGCGCCTTCGACCACGCCTTGGGTCGAGACCTCCATTGCCGCCACCGTATCGTGGGTATCCGACTGAATGGTCTTCACGATCGCTGCGATCTGCTTGGTCGCATCGGCGGAGCGTTCCGCCAGCCGCTGCACTTCTTCCGCCACCACCGAGAATCCGCGACCGGCTTCACCCGCGGACGCCGCCTGAATGGCGGCGTTGAGCGCCAGCACGTTGGTCTGTTCTGTAATGTCGGAAATCAGTTCGACGATTTCACCGATCTCCTGTGAGGATTCGCCGAGACGCTTGATTCGCTTAGACGTTTCCTGAATCTGTTCGCGCAGACCGTTCATGCTGGAGATCGCGTTGGACACCGCCTGCTGGCCTTTTTCGGCGGCGGCGAGGGATTGTTCGGCCACGCGGGCGCCTTCGGCTGCGTTGCCCGACACCTGTTGCACCGACTGCGCCAGATTGACGACAGCGGCCGAGGTCTCTTCGATTTCCTCGGTCTGCCGGCGCGCCGCCTGTTTCAGCGAGTCGGAAACCTGACCGGCCTGGCTGGTCGCCTGGTCCATCTGCACGGTTGCGTTGTTGATCCCGCGCACCAGGCTACGCAACTCTTCCACCGTGTAGTTGATCGAGTCGGCCACCGCGCCGGTGATGTCTTCGGTTACGCTGGCGTTGATGGTGAGGTTGCCTTCCGCCAGTTCGCCCAATTCATCCATCAGGCGCAGAATCGCTTCCTGGTTGCGGCTGTTTTCCTCTTCGCTCTTGCGGGCACGCGATTTGGTCTCGTTGATGTTGACCATCCCCAGCAGCACCAGGGAGCCAATCGCCAGCAGACCGAACACGGCCGCCAGCAGGTAACCGGTGCCGCCGACCGACTGGTAATCCACCGACAGCTGTTCGGTGTCTTTCAGCAGGGCGTCGCTGCCGGAGAACAGATTGTTAGCTGCCAGCTTGGCCTGCAACAATGGCTGCGTGTTGGCAAGCACCGCGCCCACCGCCTCCACCATGTCGCCCATGTTGGTGCCCAGATCTTCCAGGACCGCCATATTGTTCTCGTTCTGGCCGAACGAACCTTCCATCATCCCTTGCACGGTGTCGCGGAACAGGGTCGTATCCTTTTCCATCTGCTGTACCACTTTAGGGTCAAGCAGATCGGCCGACAGCAGCAGGTTGGCGTTTTTCGGCAAACGCTGGCTCAACACGGCCAATTGGTTGGCGCGCGCCACTTCGTGCACGTTCGCTCCCGAGTTCACCAGTTGATTGACCAGTTGCTCGGACACTTTCTGCAAATTCAAACCGAGGGCGTTAATCCGTTTGACGCTCTTGTTCAACGCAACCAGTTTCTTCTCATGCGACAGAATCTGCGTAACCTGCGGGTTGAATTTCTGCCACTGCGTGCTGATGTTTTCCAGTGTGGCGCGAGCGGCTCCGCCCGTTGCGGGAACCTCATCATCACCCTCGGTCAGTCCGCGCAGGGTCGCGTCGAATGAGGTCTGGCCTTCGGCCAGTTTCTTGAAGGCCGCCACGTTTCCCAACGCCGACTGCTGGGCGGTCAACGGCAAGCGCTGTGACAGCACTTGCAGTTCCCCTGTCCTGACTTCATACGCGCCGCGATTGCCGAGCTGAACCGTGCTGTAAATGGTGAAACCGGCCGCGAGCAGGAGAGAGACGATCAGGGTGCCGCCGGTGTAAAGGTACTGCTTGTCGACGGGCAGGTTGCCAACCAGGGGCACCTTGCTGGACTCCTTGTTCGCCAGCTTGCGCACGGTTTGCATGATCAGGGTGGTGTGTTCGCCACTCTTGCTCCCCGTGACCTTTTCCGTCATCCGGCCTGCCAGTCCTTTGAGGCCATTCATCGTGATTGTCATGTTCATCGTCTCTGTTCTCCGTTATTTCAGCGCAATCGCGCCGGGTATCAAATGCTCAATCAGTTGCCCAACTGTGCTTCAACCTGCATGAATTCAACGTTGCCGAGCAGCTGCCCAAAATCCATATCGCACCAGTCGGTACCCGCTTCATCGGCATATTGGCGCGCGACCCACGGATGCGCGGCATGCGCGTCCCGCAATTGGTAGCGGTTGACGTTTTTCAGGCCCAGGGCGCTGCGCACCAGCAGCGCCGCATTCACGCCAAAATCATGGTGTGGAATCAGCAGACGGCAATCGGCGTGATCGGCTGTCACCCCCTGGCCCATGAAGTCGGCAAAATCGCTCACCGAGTACAGGTTGCCGCGAATATTGGCCACGCCGCGAAACCAGCGCCGCGCGCCCGGAACCTTGGCGATGGGCGGCACGGGAATGACCTCTTCGGTATCGGAAAGGCTCACCAGCCAATTCACATCGCCGACCCGGAAGCCCAGGCGGGATCCGGTATTGTCGCGACTGGCCGCCGCCAGCAGTTTCTGCGACAGCGTGGTCTGAAATTCGCGCAGGTTAAAATTCTTGGACATGGCGATTCACTCAGCCAAGCGCCTTGATTTGCGACAGCAAATCTTCCGGCTTCACCGGCTTCACCAGATAGGCTTTGGCACCCTGTCGCATGCCCCAGACCTTGTCGGTTTCCTGGCCCTTGGTGGTGCACATGATGACCGGGATGTGCTTGGTCGCATCTTCCTTGGTGATCATGCGCGTGGCCTGGTAACCGTTCATCCCCGGCATCACGACATCCATCACGATCAGGTCCGGCAGTGTCTGCTTGGCCTGTGCAACGGCTTCTTCTCCGCTTTCCGCCATGCTGACCAGATAGCCGTTCTTGACCAGCAGTTCGGACAGGAAAAAACGTTCGGTGGGGGAATCATCCACAACCAGAATTCGGCTGATTGCCATAATTTATGCTCCTTGAAAAACAGTTAAACGCCGGCGCACGCGTGCTCGCGTACCGCCGTCAGCAGGGTGTCCTTGGTAAACGGCTTGGTCAGATATTCATCCGACCCCACCATGCGGCCGCGCGCACGGTCAAACAGCCCGTCCTTGGACGACAGCATGATGACTGGCGTGGTGCGGTACTTGGCGTTGCGCTTGATCAGCGAACAGGTTTGATAGCCATCGAGCCGCGGCATCATGATGTCGACAAACACCACATCCGGTTCGTGATCGGTAATTTTTGACAGCGCATCGAAACCATCCTGTGCCAGGATGACTTCGCAGCCAGCCTGATTCAGAAAGATTTCTGCGCTGCGGCGGATGGTGTTGCTATCGTCGATGACCATGACTTTGATGCCTTTCAATGCTTCGTTATCCACACGCTTTCTCCACCAAGACTACCGAGGGGGTGACACGTGCCACCCTGTGTGCTAATCATTACGGCATCGGTATCCGCATTCTTTAGTGAATGCCTTGGTAATTGCTTTGGTGAATGCAGCAATTCACATTGCCATCGCTATCGTTATCTTTATCACGCACAAACAAAAAGGGCGTTGCACCGCAACGCCCTTTCAGTCCGCCAGTTAGAGGGACAATTTTTACTGCCAGGAGGTGGATTCTTCGCTGCCTTTCTGGGCACCCGCCAACTCGCTCATGGTCTCCTGAATATTGGCCGGCAAGGATGAAATCCGCATGAACTGACCCATGCCCACATCGGGGAAAGCCAGGGCGATGCGGAAGCGGGCAAACGGCGATTGCACCTCGTTGCCGACGATATAAATCTCGTAGGGCAGTCCGGCGATATTGTTTTGCATATCGATTTTCTTGATCCAGTCACCATCGCTGTTTTCGGCGTCGTTCATCGCCACACCGAACACGGCCAGCTTGCGATCAGGCAGCACCACTTCGTAGATCTTGGCTGTTTTGCCGACGCCTTTGGCCAGATTGTCGCGTACCGTCTTCAGTGCCTCGGCAAAGTTGCCATACTCGGCCAGCTTGCTTTTCGACGAATCCAGGCGCTCCATTCCGATCATGTAGCGGTAATTGGTCAGGCTTCCTGCTTCTTCGTTGCCGCCCTGTCCCTTGCCTGCCCCCAGTGTCTCCTGCAAACGCGCTTGCAGCGCCTTGACCGCAGCTTCCTTCTTGTCGAAAGACTTGCGGAAATAAGCGCGATACCAGTAGTCGGGGTTGGTGTACGCAACACTGCCGTCTGCCTTGACCCCTACGCGAATCGCCGCACCCAGCACGGCATTGCCACCAACTGATCCCACTTCATCCAGCATGGCCGTGTCCGTGGCAATCACCACGCCATAGCCGGCCAGGGTTTTGGGGAAATACTTGCCGACCACTTTGAAACCGCCATTTTTAAGCTTGGTTTCGACTGCCGTCGCCACTGCCTGGACGTTGCCGCCAGTTACCGAGTCTCCCTGGATATAAGGGGAAACCGCCCATACACTCGCCGAGAAAGCGAGCAGGGCCCACGCTGAAATCCACCGAATAATCATCATCATCTCCTAATTAAAATTTCTATTCCCGCCTGGCCATAATGGCTGGCAGCCATCTCGCTGGACGGAGGCAGGGTGCGTCTCATCAGTTGCTCCGCTAACGCTCTAACGCCCGTCGCCCCACTTTTCTTGAGCGCACGCACGTAAAAAACATCCGGAAATCAGAACGCCACCATCTCGAAGTCGTCCTTGCGTGCCCCGCAATCCGGGCAGGTCCAGTTGATCGGCACGTCTTCCCAGCGGGTGCCCGGGGCAATGCCGTCGTCGGGCGCGCCCGTCTCCTCGTGATAAATCCAGCCGCAAATCAGGCACATCCAGCTTTTGTATTCGGGGGGGGTAGACATGGTCATCAAGGGAATCAGCTAAAATCGGGCCTTGATTTTAAAGCAGTGATGCCATGCCTCCCATTTTCACCCCCAAACTCACGCCACCGCTGGTGCTCAGCTTTGCCGCGTCCGACCCGACGGGCGGTGCCGGTATCCAGGCCGACCTGCTGACGCTGGCCAGCATGGGGTGCCATCCGCTGTCGGTCATTACCGCATTGACGGTGCAGGACACCGCCGGGGTCGATGAAATTCTGGTGATCGATTCCGAGTGGGTGATGGACCAGGCGCGCATGTTGCTCGAGGACGTGCCGGTCGCCGCCTTCAAGCTGGGCATGCTGGGCAGCCCGGAGTCGATGGCGGTCATCGCTGAAATCCTCGCCGATTATCCCGATATCCCGGTGGTGCTCGATCCGGTGCTGGCATCCGGGCGCGGCGACGAATTCACCACCGACGACATGATCGCGGCGATGCGCGACCTGCTGATTCCGCAAACCAGCGTGCTCACCCCCAATAGCCATGAAGCGCGCCGACTGGCGCTGTTCGAGTCGGATGAAGACGACATGGATCTGGCGGCCTGCGCCAAGCACCTGATCGATCTCGGATGCGAATACGTGCTCATCACCGGCACCCACGAAACCACGCCGCGCGTACTGAACAGCCTGTACAACCTCGACGGCCATGTGCAGACCGACGCCTGGGATCGCCTGCCCGGCAGCTATCACGGCTCCGGTTGCACCCTGGCCTCGGCCATCGCCGCCACCCTGGCTTACGGCCAGGACGTGCCGACCGCAGTGCGCGAAGCGCAGAATTTCACCTACGAAACCCTGAAAGCGGCGTTCCGCCCCGGCATGGGGCAATACATCCCCGAACGCTTTTTCTGGGCGCAGGAGTCGCAGACCGAAGGCAATGCGTGAGTTCCTCCAAACTTGAATTCCCGGGCGGCGTCTACGCCATCACCCCCGAAACCGCCGACACCGACCGCTTGCTGACACAGGTCGAGGCGGCACTGACAGGCGGCGTGGCGGCGGTGCAGTACCGCGACAAATCCGATGACGTGGCGCGCCGCCATGAACAGGCGAGCGAACTGGTCGCGCTGTGCCGCCGCTTCAAGGTGCCGTTGATCGTCAACGACGACCTGCGGCTGGCCGATTTGTGTGATGCCGACGGCGTTCACCTAGGGCGTGACGACGCCAGCCTGCGCGAGGCGCGCATCATCCTCGGCAAGGACAAATTCATCGGCGCATCGTGCTACCAGAGCCTCGACCTCGCACGGGCGGCGCAGGCGGCAGGCGCGGACTACGTGGCCTTCGGCAGTTTCTTCCCGTCGCCGACCAAGCCGGCGGCAGGCCGCGCCGACGTCGAACTGCTGCATGAAGCGTCGCTGGAGGTCCGTATCCCGATCGTCGCCATCGGCGGCATCACCCTGGCCAACGCCCCCGCCTTGCTGGACGCCGGTGCCGACGGCCTCGCCATGTTGTCGGCGCTGTTCGACGCCGCCGACATCCGTGCTGCCGCGCACGACATGAATCAATTATTTGAAACGGAACCCGAAGCATGAATCGTAATGAACAACTTTTCGAGCAATCGCAACAAGTCATTCCCGGCGGCGTGAATTCGCCGGTGCGCGCGTTCAGGAGCGTCGGCGGCACCCCGGTGTTTTTCAGCCGCGCGCAAGGTTCGCGGGTGTGGGACGCCGACGGCCGCGAGTACATCGACTACGTCGGCTCGTGGGGCCCGGCCATCCTCGGCCACGCCCATCCCGGCACGGTAAAAGCGGTGCAGGACGCCGCCGCCAACGGCCTGTCGTTCGGCGCGCCGAGCGAGGCCGAACTCACCATCGCCAGGCGCATTATCGAGTTGGTGCCGAGCATCGAAAAAGTCCGCCTGGTGTCATCCGGCACCGAGGCGACGATGAGTGCGATCCGCCTGGCCAGGGGATTTACGGGACGCAGCAAGTTCATCAAATTCGAAGGCTGCTACCACGGCCACGCCGATTTTCTGCTGGTGAAGGCGGGCTCCGGCGCGCTCACTTTCGGCAACCCGACTTCGGCGGGCGTGCCGCCCGAGGTCGCGGCGCAGACCATCGTTCTGGACTACAACGACGTCGCCGGACTCGAGCGCACCTTCGCCGAAATCGGGTCGGAAATTGCCTGCATCATCGTCGAGCCGTTTGCCGGCAACATGAACCTGGTCAAGCCGACCGCCGAATTCATGCGTGCGATGCGCCGGCTGTGCGATGCCCACGGTGCACTCCTGATTTTCGACGAGGTGATGACGGGCTTCCGCGTCGACCTCGGCTGCGCGCAGAAGCTGCTCGGTATCAAGCCCGATCTGACCACGCTCGGCAAGGTGATCGGCGGCGGCATGCCGGTGGGCGCATTCGGCGGCCGCGCCGACGTGATGGACGCGCTGGCGCCGACCGGGCCGGTGTATCAGGCCGGCACCCTGTCTGGCAACCCGGTGGCGGTGGCGGCGGGATTGGCGACGCTCGCGGCGATTTCCGAACCCGGCTTCCATGCGCGGCTCACTGCCAGCACGGAGCGACTGGTGAAGGGCCTCAACGCCGCCGCAGCCGACGCCGGCGTCACCTTCTGCGCCGATTCGGTCGGCGGCATGTTCGGCCTGTATTTCGCCGCCAGACCGCCGACGAGCTTTGCCGAAGTGATGCAATGCGACAAGGAAGCCTTCAACCGCTTCTTCCACGCCATGCTCGATCGCGGCATCTACCTGGCGCCGTCGGCGTATGAAGCGGGCTTCGTCTCGGCCGCCCACAGCGACGCCGACATCGACGCCACCCTCGCCGCCGCGCGCGAGGTATTCAAGACGCTATGAACGACGAGTTGTCGCCCGAGGACGAACTGCGGCTCAACGTCCTGTTCAACACCGAGCTCAAAGCGGTCCGCATCGACGAATCGAACATGACGCTGTGGGCGCTGACGCCGCAGGGCGAAGCCAGCGTGCCGCTCAAACCCACCGAGCGTTCCGACCGTTATCTGAAACGCGTGCGCGAATTATTGTCCGGCCACGCCCTCGGTTCGCCCGGCGGCTACCCGGTGCATCTCACGCGCTGGACGCGGCAGTCGCAGGCCGGGCTCTCCCCCCAGCATCTGGCGCAATTGCTGTTGATCGCCGAGGAAGAAGCGGTGGTCGCGGTGGTGCATTCGCCCGCGCTCACCGACGAACTGGCGCGCTACGCCTGGTGGTGCATGCCGACCATCGAGAATGCACGCCTGATGCTGATGCGCGACGTGGTGTGCAACGGCAGCATGGGGCGCGCGCTGGCTGAATTTCTGGTCGAGCACCTCGCCTTCTTGCACGAGGACGACGTCGGCATTCTCGATACCGTCGCGGTCATGCTGTATTCGGGCGTGCTTACCGACGCCGAGCGGCTGTCGATGTGGAAGCGCGGCAGCAGCCGCAATTCGTATTACGTCGCCTTTCTCGAATTGCAGCCCGACGATCTGCCCAGCCCGCGTGCCGCACGTGCCGATCACGGCAGCGTGCCTGTGCTCGCCGACAATCCTTACAGCGTGATGCTCGAGAAAGCGCTATCCGGCCAGGGTCAGACTTTCCTCGCCACCACTGCGATTATTCTCGACCATCCGGAAATCCAGGAAGTGGTCAACCACACGTTGAACGCGCTCGCCAACTGGTGTGCGCCGCTGCGCCGGGCCGATGCGGAAACGCGCGATGCTGCACGTGCCGCGCTCATCGCTGCCGCACCCCGGTTCGCATCCGATTGCGCCGCGCTCGATGCGCTGGCTGCGGTTGATGCCGACACCGTGCGGCCGATCTTTGTGAAGACCACCGCCATCGGTTCGCTGATGCGGCGCAAAATTCAGCCCATCGTCACGCCCTTGCTTGACAGTATCGCGGTGCTGCGCCGCACCTAGCGCGATTGCTGCCGATGGTTATGAAGCCCGCGCCGACGGCACGGGCAATGTGGAGCGGGGCCTCCTGAAAATTTGTCCGGCCGGACCTTGGTTATGCCGGCACGGGAACCATGATGACGAACTGCATGCCCAACTGATCCAGGACGATAAGGAGGCACCTCATCCATGCCACACCCCCCCCCGCTTGCACCCTATCCCACCCCGCCGACCGACAAGGAATACGAGCACACCCTGTATCGACTGCAGATCGAGCTGGTCAAACTGCAAAAACAGATCATTGCCCATGGCGACCGCATTCTGGTGATATTCGAGGGGCGCGACGCCGGCGGCAAGGATGGCACCATCAAGCGTATCGTCGAGCATCTCTCGCCCCGCGAGACGCGTGTGGTGGCGCTGGGCAAACCATCGGATCGCGAGGCGAGCGCCTGGTACTTCCAGCGCTATGTTCCCTACCTGCCGGTCGCCGAAGAAATGGTTCTGTTCAACCGCAGCTGGTACAACCGCGCCGGCGTGGAGCGGGTGATGGGGTTTTGCAAAGAAAAAGAATACGAAGAATTCATGGAGACGGTGCCGGCGTTCGAGCAGATGCTGATCCGCTCCGGCATCATCCTGATCAAATACTATCTCGACATCAGCAAGGACGAGCAGGAAAAACGGCTGGCGGACCGCCGCAAGGACCCGCTCAAGCAATGGAAAATGAGTCCGATCGACGCCGTGGCGCAAAAGCACTGGGACGATTACAGCCTTGCCCGCAACGCGATTTTTGCGCGCACTCACACGCTCACCACCCCCTGGACGGTGGTGCGCGCTGACGACAAGAAACTGGCTCGCCTCAACGTCATCCGGGATCTGCTCGGCCGCGTCGACTACCATGACAAGGATCACAGTCTGATCCAGGCCAGCCGCGATATCGTCTTCAGCTATGCCGAGTCCTATATTGAACAGGGCATAATCGCGCCATGAGGAAAGCGCAGATGTGCGCCCTGAATGCCGCTGCGGCCAGCCTGGCCCCGCAATGAACACCGACCTGCCGCCGCTGCTGTTGCAGTTCGCCGCCACCGTGGTGCTGAGCTTCGTGCTGGGGCTGGAGCTGCACGGCTACCGTCGCGCGCAGGGCGAGGGCATCGGCTTCGGCACGACGCGCACCCTGACGCTGATCGGCGCGACGGGCTTCGTGCTGTGGCTGCTCGACGGCTCGGCGCCGCGCAGTCTCTATCTGGCCGGTCTGGTGGCGCTGGCGGTGTGGCTGGCGATCGATCTCGCGCGCAGGCAAAGCCGGCCTGCCGGCAGCCAGGGCGACAGCCGCGCTGCATTGCTTCCCACCCTGATCGCCACGCTGGCCTACGCGCTCGGCCCGCTGGTGCTGACCCAGCCGGAATGGCTGGTGGCGGCGGTGCTGATCGTCGCCATCCTGATGCTGGCGGAAAGGCCCGTGATCCGCCGCTTTTCCGATGCGGTGCCGGTGTCCGAAGGCGTCACCCTGGCCAAGTTCCTCATCCTCGCCGGGCTGGTGCTGCCGCTGCTGCCCGACATCCCGATCCCAGGCCTGGTGGACATCACGTACGCCAAGGTGTGGATGGCGGTGGTGGTGATCTCGGGCATTTCCTACCTCGGCTATCTGGCGCACACCTATTTCTTTCCCCGCGCCGGCACGCTGCTGACCGGCGCGCTGGGCGGCGTGTATTCGAGCACCGCCGCCACCGTGGTGCTGGCGCGGCAGGCGCGCACCGATGCCGGCGT
>JBAVFD010000212.1:0-5361 GCA_049588075.1 Thiobacillus sp.
GCCGCCATCACCGCCGGAGCCGCCTTTACCGGAACCGCCGTTGCCGCCATCGCCACCCATGGCCATGCCGCCCTTGCCGCCATCGCCGCCGGAGCCGCCCTTGCCATCGCCACCTGCGCCGCCAACAGCAAACCCACCGCTGCCGCCGTTGCCGCCTTCACCACCGCTTCCGGCCTTGGCGTCTGCGCCTTTGGACATGGACATGGCATTGCCGCCACTTGCGCCATCACCGCCGTTGGCACCGAAGGACATGCTCTTCACGTCCTGTTTGGCGCTGCCACTATTGCCGCCATCGCCGCCGTTGCCGGCATCCTTGCCTCCGAATGCGGTGTTCCCGATGTCTTTAACCGTGTTGTCGGATACGTTTCCTGACAGATTGGTGGTCGCGCTGACATTGGTGTTGTTGGAATCGATGGTTTTGGTGTTGTTCGAGTCCCGGTAACTGGTCTCAGTCCTGTTGCTGGTGTTGCCCGAATCCCGGTAGCTGGTCTCGTTCTTGGTGCTGGTGTTGTTCGAGTCCTTGGTGTTGGTGCTGCTGTCGGTCTCGGTCTTGGTGCTGGTGTTGTTCGAGTCCTTGGTGCTGGTACTGCTATCGGTACTGGTCTTGGTGCTGGTGTTGTTCGAGTCCTGGTAGGCCGTCGAGTTTTCGTTGGCTGCCGCACCCGAAATTTTCTTCTGGTCAGCGGTTGCGGTTGCGGTTTGGGTGACCGAGCCGCTTTCAGCCGTTGGCGCGCTATCAGTGTTGACCGGGTTGGCCCAAGCCTGGGCCGACATACCCAATGCCATGGCAATGGCCGTTGAAAGCAGGGTTTTATTCATGATGCCTCTCCTTAAAAAAATTAAAGATGCTGATGACAGAATGAACCGGGGTGACCCAGATAGGCAGGCCAGGCTCAGGCACATAACTACAAGAACCGTGCCAACAAACTAAGTTGTTGTATTTAAAAGATAACTTTCTTATTTGCGATGACTTCATTCCCGGAAACCCGTCGCGATCCGTCTCAAACCCAAGACACAAATACGCAAAAAAAAATGGGCGAGACGCAAATACCCGACAAATCAACCGGATATAAAACATTCTCGTGATCCAGGTTTGCCGTCTCAAACTTGAGACGGTGAGGCATTCGGCTTGTCATATAGGCTTGAATTTCCGATGACATCATCATCCGGCGTTGTTCGATTTTGCAGACCGCATAAGGGCTTACGCTGTTAACCGTAAATATCCCGGAGCAGACGACACGAACATTCCATGTGTAAATCCGGGCACGATGTTTGCCCATGGCGTCCGAACAGGGCCGCTTGACGAATCGTCGATCAGTACTAATTTGCGGAAAATGACCTAAGCTGAGGCACGGTGTTGGGTTTGTCTTGGCATGACCGTACCGATTGCAGGTTCAGAATTCTCAGATTGGCTATCCAGTCAATATCAGACGCAAGCGATGCTTATCCTGGAGGAGAGAAGTTGATGACTGCTCGTCAAGTGGCGTTGCTGGCGAAGGACAATTTATTCGACCGGCTGCACGATTTGCTAAGTACGGCTGGATGGCATGCGCTGCGAACGGCCGAATATGAAGCGACTCAGCCCCTGAATGAACACGCGCCTGTCCATGCAGGGATGATTCAGTTCGTCGATGGCAAAAAATCCGAACTCAGCAAGGTGGAATCACTGACCGCCGGCAAGAACGGCATGGCGTGGATCGCGCTGATGCCGCCGGAGTTGTTGCTGAATCAATCCGTATGCCGGCTGATCAAAACCCGCTTTTATGATTTCCATACATTGCCCGTCGACCCGTCCAGGCTGTTATCCAGCTTGGGGCATGCCCACGGCATGGGCCAACTGCACGGCTCCGAAAGTGGCTCGGCGGATGAGTCGGGGCAATACGGCATGATTGGCTCCAGCAGTGCGATGCGCAAGTTGTACCTGGCCATCGACAAGGCGGGCAATGCGAATGACGCGCCGGTGTTGATCGGTGGCGAAAGCGGTACCGGCAAGGAAATGGTGGCGCGCGCAATTCATCAGTCGTCTTCGCGCAGGGGCGCACCCTTTGTGGCAGTGAACTGCGCGGCGTTGCCTGCCAACCTGATCCAGTCCGAATTGTTTGGCTACGAGAAAGGCGCTTTCACTGGCGCGACGCAACGCAAAACCGGACGGCTGGAAGCGGCCAATGGCGGCACGATTTTCCTCGACGAAATCGGGGACTTGCCGCTTGATCTCCAGGTCAATTTGTTGCGGGTCCTGCAGGAAAAAGCTATCGAGCGCCTGGGCTCCAGCCAGGAAATCCACCTGGATGTACGCGTAATCGCGGCCACGCACGTGGACATGGCGAATGCGGTGACGCAGGGGCGCATCCGTGAGGATCTCTATTACCGGTTGAATGTACTGGGCCTGACCACGCCGCCGCTGCGCGAGCGGGATAGTGATATCGAGTTGCTGGCGATGCACTATTTCAAGAAATTTTCCATCGAGTCACCCAGCATCGCGCTCGGTTTCAGCGATCAGGCGCTGCAGGCCATGGGCACTTATTCATGGCCGGGCAATGTACGGGAACTGATCAACCGGGTGCGGCAAGCCGTCATCATGAGCGAGTGCCGCCTGTTGACTCCGGCCAATCTGGGACTGGAAAAACGGACCCACTGCGACAAGGCCATGACACTTGAGCAGGCGCGCATCCGTGCCGAAGACGAAATCATCCGCAGCACGCTCCGACGCAGCCATAACAACGTCACAGAAGCAGCCCGCCAGTTAGGCGTATCACGCGCAACCCTGTATCGGCTGATCGAGCACAAGAAAATCCAGCACGAGGCGTCCGAGGCGCAACTCATGCGTGGATAACGCGGCCTGATGGTCGCCCTTCCCTCCCTTCAACACACAGTGCAGGACAAGAGCGAGCGCTTATCGGCCGGACCCCGGCCAGTAAAACCTTTGCTGCTGGACGCGGCCTGAGGCGCTGGCGTACCATCCGCCAGTCGGGGTGCCAGCCCCCCGGCGTCCGAGAACGCACTTTCCAAGCGCAGCACTCACAAGACGGTGTCCCGTCCAAGTCTGGTGTTACCCAACAACTTGGAGAAAGTCTCGTGGACACTGCATCCGTACCTCCCCCCGTTCCCGTCAGCCTGGGCGAAGCATTCAAATACTGGCTCAAGCTCGGCTTCATCAGCTTTGGCGGCCCCGCCGGACAGATCGCGATGATGCACCAGGAGCTGGTGGAAAAACGCCGCTGGATTTCCGAGCACCGCTATCTGCATGGCCTCAATTACTGCATGTTGCTGCCGGGGCCGGAGGCGATCCAGCTCGCCATCTACATCAGCTGGTTGATGCATGGCGTGAAAGGCGCGGTGATGGCGGGGGTGCTGTTTTTTCTGCCGGCGTTTCTGCTGCTGTCGTTGCTGGCGGGCGTGTACCTCGCCTGGGGTGACGTGCCGCTGGTGCAGGGGATGCTCTACGGCATCAAGCCTGCGGTGGTGGCGGTGGTGCTGTTCGCCGCCTGGCGCATCGGCAGCCGGGCGCTGAAAAACGAAGTGCTGTGGGGAATGGCGGCGCTGGCATTTATCGGCATCTTTTTCTTTGAGATCGGTTTCCCGTGGATCGTGCTGGCAGCGGCGATTCTTGGCGCCATCGGCGGCAAGTTGATCCCGGCCAAGTTCAAGGGTGGCGGCGGCCATGGCGCATCCAGCAAGCAATATGGTCCGGCGCTGATCGACGACGACACGCCCACGCCCGCGCACGCGACATTTTCCTGGGGCAAATTGGCGCTCACCACCGCCGCATTTGTCGCCATCTGGTTGGCCGCCCTGTTCGCCATCAGCTACGAACCCACGCTGGCCGACATGGGTACCTTCTTCACCAAGGCGGCATTTCTCACCATCGGCGGCGCGTATGCCGTGCTACCGTATGTGTATCAGGGCGGGGTGGAGCATTACGGCTGGCTGACCGGGCCGCAGATGATGGACGGCCTGGCGCTCGGCGAAACCACACCGGGGCCGCTGATCATGATCGTCACCTGGGTGGGGTATCTCGGCGGCGTGGCCAAAAGCGTGTTCGGCAGCCCGATCGCGGCGGGCCTGGCGGGTGCGGCAGCGGCGACCTTCTTCACCTTCCTGCCATCTTTCTTCTTCATCCTCGCAGGTGGCCCGCTGGTCGAAGCGACGCGCGGCGAGCTCAAATTCACCGCGCCGCTCACCGGCATCACGGCTGCGGTGGTGGGCGTGATTCTCAACCTGGCCGTGTTCTTTGCCTGGCACACCTTCTGGCCGCACGGCGTAAAGGGCGCCCCGTTTACCGGCCCGTTCGAGTGGTTCCCGGTCGTCGTCGCCCTCGCCGCGTTCGTCGCGCTGTGGAAATACCAGGCCGACATCATGAAGGTGATCGGCGTGTGCGCCCTGCTTGGCCTGGCTTATAGTTTTATCGTTTAAGGAGACACCCATGGAACCCACCCCTCAACCCCTCAAGCGCTGCGGCTGTGGCAGCCCGACCGACAAATGTCCGGACTTGCCGCGCACCATCCAGCCAGCCGACCTCAACCCCGACACCACCCTGGTGTTCGACGTCCGCCGCGAAGCCGATTACGCTGCATCGAGTGAAACCATTCCCGGCGCGCTGTGGAAGAATCCGGACAAAATCGACGCCTGGATCGGCGCCCTGCCGCTTACCCAGGACGTGGTGGTTTACTGCGTGCGCGGCGGCGCCGTGTCGAACAGCGTGGTCGACCGCCTGCAGGCGGCGGGGGTGAAAGCGCGCTTCATCGAAGGCGGGATCGAGGCATACAAGGCGGCGGGCGGCAAAATCACCCGCAAATAATCCGGCACTCATCCATCATGAGTGGTTGACTAAATTACTAGGTTATTCTACTCTTCGTCCATTGCAATTTTTCTTATAGCAAGGACGACACAATGGAACGCGAAATCAACGGCAAGATGGTCGAAACCGACCCCGAAGGCTATCTGGTCAACCTGGACGACTGGTCTGAAGAACTGGCGGTCGAACTGGCCAAGGAAGACAAGCTTGAGCTCCAGGAAAACCACTGGAAAATCATCAACTACATGCGCAGCTTCTTTGCCGAAAACGGCACCGCGCCCAACCTGCGTTTTCTGCAGAAAGGTCTGAAAGAAGAGTTCGGCCCGGAATGGGGCGAAAAGAAATTCCTGTTCGACCTGTTCCCGTTTGGCCCCGCCAAACAGGCTGGCCGCTACGCCGGTACGCCAAAACCCACTGGCTGCGTGTAATTTAAAACGCCCCGCCCTTGAAAGCCCCGCACACGCGGGGCTTTTTGTTTGGGGTTCGCGCGTTAAAATGCCGCCTTTCGCATTGCAAGGATCAGCACAATGAGCACGCCTCAGGTAGGGGTGGTGATGGGGTCTTCC
>JBAVFD010000213.1:0-1700 GCA_049588075.1 Thiobacillus sp.
GTCCTGGCGCGTCTGCGCCAGGATCCGTCGGGGATTTTCGAAATTTACCTCGACCTGACCCGCCGCGATGCGCGTGCGCGTGATCTGGTGCATCAGGCCAAGGACAATGGAGTCAAGCTCGCGCAAGTCGAAGCGGATCGCCTGACCCGCCTGGTCGGCAAGACGGCCAATCATCAGGGCGTGGTCGCACGCGTCAAACCGGTTGCGCTGACGCATTCGCTCGACGAGGTGCTGGAAAATATCAAGGGCCCGCCGCTGCTGGTCATCCTCGACGGCGTCACCGACCCGCACAATCTTGGCGCCATCATGCGCTCGGCCGATGCCTTCGGCGTGCACGCCGTCATCGCGCCGAAGGACAACGCCGTCGGCATCAACGCCACCGTGGAAAAGGTCGCCTCAGGCGCAGCGGAAACCGTGCCCTACATCATGGTTACCAACCTCGCGCGCACCATCGAGGATCTCAAGGAACACAACATCTGGGTCATCGCCGCCGACATGGACGGCGATCAGCCGCTGTCCGGCATCGACGCCAAAACCGGCATCGCCTGGGTGCTCGGCGCCGAAGGCGCGGGCATCCGCCGCCTGGTCAAACAAAGCTGCGACCAGGTCGCGCGCATCCCCATCGGTGGCACGGTGGAAAGCCTCAATGTGTCGGTGTCGGCGGCGCTGTGCTTGTATGAGACGGCGCGGCAGCGGGGTGCGTGAGTCCATTGCTTGGGATTGTCAAACCAAACTAAATGGGTCAGCTTGAATTGTTCGCGGAGAAATGCATTCTCGAAAATAGAGAAAATACGGCGAACAGAAAGTCGAAGCCGACCATGCTCATTGGACAACATGTGAGGCCACAATGAATACGTCGCTGCTTCTCTGGAGCCTGCTTTTCAGTTCGGTCGGGCTCGGCTTCTTCATCTACGGCAAGAAGCAGAAGGCGGTCGTCCCCCTGCTCAGCGGGCTGGGCCTCATGATCTATCCGTATTTCGTTTCCAACACGATTCTTCTGGTCGCGATCGGGACCGCGCTCATCGTGCTGCCTTATTTCGTCAGGATTTAACGGCGACGACGCGGTGACCGGATCTTCGCGTCAAAGGTAAACCCTCGCCGGCGCAACACCAACCCTCGCAAGCGCAACAGGTACGCACAGCCGTGGCGGTCGATTACGCGGTTTGTTATTCGGCAGTTTCCGGGCCGCTATCGACGGGCACATCCGCGGTGTCGTCTGCGGGCGGCGCTTCGTGTTTCTGCGCTTTTTCTTTCAGCTTGTCCTCTTTTTTCTTTTTCTTGGCGAGTTCTTTTTGACGCTTCTCGTATTGATAGTTGGGTTTTGCCAATTTGCTTTCCAGTTTGTCAGGGGGGTGTAGGGTTTCAGTTTAATCGTAATGGCAACGATTTGCTGAGCCGCCGCATCGACACTCTTTGTCCGGCGGTTCGGCGGCTTGGCTTGCCAAGACCCGCCATGCCCCTCATACTAACCGGACGAACTGGTCTTTTGGTTTGCCCCTCCCCGGCTTTCTTCATTGGCATCCGCCGCCCCGGCGCGGTTGCAGCAGCCTCCCACTGCGATCTTTCGCATTCCACCCCCTGGCGCACGCCTTCGTCGCGCCATCGCTCCACTATGAGGAACCCGTCATGTCGAAAGAAGAACTGATAGAAATGGAAGGCGTTGTCAACGAAGTGCTGCCGCAAACGCGCTTCCGCGTCAC
>JBAVFD010000214.1:0-22042 GCA_049588075.1 Thiobacillus sp.
GTTGACTGCCGATGGCTTCGCCGGCCGCCAGCCGCAGCAGCACGTGGTCTTCGCGTCCGCTGCAAATCACGGTGTGCGCGCCGCTCCTGGCCGCGCGCTTGGCGGCGAGAATCTTGGTCAGCATGCCGCCGGTGCCCACGCTGCTGCCCGCCCCGCCCGCCATGCGTTCGAGCTCGGGGTCGCCTGCGTGCGCCTCGCTCACCAGGGTCGCCGTCACGTCGCGGCGCGGATCGGCGGTGTAGAGGCCGGTCTGGTCGGTGAGGATGATGAGGCAGTCGGCTTCGATCAGATTGGTCACCAGCGCGCCCAGCGTGTCGTTGTCGCCCAGACGGATTTCGTCGGTGGCGACGGTGTCGTTTTCGTTGATGATTGGCACCGCACGCAACTCCAGCAGCGTGCGCAGGGTCGAACGCGCATTCAAGTAACGCGTGCGGTCGGCCAGGTCTTCGTGGGTGAGCAGCACCTGCGCGGCGTGCAGACCGTGGGTGCGGAAAATGGATTCATACGCCTGCACCAGCCCCATCTGTCCCACGGCGGCGGCGGCCTGCAATTCGTTGACCGCCTTGGGCCGTTTGCTCCAGCCCAGCCGCGCAATGCCTTCCGCAATCGCGCCGCTGGAGACCAGCACCACTTCGCGGCCCTGCCCGGCCAGCGCCGCGATCTGCTCGGCCCAGCGCGACAGCGCGGCGTGATCGAGTCCGCGCCCCTCGGCGGTGACCAGGCTGGAGCCGACCTTGACGACGATGCGCCGCGCCTGTTTGACAATCGAGGTGCTCATCGCGCCCCCTGCCGCAAATTGCGCACGGCCTCCTGGCTGTCTTTCACCTGAATGCCGTCGGGGCAGAAGACATCCTCGAACAGCGCTTTCTGATACGACAGCAACGAACGGAGTTTGATGCCTTCCCAGCCGGCGTTGCGCGCCTTCGACCAAGTACCATCGGGATGGCCGTAGGCATACAGGCGGCGCTCGCCGGAGCCGCAGCGCATCCCCTCGAACGAGACGTTCTTCGCTCCACCGGTCGCTTCGATCACCACCGTGTAGCGGATCACCTTGTCGGCGCCGACGCTGATTGATGCGGCGTCGACGAAATGCCGGTTGGGCGTCGCCGACGAGACATTGAAAGGCAGCAGGTTCTCGGCCTTCGGATACGCCGGCAGCTGCGCGGCCACTTCGACCCAGGGCTTGTCCTGTTCGAACTCATGTTCAAAGTCCATCCATTCGGCGTGGGCGACAAGGGGCAGGCACAACAGCAAGGCAGGCAGGATTCTCATGCCCGGCATTTTATTGATTCGGCTGCGGGATGTCTTCAAGAAAGATCAGTGCGGTATACACGATACGAACCGGCCTCCGGGTTTCAGGCCCACGCCGAATGCGGAGCCTGATGCTTCCGGGATAAAATCAGCATCTTCAATGATTCCGGGAACAGCCATCCGGACCCGCCCCTGAACACGACATGTTGCCCGCCTCACTCAAACGCTACGCCTGGCTCTCCATCGCTGCAGCCCTGTCCACCATCCTGTTCAAGGGCTGGGCCTGGTGGCTCACCGGATCGGTCGGCCTGCTCTCCGACGCGCTCGAATCCTTCGTCAACCTGGCAGGGGCGATGATGGCGCTGGCCATGCTGACGCTGGCGGCCCTGCCGGCGGACGACAATCATGCGCACGGACACGGCAAGGCGGAATATTTCTCCAGCGCATTCGAAGGCTTCCTCATCCTCATCGCCGCGGTCGGCATCGCGTATGCCGCCATCGAGCGCCTGCTCAATCCGCAGCCGCTCGAAGCGGTTGGAATCGGCCTGGGCGTGTCGGTGGTCGCCACGATCATCAACCTGGTCACCTCACGCATCCTCATGGGCGTGGGCCGGAAATACAAATCCATCACCCTGGAAGCCGACGCGCACCACCTGCTTACCGACGTCTGGACCTCCGTGGGGGTCATCGCCGGGGTCGGCCTGGTGTGGCTGACCGGCTGGCTCTGGCTCGACCCGGTGATCGCCATCCTGGTGGCATTGAATATCGTGTGGGCCGGGTGGCAACTGCTGCAGCGCTCCGCTGCGGGCTTGATGGATGTGTCCATCCCGGAGGAAGAAATCCAGGCGATCGAAGGCATCCTGGCCGGCTACCGCCAGCAGGGGCTGGAGTTCCACGCCTTGCGCACCCGTCAGGCCGGCACCCGCGCCTTCATCTCCTTTCATCTTCTGGTGCCGGGCGCATGGTCGGTCCAGCAGGGGCATGACTGGTCGGAACGCATCGAAGCCGACATCCGCCAAGCGGTGACGCACGCTCACATCACCACTCACCTGGAACCGAAGGAAGACCCGCTCTCGCTGGCGGACCAGGACCTGGATCGCCAGACGGATTGAGATCGATCCCCATCTTCGGTGGTTGATTGCCTCGCCCTTCTGCTAGCCGGGCGCCTTTCGCCGCAGGGCCCGGTAGGCCAGCGCATACGCAAGGAGATTCACCCCCACGACCACCCCGCCCAGCACCTGCTGTACCGGCAAGGTCAGATTTTCGGGATACAGGATCGGCAACAGGTAGCGCTCGACAAAGTCCCCGCTGTACGCCCTGCCCCCACCGAGAACGCGCAGGTGGTTCTCAAGCGGCGTGAGGGGACACATCCCGCCGGTGAATTCGATGAACGCACCCCATGCAGCGGCAGGCAGGTGCAGCCACAGCAGTTTCGGCCAGCGCGCCAGCAGGAAGCCGCCTGCGACGACAAAGGCGACGAACAGCAGATGCACGATCACCAGCGCATCGGCAAGGATCACGGCCATGTCTTCTCCCCCTATCCATCTCCATTGTTACCTGAGCCGAGCCCCCATGCTCAGGCTGTGCGCTTTCCCTTCGCCCACTTGAACACCTCGAACCACGCGATCCCCACCGCGCCTGCGGCGAACGCCAGCAGCACATCGTTGGCGTGCAGGTAGGTGAAGCCGAACACCTCGCGCAGGCCGGGCACATAGAGCACAAACGCCAGAAAGCCGAGCGTGCCGCCGATCACCCACCACAACGCGGGGTTCGGCGTGCGCAGCGATGCCAGCAGGGAGCTCGACCAGGAGCGGTTGGCCAGGATCAGGCACAGATTGCCGATCACCAGGGTGGCAAAGGTCAGCGCACGCGCTTCGTCCGCACTCTGCCCGCGGTGCAGCGAAATGGCATACACCGCAGCAACGGCCCCGAACAGGGTCGCGCCCTGCAGCAGCGACAGCAGCAGGGTGCGCAGGCTGAACAGGGGTGCATCGGATCGGCGCGGTGGTCGGCTCATGATGTCGCGTTCTTCCGGCTCGGCTTCGAACACGATCGAGCAGGCGGGATCGATGATGAGTTCCAGAAACACGATATGCACCGGAGCCAGCACCAGCGGCAAGCCGAACAGCAGCGGCAGCAGCGCCATGCCGGCAATCGGCACATGCACCGCGAGAATATAGGCCATCGCCTTGTGCAGGTTGTCGAAGATGCGGCGGCCGAGGCGGATGGCGTCGACGATGGTGGCGAAGTCGTCGTCCAGCAGGACCAGCGAGGACGCCTCGCGCGCGACGTCGGTGCCGCGCCCGCCCATGGCAATGCCGATGTGCGCAGCCTTGAGCGCCGGCGCGTCGTTGACGCCATCGCCGGTCATCGCCACCACTTCGCCGTTGGCCTTGAAGGCCTGCACCAGGCGCAGTTTCTGTTCAGGCGCCACGCGGGCGAACACGTGGGTGGTTGCGAGGCGTTGCCGCAACGCCCGCTCGTCGAGCGCATCGATCTCGGGGCCGCTGAGGATGCCGCCGGCCAGATCGATTCCGGCTTCCCGTGCAACGGCTTCGGCCGTGCCGGGATAGTCGCCGGTGATCATCGCCACCCGCATGCCGGCACGCCGCGCCACGCGGATCGCTTGCGGCACCCGCTGACGCACCGGATCGGCCAGCGCAATCATGCCGAGAAAGACGAACGGAAAATCGTGCTGCTGCGGCGGCCAGGCCGTGCCGCTGAATGTGGCCCTGGCGATGGCCAGCACGCGCAGGCCCTGTTCCGCCAGACGATCGGCCTGCGCGGCGATGGCCGCAGTTTCCGCCGCGGACAGGTGGCACAGATCGGCAATCGCTTCCGGCGCGCCCTTGGCGGCCACCACATATTCGTCGCGCCGGGCGGCCTTCCAGCCATGCGACATGGCGAGCATGTCGCGGCTCAGCGGATAGTGCTGCGCCAGCGTCCAGTCGGCGTGCAGATGCTCGGTCCCGGCGAGGTAGTGATCGGCGAGGCGGCGAAAGGCTTTCTCCATCGGGTCGAACGGATCGACCATGCTGGCCAGCACGCTGAACTCGACCAGTTCGTGAAAGCTTTCCGGCAACGCATTCGCGTGCCGGTAGTCGACCGCATAACGCGCATCGCGCAGCACCAGCTGCGTCACCGTCATGCGGTTCTCGGTGATGGTGCCGGTCTTGTCCGCGCACAGGATGGTGGCGGCGCCGAGCGTCTCCAGCGCCGGGATGCGTCGCGTCAGCACATGGCTGCGCGAAATGCGCCACGCACCGAGGGCCAGGAAGACCGTCATCACCACCAGAAACTCCTGCGGCAACAGCGAAATGGCAAGGGTGATGCCGGCGAGCAGGGCATCCAGCCAGGCGCCACGGGTCAGCCCGTACAGCACCACGACCACGCTGCACAATACGACGCCCAGCCCCGCAAAAGCCCACATCATCCGGCGCATCTGGCGCTGCACCGGGCTCGGTTCGGGGCGTACGGTTTGCAGCGATTTGCCGATCCTGCCGATCTCGGTGCGGGGCCCGGTGGCGGTCACCCGCGCAATGCCCTGGCCCTGCACCACCAGCGTCCCGGAATAGATCAGCGGGGAATCGTCGCCGCCCGGTCGCGCCGTGATCGACCGGCCATCGCCCGCCGCCTTGCGCACCGGAGCGGCTTCGCCGGTCAGCAGCGACTCGTCGACCTGCAGGCCATTGCATACCAGCAGCAGCGCATCGGCCGGCACGCGGTCGCCCTCGGCCAGCATCACGATGTCGTCGCGCACCACCTCGCGTCCGGCGATGCGCTGCTTCTCGCCATCGCGCAGCACCAGGGCACGCGGGCTGGTCAAATCGCGCAGGGCTTGCAGGACACGCTCGGTCTTGTGCGACTGATAAAGGGTGATGCCCATGACCACCCCGACGAAAAACAGCAGCAGCAAGGCTTCGCGTAGATCGCCCAGCACCAGGTAGATGCTGGCCGCCGCGATCAGCAGCAGAAACATCGGCTCGCGGATCACCTCGAGCACCATCGCTGCCGTGCCGTGGGGTCCGCTGTCCGGCAATGCATTCGGCCCTTCGGCCGCCAGGCGCTTGCTGGCACAGGCACGGGTCAAGCCCTGGATGGCAGGCGGCTCACCAGAAACGGGGGCATTCATCACGGGTTTTTGTTCCATCACCCCGGCATCCTACGCCGCAGCCATCTTCCTGGAACGGTCCCAGGAGATGAACCGAAGAGGGATCAAATGGGACAGGTGCCGTATTGATTGATTTGGAGAGCTTGAGTGACGGAAAAGCCCCGCAACACTGTTGAAACCATGACACCTGCAGAGCCCTGACCAAGCCAGGGGTTTGAATTTAAAGCGATGGCTGGAGGCACACATATTGCTCATCCAAACTTAACCGAAACTTAACCGAAGTAATTGTTGAGTATCCAAAATGTTCAAAAAGTTTTTCAGGAACAGCCGTCCGGAGAAAAACGCTCAGAGCGAGGAAAATTTTATCCAGGGCGCCGCTCCGGCTCTCCTGGCGCGTCTGGATCGGGCCGCCATCGTCACTGATACCAGCGGCATCGTCCAATACCTGAACGAACCCGCTGTCAGGCTCACTGCCTGGCCAGAGGCCGAGGCCCTTGGCAGGTCGATCAACATAGTGGTGAATTTGACCGGAAGTGCAAACAGCAAGCACATAAACATTCAGGTAGCACAGTCGTTGACAAAAGGCATTACCACTTCCCTGGGCGCCGATTCCATATTGATAAGACGGGATGGAACCGAGATTGCCGTGGATGGTAGCGTGACGCCGATTCAAGGCATGGACAATCGTCTCGCTGGCACGCTGGTGCTGCTGCAGGACGTCACCCAGCTGCGCAAGGTTGCGGACAGTCTGGCTCACGAGGCAAGTCATGATGTTCTGACCGGGTTGGTGAACCGGCGCGAATTTCAGTATCGCCTGGAAACCGCCTTCGCAGGCACGCGCAGCCGCAACGAGCATCATGCGCTGTGCTATCTGGACCTGGACCAGTTCAAGGTCATCAACGATAGCTGTGGCCACGCTGCGGGGGATGAGTTGCTGCGCAAGGTGACTGAACTGCTCAAATCGTTGCTGCGCTCCGACGAAACGCTGGCGCGCCTGGGGGGCGATGAGTTTGGCTTGCTCATTCAGAACGTAGCGCTGGACGATGGCGTACGGATTGCCGAAAGAATGCTGGCTGCCATCAAGGCTTTCCGCTTCGACTGGCAAGGCAGGACATTCGGCATCGGCGTCAGTATCGGCGTGACCACCATGTCGCGCACATCCACCGACTTGAACTCGGTCATCAGCATTGCCGACTCGGCCTGTTATGCCGCAAAGGAAAAAGGCCGCAACCGCGTACAGGTCTATAACCCGGACGACGTCGAACTGGATAATCGCCAGGAGGAGATGCGGGCTGTGTCGCGTATCACTTCAGCGCTGGACGAGAATCGCTTCGTGCTCTACTACCAGCCGATCGTTCCGGTGTGCGCCGTCTCCGATGGCAGTGAGCATTGTGAAATCCTGGTCCGCATGATCAATCTCGATGGCACGCTGGTACAGCCTGCGCAGTTCATTCCCGCTGCCGAACGCTACAACCTGATGCCCGGACTGGACCGCTGGATCATCAGGCATGTGTTCGAGGTTTTTCACAAGCGCTTTCCGACGCGCGAACTCAAACGCACACAGCAGTGGTCGATCAATATTTCAGGCGCTTCGCTTTCCAGCGAGGGGTTCGTCGAATTCATCCGCGATCAGGCGGCACGCCTTGACATCGTGCCGGAGTCCATCTGCTTCGAGATTACCGAGACGACCGCGATTGCCAACATCCAGCGCGCCAGCGATTTCCTCTGGGGATTGCGCCTGGACGGGTTCCGGTTTGCCCTGGATGATTTCGGCATCGGCATGAGTTCGTTTTCCTATCTCAAGAGCCTGCCGGTGGACTATGTGAAAATCGATGGCGAGTTCGTGAAAAACATCCTCGACGAAAAAATCAGCTTGGCGATGACCGAGGCGATCACGCGGGTGGTCGGCGTGATGGGCATCCAGGTCGTGGCCGAGTATGTCGAAAACGTATTGATCCTGGAAAAACTGCGTGAAATCGGCGTGGGTTACGCCCAGGGCTATGGGGTCAGCGAGCCCATTTTGCTGGAAGCAACCAGCATGGTGACCCCCTTGGCGGAATTCCGCATGCGCAAGCAGGCCGCAGCCGCATAAAAGGTTCGAAGGAAGAATGCTCACCCAGGATAGGGCGCGGGCATCCGGCCGGACCATCGCGCCGGGAAATGCTTCCCCCGGGAGCGGACTCAAGCGGCTGCAAGGCAGGCTCCCCCGTTTATGCCACCGCTTCCCGCCCCCCGAAAACACGCCAGACCCACCCAGCAGTTCACTCGCCGCGATAGATGAAAGTCCGCTGGAACGGATAGTTCGGCTGGCTGCCGTCTACGCCCTTGCCGGCCAGCACCTGCCATAGTTCCATCCAGCCATGCTCGAACGCATAGGCAGAGCCCGCCATGTAGATGCGCCAGATGCGATATTTCTGTTCGCCGATCAGCTGGCGGGCTTCGTCGGCATGCTGTTCCAGCCGGGTGACCCAATGCCACAGGGTTGTTCCGTAATGCGGGCGCAGGTTCTCGGCATCCAGGCATTCGAGGCCGCTGCCTGCGGCGGCGCGCAGGACGTCGGAGGCATGCACCAGTTCACCTCCCGGAAACACATAGTCCTCGATGAATTCGGCGATGCCGCTGCCGAGGCCGCTGGCCTCGGGCTCGGACGTGGTGATGCCGTGGTTGAGCACCAGCCCGCCCGGCTTCAGCAGCTCATGGATCTTGTCGAAATAGGCGCGCAGGTTGAGGCGGCCGACGTGCTCGAACATGCCGACGCTGGCGATCTTGTCGTAGCTGCCGTGTTCGGGCACGTCGCGGTAATCCATCCTGCGCACGTCGACCCGTCCGCCCAGCCCGCGCGCTTTGATCTGCTGGCTGACGTACGCATGCTGGTCGTCCGACAGGGTGATGCCAACCGCGCGCGCGCCGTAGTGTTCCGCCGCGTGCAGGATCAGCCCGCCCCAGCCGCAGCCGATGTCGAGAAACCGCTCGTCCGGCTTGAGAGCGAGCTTGCGGCAGATGTGGTCGAGCTTGGCTTCCTGCGCAGCATCCAGGCTCATGTCCGGGTTCTTGAAATAGGCGCAGGAATAAACCCGCCGCGCATCCAGCCACAGCCCGTAAAAATCGTTCGACACATCGTAGTGATACTGGATGTTCCTGCGGTCATGGGTGCGCGTATGGCGCCACCATTTCCAGCCGTCCGATCTGGTTTTCAGCGCGCAATCGCCCGCGTTGCACAGGCGGTCGCCCAGCGCGAGGATGTCACGGATGTCGCCTTCCAGGTCCAGCGTGCCTTCGACATAGGCTCGCGCCAGCGCGCCCAGGCTGGGGGCTGCCATGGCCTGGAGGCTGGCCGGGCGACGCAGCCGCAGCCGCACCGTGGCATCGGTAGCCGCGCCCACCCATTCGCCGTTCCACAACTCAACCGCCAGCGGCAAACCGGAGGTCTCCAGCCGTCGCCGCACCCGATGAACCCGCAATTGATCCAGCATCGCGCCTCCCTTGAAAGCAGGTGGCGCTTGAGTACAGGGTTGTAGCGCCTGTACTGACTTTAGGCCAAATCGACCACCAGCGCTGCGCGAGTGTTTTCTGTCAGCGTCTTCGAGACCACCGGGTACGCCGCGAGATCGATGCCCATGCGGATCGGGCTGCCGGCCTTGGCAGCAGCAATCGAGGTGGGGTCGAGCTCAAAGCGCAGGAAGTGCACCGCCGAGGTCTTTTCCGCGTTTTCGCGTTCCATGTCTTCGTCGGCAATCGCAAACACTTTCGCCTGGTCGGCCACCTGCACCCACACGCGTTCCTCGATGCCCTTCAGCCTGGTCAGCGCAAGCTTGCGCTCGTCCGGGTCGGAATACTGGATCATCATGGTGGCCTTCCAGTTGCTGCCGTCCGGAACCAGCGGGTTATAGGCGTCGAGCTCGTCCTGGATGCCGGAATCCTCGAAGGTGCGCTCGGCGCGCAGCATTTCCTGGATCTGGTAGCGCATGGTTTTTTCGTCTTCGAAAATCAGCGTGACGTGATCGCCCAGCTCGACCATGCGGTTTTTCTTGTGCGCGATGATTTCGGCGCGCAACGCGGGACGCACCTTGGCGTAGCTCTCCAGGGTCATCAGGCTGTCACGGGTGATGTGCGGCATGTCTTGCTCCTTGCTGATGGTTTATTCCAGGCCGTAGGCGATGCGCAACAGCGTGATCGGATGCTGTTTTTGCGCGGTGGCTGCTTCGCCCATGCCCTGCAGGATGTGACGCGCGGCAATCGCGCAGTCGGAACTGACGTAGTCGGGCTGCGGTTCGGCCATCTGTCGGAACACCGCCTTGCCGATTTTCATCGACTTGTCGAAGTACTCAGACTTCACCCCCCAGGTGCCGTCGTGGCCGGAGCAGCGCTCGACCATCGTCACCGCGGCGCCGGCCAGTTGCAGGGCGTCGCGCGTCTTGTTGCCGATGTTCTGCACCCGCTGGTGGCACGGCACGTGATACGCCACCTTGCCCAGCGGGGCGGTGAAATCGGTCTTCAGCAGGCCGTCGGCGTTGCGCGCCATCAGGTATTCGAACGGATCCCACATCGCCTCCTTCACCGCCTGCACGTCGGCGTCGTGTGGGAACATCAGCGGCAGTTCCTGCTTGTACATCAGCGTGCAGGAGGGCACGGCGGTGAGGATCGCATAGCCTTCGCGCGCCAGCTTCGCCAGATGCGGGATGTTGGTTTGCTTGAGCCTTTCCACCGCATCGAGATCGCCCAGCTCCAGCTTGGGCATGCCGCAGCAGGCCTCCTTTTCCACCAGCACGGCGGGGATTTCGTTGTGCGCCAGCAGCTTCAGCAGGTCGTGGCCGATGCCGGGCTCGTTGTAGTTGACATAGCAGGTGGCGTAGATCGCCACCTTGCCGGGCGTTTTCTCCCCGTCCTTCACCGCGAAATCGCTGCGCGGTCTGGCGGTGGAACGGAATTTGGCGCTGTCGTATTCGGGCAGCTGGCGGTCGGGGTGGATGTGCAGCACGCTGTCGACCAGCTTGCGGATCGGCTTGCTCTTCAGGCTGGCATTGACCGCCTGTACCACCACCGGAATCGAGGCGAGCTTGCCCATCGCGTCGGTACTGGACAGCAGCTTGTCGCGGAAGGTCGTGCCGCCATTTTTGAATTTGAGCGCCTTGGCGCGCAGCATGGTATGCGGGAAGTCGAGGTTCCACGGATGCGGCGGCACATAGGGGCATTTGGTCATGTAGCAGAGGTCGCACAGATAGCACTCGTCGACCACCTTCCAGTAGTCGGGCTTGGCCACGCCGTCGACTTCCATGGTCGAGGACTCGTCGATCAGGTCGAACAGGGTCGGAAACGCAGTGCACAGCGACACGCAGCGGCGGCAGCCGTGGCAGATATCGAAGCTGCGCTCCAGCTCGTGCATGAGCTTGTCTTCGCTGTAGAAATCCGGATTTTTCCAGTCGAGCGGATGACGGGTGGGGGCTTCGAGACTGCCTTCACGGGTGCTCATGCGAACTCCAAATCAAACGTGTATCGAATACAAATATAGGTTCAGCGGATTCAAAAAAAAGCGGGCCGTCACCGACCCGCTTTTTTGCCAGCGGGCAATCAAGCGCCCAGCGTGTCCAGCGTTTTCTGGAACTTGTTGGCGTGCGAGCGCTCGGCCTTGGCCAGCGTTTCGAACCAGTCGGCGATTTCGTCGAAGCCTTCGCTGCGTGCGTCCTTGGCCATGCCCGGGTACATGTCGGTGTACTCGTGGGTTTCGCCGGCGATTGCGGTCTTCAGGTTGTCGGCGGTGGGGCCGAACGCCATGCCGGTGGCGGGGTCGCCGCACTTTTCGAGGTATTCCAGGTGGCCGTGCGCGTGGCCGGTTTCGCCTTCGGCGGTGGAACGGAACACGGCGGCAACGTCGTTGTAGCCTTCCACGTCAGCTTTTGCCGCGAAATAGAGGTAACGGCGGTTGGCCTGCGATTCGCCGGCAAAGGCGGCTTTCAGATGGTCTTCAGTTTTCGAACCTTTGAGTTGCATAACCCGATCTCCTTGGTTGAATGGGATGCTTGGCAGCATCGGAATATTCATCCCCTCTCTGCACAGGCAGTCAGGGAATGGATGGTTTTTAGACTTAGTCTAATACCTGAACGAAGAATAAACCGGACGTGATGACGCTGTCAACCGTACGGCAAACACCATTATAGCGGCAGGGTCTAAGCATCCAGCGTCGCCGGGCAAGAGGTAAACTTCGTGCATATCAGGAGACCCGCCATGAGCTTCGACAAAACCAAAACCGACGCCGAATGGCGCGCCGAACTCAGTCCCGAACAGTACCGCATCCTGCGCGAGCACGGCACCGAGCCCGCATTCACCGGCCAATATTGGGACAACCACGCGGCGGGCGAATACCGTTGCGCCGCCTGCGGCGAGCCACTGTTCGCATCCAGCGCCAAGTTCGATTCGGGCACCGGCTGGCCGAGTTTTTACCAGGCGATGCATGCCGATGCGGTGGCCGAAAAAACCGACGCCAGCCACGGCATGACGCGCGTCGAGGCGCTGTGCCGCCGCTGCGGCTCGCACCTCGGCCATGTCTTCCCCGACGGCCCCGCCCCCACCGGCATGCGCTACTGCATCAATTCGGCTTCGCTGAGCTTTGAAGACGCCAGTTTCAACAAAGACCGGGACTGAACCTTGCATATTTTTGACGCGCGCATCACGGCGATCATCCCCGCCACGCCCAGCATCCACGCGCTGCGCCTGGCCATCCCCGATGCGGGTTTCCGGTTTCTGCCGGGACAATGGGTGGATCTGAGCATCGAGCTCGACGGCATCCCGCACACCGCCGGCTACTCGATCACCACCTCGCCCATCCATCAGGGCGAGATCGAACTGGCGATCAAGGCCAGCGCACGTCATCCCGTGGCGCGCTGGGTGCACGAGAGCGCACGCGTCGGCGATCAGGTCAAGGTCACGCAAGGCCAGGGGCCGTTTGTCTACCTGCCGGAGATGAGCGACAACGTGGTGCTGATCGGCGGCGGCGTCGGCATCACGCCGCTGCTCTCCATCTTCCGCCATGTGCGCGATGCCGGGCTGCCTACGCAGGCGCATCTGGTCTACAGCGTGTCGGACAGCCGCGAAATCCTGTTTCGCGAAGAACTCGAAGCCGCTGTGCGTGCGCACGACAACCTGCACCTGAGCATCACCGTCACCCAGCCCGACGCCAACTGGCATGGCCTCACCGGCCGCATCGATCCGGTCAAGCTGCATGCGCTCGACGTGCCGGACGACACGCTGTACTACCTGTGCGGCCCCAAGGGCATGGTTGAGGACATGAGCACGCTGCTGCACGACCTGGGGGTGCCGATGAACCGCATCATTTTCGAGAAGTGGTGGTAGCGATGAGCGAAAAAAACCGTGCCGGCGTTTCTTACCATCGTCAAGCCACCGCAGCCTGATTAAGCTTTTACCGTTACAATTTTGGAGATTTACATGCGCCTGACCGCCCTCTTCCTCGCCGCCAGCCTGACGCTGACCGCCCACGCCGGCCCTCTGGACAGCGTCAAACCTTACCCGGCCACGCAAGTTGCGCCCGGCACCTGGGTCATCACCGGCCCGCTGGGTGAACCCTCGGTCGAAAACCAGAGCTTCATGAACAATCCGGCATGGATCATCGCGGGCGACCAGGTCATCGTCATCGATCCCGGCTCCAGCGTGCAGGTCGGACGCATGGTGGTCAAAGCCATCCGGAAAACCACCCAACTGCCTGTCACCACCGTTTACAACACCCACGTCCACGGCGACCACTGGCTGGGCAACCAGGCCATCCTCGAAGCCTGGCCGAAAGCGGTGCTGATCGCCCACCCCGACATGATCGCCAAGGCAAAAGCGGGCGAGGCCGAGTCGTGGGTCAATATGATGAGCCGCTTGACCGAGGGCTACACCGACGGCACCCGCGCCGAGATCCCCACTATCGCCACAACCGACGGCATGGTCTCGAAAATCGGCAACCGGTCATTCAAGATTTACTCGTCCAACGACGCCCACAGCAAGACCGACATCATGATCGAGGTCGACAACGGCGTGCTGTTCGCCGGCGACAACGTGCTCAACCAGCGCGTTGCGCGCATGGACGACGGCACCTTCGCCGGCAACATCAAGGCCATCGATCGCGTGCTCACGCTGCCGGTCAAGGTGGTGGTGCCGGGTCACGGCAAGCCCGGCAAGCCCGAAATCATGAAGGCCCAGCGCGATTATTTCCAGACGCTGTTCGATGCGGTGAAAGTCGAATACGACGCCGGCAAGAGCGACTTCGAGATGAAACCCGCCGTGGTCAAAAAGCTGGCCGTTTACCAGAAGTGGCACGGCTTCGACACGGCGGTCGGCAAGCAGATCAGTCTGGCGGTGCTGGAGGTCGAACAGCAGTAATGGCCTGAGTCACCGATCTATACGGAGCGCCGCACAAGCCTGAATTAATGTAGCGACCACTCAGAATCATCAGGTATCAGAACCGGGTTCGACAGCCACGTCAGTAACCCTGTTATTGTCGTCCAGGTAAATCGTAACCCGGCCAGGCATAATCTCCTGGGTCGCGTGATCGCCAGGCCGCAACACTCGAACCGTGCGCCCAATGATGTCCCGTAATGACACCGGGACACTTTGGGGTACCTGCTTCACCGACCAAGGCCAAACGTCGACTCCTCCCTGCATTTCTGACATGGCACCCTCCAATTTGGACACGGTTATCGAATCAATCACGCTACCACGGTCAAACAGTTCTTCCTTGCTATTGGTTTCTGAATGAATGCGCGCGCATTTCATTAAATGAGGTAATAGGCGAGCGTCTTGAAAGCCGGCCGGCACGACGCCCGGATGCCGGAGACCTGCCAAGGGTTAAGGTGGAGAGCCACACGTACATTTGGGCTGCTTAACACACTCACAACTGTTCGGCCCAAAGGGGCAATACAAAGCCCCTTTCGTGCAAGTAGCGTTTCCGGAATTTGGCTCGCAAGTTGCTGAACATGCACCGCACCATTGAGTGGCAGCTATAGCGCACGAAGTAGAGTTGGACGTGTTTTTATTTGCCCCAGGTATCGGTGTATTTTTTTCTTCTGCGATTGCAGGCAAAGCTGATATCAGAAGCAAGCAAAAAAATACACTCCTCACTTTTTGGTACATATCCCCCCCCTTGTTAGAAATAGTAAAGCTGTCACCAAAAAGGATAGCTTTCACCAATAAGGACGGCGTCCCGTTTGGTGAGTGTCTATCCCCTGTTATTCTGCAAGGATTAGGCTACCGATTTCGGTTCACGACCCGCGGCACCCTCTGACATACCAGGAAGTAAATCCACCGCACTGTCGATCTCGATTATCTACACACACCAGTTCAGTAATGCCTCCCGGTGAAATTCCGGTTTCTTGTATATTGCCACCCCCATAATTATGCCTATATTTCTGTGTTGTCCCACCGACAGTGAACACTTTGTCGCACGAGTTTTTCAACTTCAACTTGTACACAGTTTGCGGAAAAGTCAGGCTGTCGTTGTTGGTTTTTGTATTGCCAATTAAGGTTACACAGGCCTTGCCATGTTGATCCAGCGGTGTGCATTTTCCATCCCCGGATCGCCCGCTATTATCCAACCCGTCCTGCTGACGATTTTGAGCCAACTGAGCTTCAGATGGGCTATTTGACCGTGCATTTCCAGTATGGCCCGCAGACGCCAGCGGTGGCAGCGGGCCGTTCCCACCACCCGCTGCATTTCCGCCATATCCAAGCATTTTGTTAGCACCAGCGATGTAAGCTTGCGCCTCAGGATGCCCCGAGCACTTGCCCTCAAATAGATTTTTCTGGAACTGGCCTAAACGAGCCGCCACATCGTTGGCATCGCCGCCCCAGCGTTGCGATTCAATCTGCGTTCGCTTGATTTCTTCGGAACAGGCGGAAATCTGCTGCTGCGACAATTCCACAGCAGGTGTGCCAATGCGGGGCTGCTCTTCATACTGTGCCTGTCGCTGGCTGGTTTTTTGCTGCTGATATTGCCCTATTGCACCGACCAATATTCCCAATGCCTCGCGCCTGTCTTGCGCGCTGCGCTCTGCTTGCGCCTTTGTATCGATCTGGGCCTGTCGGGCAGCTGCTTCCTCATTTCGTCTACTATCTGCCCAGAAGCGATCACTTTTATCGGCAATAGCGTTCTGCTTTGCGATTTTATCGTGTTCCTTTGCACGCAGTGCCGCGTGACTTGCAGCCTCAGCCTGCTTGACCTGTAGCGATGGCTGCCAGGAAGCAATCAGTGGAGCGATCTCGCGCCTACGCGCCTCAGCCTTGGGTTCGTTCTCAGCCACAAAAGCCTTGATGCGTTCGATCATAGGGCCTGCATGCTGCGCCCACAGCGCTTCACAACCCTGAGTAGAGCGAGGATCGGGGCAGATGTAGTACTCACCCTTCTTAGACGAATAATCAAGCGCATACACAGCGTAAATGTTGAACTTCATTGGATCACTGCTGCACTCAGGAAATTTTTCCATCTCTGTGCCGCAGGGTAAAGTGGATGCCTTTACAAACCCATTGTCATCGTTAATGGTGGAATAATCAGAGCCGTCAGCAGACCTGGTGGGCCACACAAGTTTAGTGGTCGAAAGAGTAGTGTAGCTAACGTCCTTGCCGTCCCATCTGAACGTATTGACACTCGACCCGCGAACACTCGGGTGTTCGACTGCCCCAAAAACGCGACCGTACCAAGCCCAGCCCCTACCTGGTAAAACACCGTCAGTACCATCCGGTTTTTTTGGCACCCAACCTTCACCCATCGCAAGGCCGTCGATACACGGGCCTCCCCAAGTCAACTCAGGGACTCCTTGCGATCCCTGAGTTACATCTATCACTAACCCACAACCATCCTTGGTTTTGAGGATCGCCTCACCCGGCTTCAGTGGCGGTGGTGAGGATGATTCCGCGTGACTCGGTGCGGTCAACACGATTACCGTAAACGCCGCCGCCCATTGACGTTTTCGTAACCGGTTAATCAACACAATTCTTTCCCCCTTTTTCTAGCGTCTATTTGCACCGAGGTACGACGGCGCGCGGCCCAGCCCACCAGCGCCAGACCGGACAGCATTAGTCCAAACGCCTCAGGTTCCGGCACGGGGGTTATGGGTACTGCTGTGCATGTCGGGTCTGTGCATGCCAGCGCGACATCGCCTGGAAGCACGGCCCATGCGGAAAGACCGATGGTCCCATAGGCCCAGTTTTGATTGCCGCTGTCCATGCCGAAGTACCACGCACAGTCGACACAGGACCCGTATAACGAAACTATCGAGTACATCGTACTTGACCAGTAGCCATCGACCCGGACATTGTGAAACAGGCTGTAGCTGGTGTTATGCGTAGTGGTGATGGAACTCCCTGCCACTCCGCCCAGTTCGCTATAGAACAAGTGCCCCATCTCACTGCCGGTGCAGCCGTAGCCAGTAGAGACGCCAGCTACTTGAATACCACAGCTTGCATCGGGTTGCAGGGTGGTGGGCAGCATCCAGTTGTTGTAACCCAAGTAATTGGCGGTATTCATCGCCTCGATCCAGCTTTGGGCGGTGGCCCTGGTCATATAACCTGTCGGGTTGATCCCCGACACGCCGAAGGTGTTGGTCGCGGCCAGATTGGCGTTGGCGAGCCAAGTGATGTTGAGGTCGGTATCGTAGACAGCCAGCCCGTCCAGGCGGGATTCCAGGGCGGCTTGCGCAGCACCCGACAATCCCATCGCTAGCACCAATCCGGCCAAATGCATTTTCTTTGTGTTCATGTTTATCTCCCCTGTTGATGAATGCTTGTCACGTTAACTATTGATATGCCGAGTGCGCACCTTTTCTCGCAAGAAAAAAGAGCCGTCTCCCTTTATTTCACTGTGGCACGGCGACGCGCAGCGAGACTCACCAGCCCCAACCCTGCCAGCAACATCGCCCACGTATCCGCCTCGGGGACGGCAGCGACATCGCCGTTCCGAACCGCCCAGGCATAGTGGGTGGGGTAGGTTATGTAGTCCCCTACCGCATCAGCTGTGTGTTGCCGTCCGGTATCCATATCAAAAGCCCACAACAGGGAGGCGCTCGGGACACTCGTGCCGGACCAGTACGTTCCGGGCTGGATATTGCTGAACAGGCTGTAGGTGGCGGCATTATGGGTAGTGGCGATGCTTGTCCCTGCCACGCCGCCAAGATCGACGTAGAACAGATGTCCCATCTCGCTGCCGGTGCAGTTGAAATCGCTGTAGAGTCCATTGCACGTTGGATCGGGTTCCCACGGCGCACCTTCGATGTATGCGGTTTCGGGGAGACGCCAGTCGGCGTAATCGACGTTACGTATAACGTCGTGGTAGACGAGGTTCATGGCCCAACCCCCATTCGTCAAGCCATCTGCATCGTAGCCGCTGGTTTGGGCGTAGTTGGCGTCGGCCAGCCAGGTAATGTCGAGCACGTCGTCATAGATCAGGCCGCCACCCCGGTCGTGCAAAGCCGCCTGCACGGCGCCGGACACGCCCATGGCCAGCACCAACGCAGCCAGCCGCATTTTCTGTGTATTCATGTTTACTCTCCCCGTACGTGTGGATGCTTGTCCACGCTGATTATTGAGATGCCGTGTGCGCAGTTTCTCTGGAAATCCGGGAAGTGCAATCCCACGGCAAGGGGCTGAGTTGAGGCGCGCGGGTGCGCGAAATGATTATTAATATTTAACAATCAATTGGTTACGTAGTCTTATTCGCAGCGGTGTCGCTGTGATTGGAATGTAAATAGGATTCCCCCACCCCCTGTTTAGGGGAATCGTTTCAGGGGGCAAGACGGAGCTGTTTGAGCCGGTATCGGACTTAACCCGCCAGCTTGAGCATCAAGCCATGGCTGGAAGATGCGCCGACTGCCTGATAGATGAGCTTGATATGGCTGGTGACGGTTTCTACGGAAACGCCCACGGTGGCGGCGATCTCGTTGCGGGACTGGTTTTGCGCCAGCAGCCAGGCAACGATCTGGCGCATCGGCGGCAAATCGAGTTTGGCCAGACAAAAAACCAATTGCGCGGCCAGGGGTATCTGGCGTCGCAGCGTCACGATCATATCGAGCGTATTGGGTTCTTGTTCACATGTCAGGCTGAACCGCCCCCAGCGGTTATCGATATCGACTGAACACTTTTCCCCGGGTTGTATCTGCGCGCTGTGCGCGGCGACAAGTTGCTCCAGATGTTGCTCGATAGCGGGGTCGTTGGGGTCGGCAAAAGAGCCGGGCTGGGTGTGGGTGAGCGTCCAGACGATGCGGCGCGCTTCTTCGCTCATGGATTTGTATTTGCCATCCTGGCCGACGAGTGCGAAGCCGGTTAATGCCTTCTCGGAATATTGGGTTTCGCCCGCGCTGGCTGTGCTGAACGCCATGTTCATGATCGGAATCAGCTTCACCAGCAAGCTGCGTTCGTCCGGAGTAAAGGGGCCTTGCTCCGCGCTGCGCATCAGCAGCATGGCGCCGAATGGGCGCGTGCCATCGTGCAAGACCATATCCAGGATGTGTTTGACGTTGATGCTCTGGTAAGTCGACTGGAAATGCGCGGACGCATAAAAACGCTCGTTCTGAAACGGCAAGAGGTAGCCCGCCACCGCCCCCATCAATACGTTTTCCTGGAAAGTCGGCCAGGTGCGGTCGCCTGCATTCTGGTATTCCAGGCAATTCATGAGCGTCTTGAAACTCAGAAACCCGGTTGCGCTACACCATGCGTCCAGCATGTTGCCATCCTGATCCGACCAGAAAAAACCGCAACTCTTCAGCTTGAAAAGTTTTTGCAGCAAATGGCACATTTCGGGCATTTGCTGGGTGGGGTTAAGCCCGGATGATGCCAGCAGGCCGATGGTTGTCGCGATGCCTTGATGCGCATGGCCGATGGGCGACAGGGCGTGCTTGAGGTGGACGAGGTTCGAGATTTTTGGCAGCACGCGAGCTCCTGTCTTGGCGCAGCTTTCAACGATCCGGCATCCCTGCCATGTGATGCGCAAGGTGCGGATGACTCGAACCAGACATTACAACAGTTTGCACGCCTGACCGAATTTTTACGTATGTGCGAATTAACCCCCGGCAGCGCTCAGGCCGCCTCGACCATCCCCACCGCTTCTTCCACGTCCACCGCGACAATCCGCGACACGCCCGGCTCCTGCATGGTGACGCCGGCCAGGTGCTGCGCCATTTCCATGGTGACGCGGTTGTGGGTGATGAAGAGGAACTGGGTGTGGTCGGACATCGCCTTGACCAGTTTGCAGTAGCGTTCGGTGTTGGCGTCGTCGAGCGGCGCATCGACCTCGTCGAGCAGGCAGAACGGCGCCGGGTTGAGCTTGAACATGGCGAACACCAGCGACAGCGCGGTGAGCGTTTTTTCGCCGCCGGAGAGCAGGTGGATCGAGGCGTTTTTCTTGCCGGGCGGCTGGGCGAACACCTGCACGCCCGAATCGAGCAGTTCCTCGCCGGTCAGGATCAGCCGCGCCTGTCCGCCGCCGAACAATTGCGGGAACAGTTCGCCCATGTGCTGGTTGACGGTGTCGAAGGTTTCCTTGAGCTTGGCACGCGATTCCTGGTCGATGCGGTGGATCGCGTCTTCCAGCGTGTTGACGGCTTCCAGCAGGTCGGCGCATTGCGCGGCGAGGTAGTCGCTGCGTTCCTGCGCCTGGGTGAGTTCTTCCAGCGCGGCGAGGTTGACCGCGCCGAGCGCGGCGATTTCATTCTGCAGGCGGTTGATTTCGGCCTGCAACTGCGCCGGCTTGGGGCTGTCGGCCAGGCCCGATTCCAGATGCGCCTCGTCAGCCGCCGCTTCGCGCAGTTGCAGCTCGAACTGCGTCTGCATCAGCATGGCTTCCTGATCCTTCAGCCTTAACTGTTCGATCGTGCGGCGCAAGGGATCGAGTCCCTGTTCGCAGGCCAGCCGCGCTTCGTCATGGCTGCGCAGCTGGGTGGTCAGGCCTTCCAGCGCATCGCGCGCGGCGGCCAGCTCGGCTTCGCGTGCGGTGCGCGTGGTCAGCGCCTGCTGCAGCTCGATGTCGAGCGCGTCGGCAGGCATTTTGGCCAGTTCGTCGCGGGTCTGCGTCAGCCGGGTTTCGTCGCCCGCGATTTCCTGCTCGATGCGGGCCAGGGTTTCGCCCTGTTCACGGATCTTGGTGGTGCAGGTGGTGAGCGCAAAGCCGGCTTCCTGGTGCCGTCGCTCGGCGGCGCGCTGCAGTTCGCGCGCCTCGAACACGGCGCGGTCGGCCTGGTCGCGCTGCTGGCGCGCGGCGTTCAGCGCGTCGCGGGCAAGCTCGCCCTGGCTGCGGTAATCCTTGAGGCGCGTTTCCAGCGTGTCGAGCGTGGCGCGTTCACTGGTCAGCTGGCGGGTGACTTCTTCCAGTTCCTGGGTGATCTGCGTCGCTCGGCTCTGCACCCGTTCCACCGCCTGCTGCAGGCGCAGCAATTCCATTTGTGCGGTGTGATGGCGACTCTGGGTCTGGCCGGTCTGCGCGCGCAGCGCCTGGATGTCGCGCTGGCGCTCCATGTAGCGCTGCTGGATGTGCGCGTGGGCAGTTTCGAGCCGCGCCACGTCTTCGCGCAGACGGGCAGCGTCCGCAGTCAGGCGTTCGAGTTCGCGCCCGCGCGCGAGGATGCCCTCGACCGCCGTGTGCGGGCCATGGAAGGTGACGCTGTGCGGGGTGAACAGATGGCCCTGCGGCGTCACCACGCATTCGCCGGCGACCAGATGGGTGGCGCGCGAACGGGCGGATTCGGCATCCTCGGCCCAGTACACGCCGGCCAACCAGTCGGCGAGCGCAGCGTGGGCGGCGAGGTCGTCGCTGGCGATCTTGCTGGCGAGATACTCTGCCGGCGGGGTGGCCGCGGCTGCCCCCTGCCCGACCCACACGGTCAGCCGCGCAGGCGGCGCGTCGGCAAACCAGTTCGACTGGGCGTCCGCCGCCACCGATTGCAGGCGCTCGCGCAACACGGCTTCCACCGCGGCTTCCCAGCCGGGTGCGACGCGCAGGCTTTCCCACAGGCGCGGTGCATGTTCCAGATTGCGCTGGGCGAGCCAGCTACCGAGCTTTTCGTCGGCCTTCAGGCTTTCCTGCAGTTTCTTCAGCGCGGCAAGTTCGGCTTCGGTCTGATGCAGTTCCTTGCGCGCGGCCTCCAGGTCGCGCTGATGCTGGCCGCGCGCGGCATCGAGTTCGGGCAAGTCGGTTTCGGCGGCCTTGAGCCCGGTTTGCGCAGTGGCGAGCGTTTGCGCCAGCTCCTCGACTTCGACCTGCTTTCTGGACAAGCCTGCCGTATCCGTGCGCGGCAGCTGCGCCTGTTCCTGGGCGAGCCTCTGCTTACGCGCGTCCAGTTGCTCGATCTGGCGTCTGGTATGGCCGAGGCTGTTTTCGTCGACCTGGCGTGCCTGCTCGGCCTGCGACACCACGCGCTGCGCCTCGCCCACCGCCTGCTGCGCTTCGCGCAAGGCGGCTTCCTTTTGCGGCAGGGTGCTGTCGGTGGCCAGCCGCGCGGCGGCCTCAGCCTCGGTCAGTGCAGCCTGCAAACCAGGCTGCTGCGCGTTGACCTCGTTCAGCGCGTCCGCGGTCGAACCCCGCCGCGCCTGCTCTGCTTCCACCCGTGCGACCAGTTCCTGCACCTGCCGCACCAGCCGCTCGCGGGTGGCGTTCTGGTGCGCCAAAGTTTGTTCGATGCGCGCGACTTCGGACTGCGCCTGGTA
>JBAVFD010000215.1:0-6912 GCA_049588075.1 Thiobacillus sp.
GCATCGACGCGCGACTTGCGCTCGGCCGGGTTGACGCCTTCGAGCATCAGCGGCAGCTCGATGTTCTCGGCGGCGGTGAGACGCGGCACCAGGTGAAACGCCTGGAACACGAAGCCGATCTTCTCCCGGCGCACGCGCGCCCGCTCGTTCTCGGACAGATCGGTGACGTCGGCGCCGTCCAGTTCGTAGCGCCCGCCGTCGGGGCGGTCGAGCAGCCCGATGACATTGAGCAGGGTGGACTTGCCGGAACCGGATGGCCCCATGATCGATACGTATTCGCCCGACGCGATGTCGAGGGTGATGGCGTTGAGCGCGCGCACTTCCTGGTCGCCCATGCGGAACACGCGCGTGATGGCGGCGAGGCGAATCATGGCTTGCTGGCTTTGGATTTGACCTTCACGCCCGCCTTCACCCCGTCCTGGTCGAAGGACAGCAGCACCCGGTCGCCTGCGTCAAGGCCGCTGACGACTTCGGTGAACGCCCAGTTGGCCAGCCCCGTCTTCAGGCGGCGCGCTTCCAGCTTGTCGCCGGCGCCCAGCACCAGAACGCTGCCATCCTGCTGGATCGCCTGGGTGGGCACGCGCAGCACGTTGTCGCGGTGTTCGACGATGGCTTCGACATCGGCGCTGTAGCCCATCAGCAAAATTTGCTCGGGCGGCGTGTCGAAATCGACTTCGACGTCGACCGTGCGCGCCTGCTTTTCCACCTCGGTCACATAGGGTGCAATGCGTCTCACCTTGCCGGGGAAAGTCTGGCCGGGCAGGGCGTCGAGAGTGATGCGCGCGGGCTGGCCGGGCTTGAGCTTGGGCGCATCGACTTCGTCCATCGGCGCACTCACATACAGGCAGGTGTCGTCGATCAGGTCGATCGCGGGCGGGGTGGGAATGCCGGGTGGCGAGGGTGTGGTGTATTCGCCGACCTCGCCGGTGACTTGCGCCACGATGCCGGCAAATGGTGCGGTCAGCGTGGTGCGCTCGAGCCCGACATCGGTGACGCGAATCTGCGACTGCGCGCGCTTGACGTCGGCGGCGAGCGCATCGCAGTTGGCCTGACGCGCGTGCGCATCGGCGCGCGCATCCTCGCCGCGCTGCGGGCTGACGAAACCTTTAGCCACCAGTTGTTCGGTACGGTCGGCATCGCGCTTTGCGTTGCCGGCCATGATGCAGGCCTCGCGGCGGCGCTCCTCGCTGGTGGCCAACTGGCGGGTGGCGAGCTCACGCTGCGCGGCGAGGTCGCGGTTCCACAATTCCAGCAGCGGCTGACCCGCCTTCACGCGCTCGCCTTCCTTCACCCACAGCTTGACGATCTGTCCGCCCGCCACCGGCGCCAGCCTGGCGCGACGGCAGGCTTTGATCGTGCCGGCGCGGGTGTTGACCACGGTGGCTTCCACCGTGCCGCGCGCAAGGGTGGCGAGTTCGACTTCGGGTGGTTGCGGTCGGGTGACGCGCCAGCCGACATAGGCCAGCGCAGCACCGATCAATACGACGACGGCCATTCGAAGCCAGGTTTTGGATTTGAGCATGATGGGGCAAAGCAGCAGGGAACCGGGCCAATGTAACATTCGGCCATGCTGAAAACCATCGTCCCTGCCGTCCTCGAATTCAGGGACGGCGTGCCGCATTCCGCAGCTTGCGGCGACACCTGCCCTCATCCGAGGGCAATGTGGCGCATGACCGCCCTGCAGCGCGCAACAGGTCGAGAAAAACTATGCCACGAAGAACCTAATCGCTGCGGGCAACGTCCTTTGTGCCACGTTCGAAATAACGCTCGGCCAGGTCTGGTATTGGCGTTAAACCGAAGCCCGGCGAATGCTCAAGCTGCGATGGTCGTAGGTCGAGTTCCCCCTGTGCGCCGAATATGAGCATTGGCTGAACGGCGTCAGACTCCAGCAACAGGGTGCCGAACGCGCCTTCCTGGGCAATCAGAATGTCGCGCGACGCGTGCGCCACGACCAGCGCCGCACGTGTGAGCAGACTTGTTTCACCCACTTGGGCACCGATAATCAGGCCCAGCTGCTGCGAGCGGCATGCCTCTACCAGGCTGTGCGAACGCAACAGCCCCCCCATTTTAGAAACACGGAGATTCACGATCCACTGTTCCGGTGCTCCCGGCAGCTGCGCGAGCTGGCTCTCGCGCGTGATGCTTTCATCCAGGATGATGCGGGTCGCAAGGGAGTCGGCGAGCGATGAAAGGCCGGCAAACTGGCCCGCCTGCAATGGTTCCTCAATGGCGGAAAAGGGGAAATCGAGCGATTTGAGATAGGCATGCGCCACATCGGGATCGGTCCAGAGGTTGTTCGCATCGGCCCGAACCTGCGTTGGCGCAATGCCGGCAGCGCGCAGGACGGCGAGGTTCCCGCGATCGCGATCGATATCCCCTGAGAGCTTGATCTTGTAATCGCGCATTCCCAGTTTCCGGTAGCGGTCCAGGGTTTCCGCAAATTGTTGCGTACCCGTGGCACCCAGCACGGCGCTATATACGAACGGTCCTGTCAGCAGCGGCAGACCAAGCAAGGCTTCCACGGGCTGATTGTGCTGTCGCGCGATCAGATCCAGCAGCGCCAATTCAATCGCGCACCACGCCGCCGGATTTGAATCGATGTCCTGCCGATGGGCTTGGCTCCATTCCTGCAGGCTTTGCAAATCGGTGACCCCGGCTGTGATGTTGTCGCGGAACTGCTCAAAAAAAGCGGCGACACTGGCATCGGTTTCACCTGTCACATAGTCGCGTGGACAGCCTTCACCGTAACCCGACTGGCCTTCTTCTGACCGGGCGGTGACCCAGACGCCCTGCGTCACACTGCGCTCGGCTGAGGCGTGCCTGAAGGTGACCCGGAACGGGATGCGCAATGATTCTAGGGCAAGGCTCGCGATTTTCATGCGGGTGACGCTGCCGCGAGCAGCGATGAGAAATCGAAATCCATTTCGTCCTTGTAGGCGAGGCACTGGACTTTGAATTGACCGTCCTTCTGGCCACGTTTCACCATGTGGGCGCGGAAATGCGTGGCGCTCCCCGGCTTGAGCTGCCGCGCCTGTAATGGCTTGAGACGGCCGCTGGCGAGTTTCTGTTTGTACTCGTCATTCTGCTGACAGAAATGCTCGTCGAGCAGGTCTCCTATGTGCTGGAGATCCGGCGTGATGGCGTCGCTCAGCTCAAAATAGAATTCATAGCGTCCGGCAATCCGGTCGGCGAGCACGATGAAGAAAGGTATGTCGAGCGAGCACTGAGCCGCCATGTCCGCAGTCGCCTGGATCACCTGTGTTTCGTACAGCTTTTCGCCGGTGATATTCGTCACGCCCCGGCCTTTCTGCAGAAACTCGATCAGCGGGACGCCGTTTCGGTGCCCGGCGACTTTGACGATGTCGTTCATGTCATAGCGATAGAGCCCGCCCGTGGTCGTGACAAAAAGGTAATACTCGCCCCCCTGTTCCAGTTGATCCAGGGTCAGGAATTCGGGCTGCTTGCCATCCCACCGGGCGCGTTCGACGAACTCAAAGAAGTAATCCGTGAAAACCGGCATGCCGGCGCGGCTGTCCGTCTCGACCGCGAGGGTGATCCGGCACTCGCTCGCCAGCAGACCCAGATCCATCGTCACCGCCCGCTCGGGCAATTGCGACTTGATGGCCTGCAGGGGGATGCGGCAATTGCCTCCGGTCCACGTTGCCATCAATGCCACATGCGGCCAAATGTCGGAAATGACGAGCCGATGCTTGCTGGCGAAGCGCGCGCTCAATTCGACGGCCCTGGCCCGGTCGGGTCGAAGCTTCCGCTTTACCTCACGGGCCACATTGATGGGAAGCGGGCGCTCTGCGGGCCATTGGCCGCTCTCGATGCCAGTCAATAATTCCTCACGATGCGCATGCGCCAGTTCCAATAGCAGCACGATCGTGGACGGGTTGGCGGTGGCGATATAGGTGAGGTCTCTTTCGGCCATCGCCAGACGCAGGATCAACAGATACTTGGTCAGATGATCCTTGATCCCGAATACGCCGGACGGCAGGATGAATTTCCGTTTCATCGGCCACGGCAGCATCTCATACATCACGCCCGAGATCGCGCCGATCGTCTTGCCGCTTGCCGTTTGGTCCTCCCCGGCGGCGCCCATGATGCCGAGCAAGGCACCACGGAACGCCTGTGGGCAGGCGCGGTACTGCAGAAAACCGGCCAGCGCCTGTTGGCGTCTGATCTGCTCCAGCATCGTGGGCGTGACCGGCAGCAGCTTCGCCGCGCCCGTGGTGCCGCTGGTCCGGGCGTAGAACGTGGCCGCCTCTGCCGTGATGGCAGGTCTGCCCGTGTTTTCCTGCTCGTCGATGTAGGGTCGCAGGCTGTCGTAGCCCTGTACGGGGCACAGGCGTCGATAGTCCTCGATGGCATTCACTTCGGCGAAGTGGTGACGCTGGCCGAATGTGGTGTGTTGGTTCTGTTGCAGGATTCCATGTAACACGCGTTTCTGCGCTTCAGCCACATCGTGGCTGGCCCTTTCCAGTGCCCGCCAGGCCGTACGGTTGATGCGTGCAAAGCCGAGCCGCAGCAGAAGATTCAGTGCGGCCTGGCGCAACGTCGGCGCGAATACGTCGCGGCTTTCGAGATTCTTTACAAACGGCGCGATCAACTGCTGGCCAAAACGCATCGGATAGCGGTCGTTCTGGATGCCTGCCCGTTCCATCCGGTGGTCGCGTGGGCGGTAATAGGTGCCGAATACGATGTCCCAGACGATGGTGGTGTTGCTGTAGTTGTGGTTGGCTTCCGCCAGGACTTTTGAGTGATGCCAGCGATGCAGTTCGGCAGTGCTGAAAATGTAATTAAGCAGTCCGGGGCGCAGATGGACGTTGCTGTGCTGGTAAAAACCATTGACGGCGTAACAGACGAAATAGAACGCCAGCACATATTCATTCACGCCCAGCAAGATGAATGGCACGGAGTCGAAGCAAAAGTGCAAGGCTTTCTCCAGCGGATGAAAGCGGGCCGTGTTGAGCCAGTAGAGCTTGTCGGGCGAATGGTGGACGGCGTGCAATCGCCACAGGGTAGGATTCGTGTGCGCAAGGCGATGCACCCAGTAGCGCATCAGGTCAACGAGCAGGACCATCAATATGCCCTGCGCGAGAACGGGCCAATCATGCGGCCACAGCGAGGAATGCAGGTAAGGCCTTGTCAGGTCGCTTAACCCCAGCACCACCAGCAGGCCCAGGAGGGGCGGCATTGCGATCTGGATTACGAAGGTGTAGAGCGCGTCAGTGAACCATTCCCGGCTGTCCGGCCGCCAGTCGAGGCGATGCGGCGCAATGCGTTCCAGCACCGGCAGGACGAGGGCCGCGCAGACAATCACCGGCAAATAGGCGCTGACCCATCTCGGGTAGCCGTTTGTGCTCGCCCAGAGAAACGCCGTGATGGCGAACAGGAAGGAAGCAGGATAGGCGGCCACGGCAATCGCTTCCTGCCATGGGGGCCGTGGTGCCACGGTAGCGGTACCGGATGCAGTGTTGTTCATTGTCGTCGGGCCGCGGCTCGAATATGGAAATTACCCGCGATGATCAGGTAGCCGGCAAGCACGAAATGGAACAGGATCGGCAGGTAGCTATGAAACCAATGGTGTCCGGACAGACCGGTCAACCCGATCGCCAGGCGCAAGGCCATGGCAAGGAAGTAAAGGAGTCCGGTGATGAAAAATAACCGGCCTTGCCACCGGCTGGGGTTTATCCGGCGTGCCATGAGACGCTGCAGGATCCAGGCATAAAAAACGATGATTAGAATTTGGCAGGCCAGCAACACCCCATATGGCACGGCACCGCTCTGCCATGCGTCAAAAGGGGGTAGGAAAGGAAGTTCCAGGTAACGCTGCAGTAGCTGCGCCAGCACCCGAAAGCAAAACAGCCCCAGCAGAATAGACAGGGCAACCACATGGAACTTTCGGAGTGGGCGGGCTTGCTCTGTCATCGTCTGATGACGTTCTTCCCGGAACTCACTCGGGCGAGGAAATCAGTACGCTCCCCTGAAAGCAGGCTTGCCCGCAAACCTTGCCCAAGTTTGTCGTCGCCACGGTGGACGTTTCTTTGTTTGAACATGATCAAGCGCAGCGATAGTAAACCACCCCAATGTAACATTCGGCCATGCTGAAAACCATCGTTCCCGCCACGCTCGAATTCAAGGACGGCGTGCCGTATTCCGCAGCTTACGGCGACATCTACCATTCCGCCGACGGCGGCGCGGGGCAGTCGCGGCATGTGTTCCTGCAGGGCTGCGGCCTGCCCGGGGCATGGGGCGGGCGCGATGGGTTCGTCGTGCTGGAAACCGGCTTCGGCACCGGGCTGAACTTTCTGACGACCTGGGCGGCGTGGCGCGACGACCCGGCGCGTCCCGCTCGGCTGCATTTTCTGTCGGCCGAGAAGCATCCGTTTCGGCTGGAAGACCTGGCGCGCCTGCATGCGCAATGGCCGGAATTCGCCGAGCTCTCCGGTGAACTGCTGGCGAACTGGCCGATGCTGACGCCGGGCTTTCACCGCATTGCGCTCGCTGGCGGCCGCGTGCAGCTCACCCTGATGCTGGGCGACGCGCTCGACTGTCTGCCCCAGTTGCAAGCCGGCGTGGATGCGTTCTATCTGGACGGTTTCGCGCCCGACTGCAATGCCGACTTGTGGCAGCCCAAGCTGTTTGACGTGCTTGCACGCTTGGCTAAACCCGGTGCGGTGGCGGCAACGTACACGGTAGCAGCGCCAGTACGCGAAGGTCTGAGCCAGGCCGGCTTTGCGTGCGAAAAACGCGCGGGCTACGGTCGCAAGCGGCATTGCCTGACGGCGCGGTTTGTCGGTGCGTCCACCTGGGTGGAGTCCGCTGCGCCCAGACACGTTGCCGTCATCGGCGCCGGGGTGGCGGGGGCGGCGGTGGCGCATGCGCTGGCGGCACGCGGGATCGCGG
>JBAVFD010000216.1:0-2667 GCA_049588075.1 Thiobacillus sp.
GTGCAACGTCGAGACCCGGGTCTGCGACGCCGGCGCGCTGCCTTTTGCCGACGCGAGCGTCGACGCCGTGCTGTGCCGCTTCGGCTTCATGTTTTTTCCCGACGTCGCTGTCGCCGCGCGCGAATTCGCGCGGGTGGCCAGGCCGGGGGCGCGGATCTGCGCGGCGGTGTGGGGCGAGCCGGCGAAGAACCCCTGGGCAACGAGCATCATGGGAACGATCGCCCGGCACGTGGAGATGCCCGCGCCACCGGCGGGGTCGCCGGGCCTGTTCCGCTGCGCGCCGACAGGCACCATGCGCGCGGTGTTCGCCGAGGGCGGCTTCCGGGACATCGTCGAGGAAGAAGTGTCGTGCGACATGGTCATCGACACGCCGGAACGCTACTGGGAATTCATGACCGACATCGCCGCGCCTGTGGTGGCCGGACTCGCCAGGGCGGACGAGGCCGCACGCGAGCGGATACGGGCCGAGGTTCTCGAGCTGGCGCGCCAGTTTCTATGCGACGGTGTCGTCCGGATGCCATCGATGGGGACGGTGATCGTCGCCACGCGGTAGCGCCGGCCGGGAAACGAGACTATTGCCCTGGCACGTTTTATCCAAGAGTCCGTTCGTGTTGAGCCTGTCGAAACATGAATGGGCTCTTGGCCTTCGACAAGCTCAGGCCGAACGGTGGTCAGGTTTAATTTGTGCCGGATCAATAGGGAATTACTTCTCCCCCTTGACCCACGAATCCTTCAGCGTGACGGTGCGGTTGAACACCGGCACCCCCGATTTCGAATCGACGCGGTCGGCGACAAAGTAGCCGTGGCGTTCGAACTGGAAGCGGTCTTCCGGCGCGGCGTCTTTCAACGCGGGTTCCAGCTGTGCGCGGATGACGCGCACCGAGTCGGCGTTGATGTCGTCGAGGAATTCGCCGGTTTCAGCGCCCGGTTGCGCGGTCCTGAACAGGCGGTCGTACAGGCGCACTTCGGCTTCGTACGCATGCGCGGCGCTGACCCAGTGGATGTTGCCCTTGACCTTGACCGAGTCGGCACCCGGGGTGCCGGATTTGGTGTCGGGCAGGACCTCGCAGTGCACCGCGGTGACGGTGCCGTCGGCATCCTTGTCGCAACCGGTGCAGGTGACGACGTAGCCGTAGCGCAGCCGCACCGAATTGCCGGGCTGCATCATGCCCGCCGCGTCGAGGCGTGGCGGGTAAAGGCGGAAATAGCCCTTGGTCGGGGTTTCCATGAAGTCCTCGCGCTCGATCCATAATTCTTTTGAGAACGGCACAACGCGCTTGCCGAGGTCGGGCTGTTGCGGGTGGTTGGGGGCAAAGCAGTCTTCCGACTGGCCTTCGGGATAGTTGTCGATGATGAGCTTGACCGGGTCGAGCACGGCGACGCGGCGCAGCGCAGTGTCGTTGAGCACGTCGCGCTGGCATTCCTCGAACACGCTGTAGTCGATCCAGCCATCCGACTTGGACACGCCGATGCGGTCGGTGAAGCGCTTGAGGCCTTCCGCCGTGTAGCCGCGACGGCGTGCGCCGACCAGCGTGGGCAGGCGCGGGTCGTCCCAGCCGCTGACGTGCTTTTCGTCGACCAGTTGGATCAGCTTGCGCTTCGACAGCACGACGTAGGTGAGATTGAGCCGCGCGAACTCGATCTGCTGCGGCAGCGGACGGGTGAAGAAGCCGCCGTCGGCCAGCTTGTCCAGCAGCCAGTCGTAGAACGGCCGCTGATCCTCGAACTCCAGGGTGCAGATCGAATGCGTGATGTGCTCGATCGCGTCCTCGATCGGGTGGGCGTAGGTGTACATCGGATAGATGCACCAGGTGTCGCCGGTGTTGTGGTGATGCGCTCTTTTTATCCGATAAATCGCCGGGTCGCGCAGGTTGATATTGGGCGAGGCCATGTCGATTTTGGCGCGCAGCACGTGCGCGCCGTCGGGGAATTCGCCGGCCCGCATTTTGCGGAACAGGTCGAGGTTTTCCTCGATGCTGCGGCTGCGATGCGGGCTGTCCTTGCCCGGTTCGGTCAGGGTGCCGCGGTATGCACGCATTTCGTCGGCGGTCAGCGAATCGACGTAGGCGTGGCCGGACTGGATCAGGGATTCGGCGCAGGCGTACATGGTGTCGAAATAGTTCGACGCGAAATACAGATGCTGTCCCCAGTCGAATCCCAGCCACTTCACCGATTCGGTGATGGCGTCGACGTATTCCTGGCTTTCCTTTTCCGGATTGGTGTCGTCGAAGCGCAGGTGGCATACGCCACCGTAATCGCGCGCCAGGCCGAAGTTGAGGAAGATCGACTTGGCGTGGCCGAGATGCAGATAGCCGTTGGGCTCGGGCGGGAAGCGCGTTTCGACGCGGCCGCCCCATTTCCCGGCAGCGTTCTGCTCGTCGATGAGGTTGCGGATGAAGTTGGCAGCAGGGGCGGTGTCGTGCGACATGATGGGGTGCGGGTTCCGAAAGCGGGAATTGTAGCGGTTCAGGTGATGCTGCTGTTCGCTTAACCCCTGGGCCGTTCGCCCTGAGCTTGTCGAAGGGCAGCCCTTCGACAAGCTCAGGGCGAAGGCCCAAGAGTTAAGCGAACAGCAGCATCACCTGAACCGCTACAATTCCCGCTTTCAGAACCCGCATCCCATCATGTCGCACGACACCGCCCCTGCTGCCAACTTCATCCGCAACC
>JBAVFD010000217.1:0-5452 GCA_049588075.1 Thiobacillus sp.
GGCCGGGGCGGCCTGTTCGGCGGTAAGCGTCAGCAGGCCGCCGGTGGCGGTGTGGCCGGTCCACAGCAGCGCCGCCGTCACCGCCGCGAAAACCAGCCACACGCACAGCGCCAGCGCCGCGCCCCACGCGACTTCCATACTCAATGCCAGCAGGCCGTGGACGGTGAAGGGATCGGTCGCATGGATTGCCAGGCCCGGCACCAGCACCGCAGCCAGCACGGCGGCCATGAACAGACGCAACAGCAGCGGCAAACGGCCGGTCAAGGGGTCGAACACCGCCCAGCCGGCCAGGCGGGCGAAAGCCAGAAGCCACGTAGCCAGACTCGCTTCGCTCAGGGGCATGGCCGCCTCATTGAACCTGCTGCCACATTAACTATCAGGCTCACTCAACCATGCCGGGAAAATCCGTCAGCAAGGTGCGGGCGAAATCGACCAGCTGGCCGCCCATCCAGCTCCCCAGCACGGCCAGCACCAGCAGCATGACGATGAGCTTGGGAACGAAGGACAAGGTGGGTTCGAGGATTTGCGTGGCCGCCTGAAACAGGCTGATGGCGAATGCGGTCAGCAGCCCCGCCAGCAGCACGGGCGCGGCAAGCAGCATCACCAGCCAGAGCGCGTCGCGGGCGAGGCCTTCCATCAGAAGCTTCCGATCAGCGAGCCGACCAGCAGGTGCCAGCCGTCGACCGTGACGAACAACAACAGCTTCAACGGCAGCGACACCAGTTGCGGCGGCAGCATGATCATGCCGAGCGCGGTCAGCACGGCGGCGACCACCAGATCGATCACCAGAAACGGCAGGATCACCATGAAACCGATCTGGAAGGCGGTCTTGAGTTCGCTGGTGAGGAAAGCCGGTGCCAGCGCGGCGAGCGGCACGCTGTCCACCCGCTTGGGATCGATGGTTTTGTCGTCGCCGATAAACAGGCCCAGGTCTTCGGCGCGGGTTTGCCGCAGCATGAAATTTTTCAGGGGCGTGGCCGCCTGTTCGGCGGCAGCGTTGAAGCTCAGCGCGCCGGCAAGATAGGGCTGATAGGCCTCGGTGTTGATGGTCTTGAGCGCGGGCGACATGACAAATATCGTCAGCAACACCGCCAGCCCGGTCAGCACCAGATTCGGCGGCGTCGTGTGGCTGCCGAGTCCCTGCCGCAGCAGAAACAGCACCACGGCGATGCGGGTGAACGCGGTGAACGCCAGCAACAGGGCCGGCAAAAACGGGAACAGCAGCAGCCACGGCAGGCTGGTGCCCGGTACGCCGATGACCTGTCCGCCCGCGCCGGGGGTCACGCTCAGCAGCGGCACACTGGATTCCGCGCCCCAGGCCGACGCGCTCAGCGCCAGCGCCGCCAACAGCAGAAAGCGCTTCATCATGGACGCTCCGCCTGGGTCGGGATGGAATCAACGGGTTTGGGCAAGGTGTGCAGCAGCCGCACATTGCCACCGCCCACTCCCAGCAGCAGCCAGGTGTGGTCGATCTCGACCACCACCACGCGCTCGCGCGTGCCCACCGGAGTGGTGCCCACCACCTTGACCGCGCCTTGCGCGCGCATGCCGGGCAGGTAGCGGCGGGCGAACCAAGCCAGCGCGACGAAGCCGCCCAGGATCAGCGCCAGACTCAGCAGCACGGTGAGCATGCTGCTGGCGGCGCCGGACGCAGCCCACGCCCAGGAGGGGATCAACGGCAGCGCGCCTGCCGCAATGGATTGAGCCTTAGCAAATTTAGCCATGCCGGATGATCTCCCGCGCCCAGCGCGTCATGTCGGTTGAGTGAGGCGGCAGTTGCACGGCGAGCCCGGCCTGCGCCAGATCGCTGGCGATGTGCCACGCCAGCGCAGGCGGCGGAGTCTGTGCTGGCGCATCCAGCCAGCATTCCGCCAGTGCCGCATCCAGGGTGTGAAGCAAGCTGCGCGGCACAAAGCTCGCCGCGCCTGTCACATGCTGCCCCCCGAGACGGCGCGTCAGCCACAAGGTGGCGAGGGCGGTATCGGGCTGCCAGTTCGGTGTGGGCGCTGCCAGGCCAGGCGCAGCGGTCGCCACCGGCTGCACCTGAACCGGCAGGCGCAGTCGTGCGGTCAGCGTTGCGGCCAGCTTGCGAGTCAAGCGCGTTTGCAAACTGTCGCCCGCGGCACCGGCTGTCGTCGCGCCTGGCGTGATCGATCCCGGTGTGATCAGGCTTGGCGCCGTCAGAAAAGCAATTTCGGCAGGCGTGAGCGCAAGCAATTGCATCAGCGCGCCCGTCTTTCAGCGTCGCGGTGGAACGTCAGCTCCACCAGTTCGTCGTGCTGACGCTGCTCGATGCGGCGTTGCTGAATGGCGATCTGCGCCAGATGGCGCTGCTCCAGCAATCGCAGTGCCTTCACCCGCTGTTCCACCTGCATCCATTCGGCCAGCCGCGCCTGCCAGTCACGGTGCGCGGCATCGATGGCGGCCTGCGCGATGTCTAACTCGGCCGCCTGCGCGTGCTGCAGCCGATTTTTTTCCAGCAACTGCGCCGCCGACACGCCATCGCGCAACTCGACCGCCAGTTGCGCGATGTGCGCGTCGCGCAGCGTGGTCAGCTGCACCTGCCGGCCGCGCGCGCGCAGCCAGATGCCATGCGCGAGCTTGACCGCGCGCGCCAGCGTTTCGCTGCGCCGCTCCGCCAGTTGCAGCACCCGCGCCAGCGCAAACGGCTTCATCCGAGCACCTCATCGAGACCCGCAGACGCGTCATCCATCGTCGCGTGCTCACGCATGCCCTGCATCAGATAGCCCTGCATTCGTGGATACAGCCGCACCCCTTCGTCCAGCACCAGATCGGCGCCCGGCACGTAAGCGCCGACGGCCAGCAGGTCACGGCTGCGCATATAGCGTGAATAGAGATATTTGAAGCGGCGGGTGCGTTCCAGCGCCTCCTCGTTCAACAGATCGGGCTGGACCCGGCTGATCGACGCTTCGATATCGATGGCGGGGTAATGCCCGGCATCGGCCAAGTCGCGGCTCAACACGATGTGGCCGTCGAGAATCGCGCGCGCCGCATCGGCGATCGGATCCTGCTGGTCGTCGCCTTCCATCAGCACGGTGAAAAACGCGGTGATCGAGCCGCTGCCGCTGCGCCCATTGCCTGCGCGCTCGGCCAGTTGCGGCAGCTTGGCGAACACCGAGGGCGGATAGCCCTTGGTGGCGGGCGGTTCGCCGATGGCCAGCGCCACTTCGCGCTGCGCCATGGCATAGCGGGTGAGCGAATCCATGATGAGCAGCACGTGCTTGCCCTGGTCGCGGAAATATTCGGCGATCGACATCGCATAGGCCGCGCCGTTCAGCCGCATCAGCGGCGGATGGTCGGCCGGCGCGGCCACCACCACCGCGCGCGCCATGCCTTCGGCGCCGAGAATGCTGTCGATGAATTCCTTGACCTCGCGGCCGCGCTCGCCGATCAGCCCCACCACCACCACATCGGCTTCGGTCATGCGCGCCATCATGCCGAGCAGAATGCTTTTGCCGACGCCGCTGCCGGCGAACAGGCCGAGCCGCTGCCCGCGCCCCACCGTCAGCAGGCCGTTGATCGCGCGCACGCCGACATCCAGTGTCTGCCGGATCGGCGCGCGCTCGAGCGGATTGACCGGGCGGCTGTACAGCGGCACCCGGCGCTCAAGCGACAGCGGGCCCAGACCGTCGAGCGGCCGTCCCGCACCGTCGAGCACGCGCCCCAGCAGGCGATCGCCCACCGGTACCTGGCGCACCCGATCCTGTGCACGGCGGCGCAGGATGTAGCGCATCCCCAGACGCGGCGGCTGCGCCGCCATCGGATTATCGGGAATCACCCGTGCGCCCGGCATCACGCCGTAAATATCGGTCGCAGGCATGATGAACAGGCGGTCGCCGGAAAACCCGGCCACCTCGGCTTCGATGCTTTGCCCGCCGGGAATCTGGATCTGGCACTGGCTGCCCACCGGCAGTCGCAGCCCCACCGCTTCCATCACCAGGCCGGACACCCGGGTGAGGCGTCCGCTGCTGGCAATCGGCGTCGCCCAGTTCACCGCGCGCCGGCAGTCGGCCAGGTATTCGCGCAGGCGGACGGTGCGATCCATTATTGAACCTTGAAACGGCAGTTGGATGCGCCTGATGGCGTGTTCGGGCGAGTGGCTGGCGCGAAGCAGCGACGCTGCCTACCGGGGTAGGCAAGGAGGCGCGACAAAGCCAGACGCTTGTCTGGACATGCCAGCGGGTGCGTAGCGGACTCACTGGAATGTTGAGCGTGATCGAAGGCGGAAATCGTCATATTGGTGCAGCCCTCAAGAAGGTGGCGAGCGGTCAACTGCCGTTTCAAGGTTCAATCCAGTTCAGGTTGGAGCCGAGCACCTGCACCACCTGCCGCCAGCGCGTGGGCAGCGTGGCGTCGAGGTCGCCCTGCGAGGTTTCGATCAGACAGCCGCCGCGCACGATGCGCACATCCTCGACGATGCGCAGCCGGTTCTTGTCCAGCACCTGATCCAGATGCGGCCGCACCAGCACGGCATCCTCCGGATTCAGCAGCAAGCGGGCTTCGCGGCTGGTTTCCGCCATCTGTTTCAGCGCCAGGTTGACCACGTCGAGTATGTGTTCGGGACGTGCCGCCAACTCGCCCGTCACCACCTGACGCGCCACGTCGAGCGCCAGTTCCAGCACCATCTCGGCCAGATGGAAATCGAGGTTGTCGAGGGCCTGGTCGAAGCTCTCGACCAGTTGCTTCATGCGTCCGTTGACCTGCTCGCTTTCCGCGAGTCCGGCGGCCAGTCCTGCGGCATGGCCCTCGGCGCGCGCGGCTTCGCGCAGGGCGTTCAGCTCGGCTTCGACATCGACGACGGGCGCTGCGGCTTCGTTCGCGGATGCCGCCAGCTCAACCACCTCCCACTGCTCGAATGCCGTGGCGTGGTTGAGCGTGGCGTTGTTGGACCGGGTGTGATCGGGCGTGGTGTCGTCCTGCGTGCTCATGCCGCCTCCTCTTCAGGGAGCAGAATCGCTCCCTCCGCCGCCAGCCGCCGCAGCGTGGCGCCGGCCTCGTCCTGCGCCGCCTGGACCGCGGCAACCGGCACCGCGCCCAAGGTATCCAGATCATCACGCATGCGCTGCGCGGCGGTCGGGCTCATCACCGCGGTGAGCGCGTCGAGCACCTGCCCGTCGCTGCCCTTCAGCGCATGCAGCAAGGTGCGCGCGCCGATGTTGCGCAAAAAGCTTTTGCGGCTGGCCTCGGGCAACCGTGCAAGGTCTTCGAATACGAGATTGCGCACGCGCAGGCGCGCGGCCAGTTCCGCATCGTTGTGGTCGAGCTGGCTCAGCACGGCGGCGGCACTGCCCACACTCATCTGCCCCAGCAGGCTGGCGACCGCCGCTTCGCCCTGCGCTGGCGCGGCGGCTTCGAGGCTCGCCAGCCAGTCGTCCAGTTCGCGCAACATGTCGGGGCCGGGTGCATTGCCATGCGCCAGGCTGCGCAGGGT
>JBAVFD010000218.1:0-13525 GCA_049588075.1 Thiobacillus sp.
GCCGAATAAGAAACCGCGTAATCGACCGCCACGGCTATGCGCCTGTTGCGCGTGCAGGGCTGGCGTGACGCCTGCGAGGTTTTACCTTGGACGCGAAGACCAGCCTCACTGCGCTGTTGCCGTTAAATCCTGACGAAGTAAGGCAGCACAATGAGTGCGGCCCCAATCGCGACCAGAAGAATCGTGTTGGAAACGAAATACGGATAGATCATGAGACCCAGGCCGCTGAACAGGGGAACGACCGCCTTCTGCTTCTTGCCGTAGATGAAGAAACCGAGACCGACCGAGCTGAATAACAGGCCCCACAGAAGCAACGACGTATTCATTGCGGCTTCACACGTTGTCCAAAAAATTGGCTGGCAGCGTCGGCTTTCTGTTCGCCGTCGTTTTCTCTATTTGCGGAAAGCCGTTTCACTGAAATCACGTCGAAGCTGACCCATTTATCCTGCAACCCAAAAGTTAATTGGCAGGCAAATAACCATGGAAAAAGGGGCTCTCACGCCCCGCGCTGCCGCACCGTCTCATACAGACACAGCGCCGCCGACACCGAGACGTTGAGGCTTTCCACCGTGCCGCCGATGGGGATGCGTGCGACCTGGTCGCAGCTTTGCTTGACCAGGCGGCGGATGCCCGCGCCTTCGGCACCGAGCACCCAAGCGATGCCGGTCTTGGCATCGATGCCGGACAGCGGCTGGTCGCCGTCCATGTCGGCGGCGATGACCCAGATGTTGTGTTCCTTGAGGTCCTCGATGGTTCGCGCAAGGTTGGTGACCATGATGTAGGGCACGGTTTCGGCTGCACCCGAGGCGACCTTTTCCACCGTGGCGTTGATGCCGACGGCGTTGTCCTTCGGCGCGATGACGGCGTGCACGCCGAAGGCATCGGCCGAGCGCATGATGGCGCCGAGATTGTGCGGGTCGGTGACGCCGTCGAGAATGACCAGCAGCGGCGGGCCCTTGATATTTTCCAGCACCTCATCGAGCGAATGGGTCAGCGCAACCGGTTTGACGCGGGCGACCACGCCCTGATGCTTGGCGGTCTTGCCGACCAGGCGGGTCAGCCGGTCGGCTTCTACCTGTGCGAGTTTGACGCCGCTGTCCTTGGCCTGATGCACCAGATCACGCGCACGCGCATCGCGGCGGGTCAGGTCGAGGTAGATTTCGAAAATCCCCGATGGATCCTGGCGCAGACGCGCCAGGACGGGATGAAAGCCGTAGATGAGTTTCTCTGCGGCGTGCTTGTCGGCGGCCTTTTCGCTCATTTCTTCTTGGCGCCTGTTCTGGTCTTGGACGGTTTGGCTTTATCCGATTTCTTTTCCGGCTCCCGCTTCTCGAACGCGCGCTGCATGTCGCGCGCAGAGTCGTCCTGCTCGACCAGGCTGAAATCGATCTTGCTGGTTTCGATGTCGGCGCGCATGACCTTGATGCGCACACGGTCGCCCAGGCGGTAGCGCTTGCCGGTGCGCTCGCCCAGCATCATGTGTTTGGCCTGGTCGTAGTGGAAATAGTCCTGGCCGAGTTCGGACACGTGGACCAAGCCCTCGATGAAGATGTCGTCGATCGCGACAAACATGCCGAAGCTGGTCACCGCACTCACCGTGCCGTTGTATTCGTCGCCGATGCGGTCCTGCATGAAATAGGTCTTCAGCCAGGCGTCGACATCGCGGGTGGCGTCGTCGGCGCGGCGTTCGGTCATCGAGCAGTGCATGCCGATTTCCGCCAAGCCCTTGGCGGGCAGCTTTTCACCTTGCAGCACCGCCTTGATGCCGCGGTGCACCAGCAGGTCGGGGTAGCGCCGGATCGGCGAGGTGAAGTGGGTGTAGGCCTCGTACGCCAGACCGAAGTGGCCCTTGTTGTCGGGACTGTAGATCGCCTGTCTGAGCGAGCGCAGCATCACGGTCTGCAGCAGGCCGTGATCGGGACGATCCTTGATCTTTTCCAGCAGCGTGGCGTAATCCTTGGCATGCGGCTTGTCGCCGCCGCCAAGGTCGAGGCCGAATTCGGCGAGAAAGCCGCGCAGCGCGGCGAGCTTCTCCGGCGTCGGACCTTCGTGGACGCGGAACAGCGCGGGCTGCTTGTTCTCGTGCAGATAATCCGAGGCGCAGACGTTGGCCGCCAGCATGCATTCCTCGATGATGCGGTGCGCGTCGTTGCGGATCACCGGCACGATCTCCTTGATCTTGCCCTGGTCGTCGAAAATGATCTGCGTCTCGGTCGAGCCGAAATCGATGGCGCCACGCTTGGCGCGCGCCTTCAGCAAGGTGCGGAACAGCTTGTCGAGTGCTTCCAGGTGCGGCATCAGCGCGGCTTGCTTCGCATCCGGCTTGGCGGTACCGGAAAGCCAGTCCCACACCTGGTTGTAGGTGAGTCGCGCGTGCGAAAAAATCACCGCCGGGTAGAAGCGGTATTCCTTGATTGCGCCGGCGCTGCTGATCTGCATGTCGCACACCATCGACAGGCGGTCGACTTCCGGATTCAGCGAGCACAGGCCGTTGGACAGCGCCTCCGGCAGCATCGGGATCACGCGGCGCGGGAAGTACACCGAGTTGCCGCGGTTGAAGCCTTCGGTATCGAGTGCGTCGCGCGGTTGCACGTAATGGCTGACGTCGGCGATCGCCACTACCAGCCGGAATCCGCTGCGGCCGAGCGGCTCGCAATACACCGCATCGTCGAAGTCGCGCGCAGTTTCGCCGTCGATGGTGACGAGCGGCAGATGGCGGATGTCCTCGCGGTCGGCCATGTCCTTTTTCAGCACCTTGCTCGGCAGCCTGGCCGCCTGCGCCTCGACGTCGGGCGGGAACACGTAGGGCAGATCGTGCTTGCGCAGCGCGATCTCGATTTCCATGCCGGGGCCGGTGAAACTGCCGAGAATTTCGCTGACGCGCCCGACCGCTTCGTTGTGCGCGCCGGGCTGGGTGACGATTTCCACCGTCACCACCTGGCCGGGCTGCGCGGTGCCCGCGTTGCCGGCGGGGACCAGGATGTCCTGGTTGATGCGGCGGTTTTCCGCGATCAGGAAGCCGACCCCGCCTTCGAGGTAATAACGGCCGACGATGAATTGATTGACGTGTTCCAGCACCTCGACGATCTTGGCCTCGCGCCGTCCGCGCCGGTCGAATCCGGCCACCCGCACCAGCACCTTGTCGCCGTGCAGCACGCGATGCATTTCCTTGGGCGACAGATAGAGATCGTCGCCGCCTTCCTCCGGCACCACGAAGCCGAAGCCGTCCGGGTGGCCCTCGACGCGGCCCTTGATCAGATCGAGCTTCTCGGGCAGGCACAGCTGGCGCTTGCGGTTGAGCATCAACTGGCCGTCGCGCTGCATCGCGCCGAGGCGGCGCTGGAACAGATCGCGCTCGTCGTCGGTGATCTCCAGCTGATCGGAAAACGCCTCGGCGTCGACCGGACAGCCGGCCTCGGTCAGCAATTGCAGGATGTATTCGCGGCTCGGCAGCGGCGACTCGTAGCGCTCGATTTCACGCTCGTAAAAGGGATCGGCGCGACGAATCGCGCTTTTTTTTGCTGTGGCACTGTGACTGTGTGGTTTTTTTGTAGGCATCTTCGTTGACAAGTTAATCGCTGATATTCATAATGCGCGCCTTATTGCCCAGATGGCGGAATTGGTAGACGCGCACGGTTCAGGTCCGTGTGCCGCAAGGTGTGGAGGTTCGAGTCCTCTTCTGGGCACCAGATGCAGCAAATAAAAAAGCCGACCTCGTGTCGGCTTTTTTATTGGGTACTTCAGCCGTCATAGGGGTGACGGCGCACGATCGTCTCCACCCGATCCGGCCCGGTCGACACGACATCCGCCGGCACTTCGCACAAGGCTTCCATGCGCAGGATGTAAGCCTGCGCTTTTTGCGGCAGCTTGTCGAACGACTGCACGCCGACCGTCGACTCGCTCCAGCCCGGCAGGTCTTCGTAGATCGGTTCGACATCGGTGATCGATTCGGCGCCGACCGGCAGGATGTCGCAGACCTCGCCGTCGATTTTGTAACCGACGCACACGCGAACCGTCTCCAGGCCATCGAGCACATCGAGTTTGGTGATGCATAAGCCGGTCACGCCATTGATCTGGATCGAGCGCTTCAATGCGGCGGCGTCAAACCAGCCGCAACGACGCGAACGGCCCGTGGTCGCGCCGACTTCATGGCCGCGTTCACCCAGGTATTTGCCGGTGTCGTCGAACAGCTCGGTGGGGAAAGGACCGGAACCGACGCGCGTGGTGTAGGCCTTGGTAATGCCCAGCACATAATGCAGCGTGTTCGGACCGACGCCGGCGCCGGTGGCCGCGCCACCCGAGGTGCAGTTGGACGAGGTGACAAACGGATAGGTGCCGTGGTCGATATCCAGCAGCGTGCCCTGTGCGCCTTCAAACAGCAGATTGTTGCCCGCCTTGTTGGCGTCGTACAGGCTGCGCGGAACGTCGGCCACCATCGGCTTCAGGCGCTCGGCCAGGGCCATCATTTCGTCGAGCGACTGGTTGAAATCCACCACCTCGGTCTTGTAGTAATTCTTCAGCATGAAGTTGTGGTGATCCAGCACTTCGCCCAGCTTGGCGGCAAAGCGTTCGCGGTGGAACAGGTCCTGCAAGCGCAGCGCGCGGCGCGCCACCTTGTCTTCGTAGGCCGGGCCGATGCCGCGTCCGGTGGTGCCGATCTTGCCGGCGCCCTTGGCGATTTCGCGCGCGCGGTCGAGCGCGACGTGATGCGGCATGATGAGCGGGCAGGCTTCACTGATCTTGAGGCGGCTCGCCACGTCCACGCCGGCCTCCGCCAGCATGTCCATTTCCTCGAGCAGCGCGGTCGGCGACAGCACCACGCCGTTGCCGATGTAACAGGTGACGTTGTCGCGCAGGATGCCGGACGGAATCAGGTGCAGCACGGTTTTCTTGCCCGCCACCACCAGGGTGTGGCCGGCATTGTGTCCACCCTGAAAGCGCACCACGCCCTGCGCGCGATCGGTCAGCCAGTCGACGATTTTTCCCTTGCCTTCATCGCCCCACTGGGTGCCGATGACGACGACGTTTTTTGCTGCCTCGTTTTTTGTTACCACGGTGAAGCCTCCCTAAATTTATTGTGTAGCCGAACCGGCCATGGCCAGCTCGCGCAAATCCAGACTGAAACCGGTGGCCGGGCGCGCCCGGCCGAATACCCGCCCCACTTCGTCGTAGCGTCCGCCCTGCGCAATCGCATGACTGCGCCCGCCGGTGTAGGCGGCGAAGACGACCCCGCTGTGATAACCGTAGCCACGCAACTCGGCCAGATCATAGGCGGCCTCGACGTTGACCAGACCGCGGTCGAGCACTTCCAGGGTATCCAGTGCAGCCGCAACCGACGCCAGTTGCGGCAGGCGCGCACGCGCCTCGGCCAGCACGCTGCGGTCGCCATACAGCTGCGGCAGCGCGGCAAAGGCATCCTGCAACGCAGCAGACAGGCCGGCGGTCAACACCGCCACGGCGCTGCTGTCCTTGGCCTGCAGCGCGCCGAACAGTTGATGCTCGATCTCGCCGGAGAGACCGGCTTCCTGCGCCAGCGCACGGTAAACCCCGACATGGCCGATGTCGAGCTGCAGCGTCTTGACGCCGCATGCGGCGAGGCCCTGCAGCATCAGGGTGAGGATTTCGAGATCGGCATCGGCCCCGGCTTCGCCATACAGCTCGGCGCCGATCTGGATCGGTTCGCGCGAGCGATGGAAACCGTCGGACTGGGTGTGCAGCACGCTGCCGGCGTAACAAAGGCGATTCACCGCGTTGGCAGCCAGCAGGTGGGCATCGATGCGCGCCACCTGCGGCGTGATGTCGGCACGCACGCCCATCAGCCGCCCGGTCAGCTGATCGACCAGCTTGAAGGTCTTGAGGTCGAGATCGGCGCCGACGCCGGTCAGCAGCGAATCGACGTATTCCATCAGCGGCGGAATCACCAGCTGGTAGCCACGGCCGCGGAACAGATCCAGCAGCGCACGCCGCATGTCTTCCATGCGCCAGGCTTGTGGCGGCAGGACATCTTCGACGTTTTCGGGGAGCAGCCAGGCGGTCATATCAATTGAACATCAGTAACAGCAAAACGCCGCCCAACAACGAGGCAGCGCCGATAAAGCGCAGCTGGCCGTCGCGCAATTCCAGCATCCTGCGTAAGCCTTCCCGCCACACAGCGGGCGCAGCAAACGGCAGCACACCTTCGATTACCAGCAACAAACCGATTGCTGCAAGCCAGTTAAAACCAGTCATTTACCGCCAGCGGCACGCGGGTTCTTCATGTATTTGAAGAAGTCGGCGCTGGGGTCGAGCACCATCACATCGCTCTTGCTCTTGAAGCTTTCACGATAGGCCTGCATCGAGCGGTAGAACGCGTAGAACTCGGGATTCTTGCCATAGGCCGCTGCGTACACTGCGGACGCCTTGGCGTCGCCCTCGCCCTTGACGCGCTGGGCATCCCGGTAGGCTTCGGCGACGATCACGTCCTTCTGCTTGTCGGCGTCGGCCTTGATCTTTTCGGCTTCCGCCGCACCGGTCGAACGCAGCTCGTTGGCCACCTGCTTACGCTCGGCCTGCATCCGGCCATACACGTTTTCCGACACGGATTCCGGCAGATCGACCCGCTTGATCCGCACATCGACCACCTGCACGCCGATCTTGCGCGCGTCCTGGTCGGCCTTGGTGCGGATGATGTCCATGATCTCGTCACGGTGGCCCGACACCACATCATTGATGGTGCGCTTGCCGAACTCGGCACGCAGGCCGTCGTTGACCGTCTGGTTCAGGCGAATCTGCGCCCGCATCTCGTCGCCACCCACCGACACGTAGAACTGCTTGGCATCGATCACGCGCCATTTGATGAACGAATCCACCAGCACGTTTTTCTTTTCCGAGGTGATGAAGCGTTCGGGATCGGCCGCATCCAGCGTCAGGATACGGGTATCGAAATAGCGGATGTTCTGCACCAGCGGCAGCTTGAAATACAGGCCGGGCTTGGTTTTCACTGCAACCACCTCGCCCAGCTGGAACACCAGTGCGTTTTGCCGCTGATCAACGGTAAACAGGCTGCCGCTCAAGCCCACCAGCAGCACGACCAGGCCGATGAGCACATAGCCGATAGACTTGTTCATGGTCGATCCCCCCGGTCACGGCTACGCAAGGCATCGCGCGAGCGAAGGTCTGCGGGCGCCGGCGTCATCGCCACCGGCGGCTGCGTCAGCACTTCCGGCGCGCCGCTGTAAGGCTGGCTGACGAGCTGCTGCAACTTGTCCAGCGGCAGATAGAGCAGGCTGTTGCCGCCTTTCTGGTCGACGAGCACTTTGCTGGTGTTGTTCATCACGGTCTGCATGGTGTCGAGATACATACGCTGGCGCGTGACCTGCGGCGCTTTCTGATACTCGGTAAAAATCTGCGCGAAGCGGCTCGCTTCGCCCTCGGCGTTGGCAATCACCGATTGCTTGTAACCCTGGGCCTCTTCTTTCAGGCGCGATGCCACACCCCGGGCGCGCGGCACCACGTCGTTGGAATAGGCCTCGGCTTCGTTCTTCAGGCGCTCGCGATCCTGGCTGGCCTTCACCGCGTCGTCGAACGCCGCCTGCACCTGCTCCGGCGGCTGGATATTCTGCAGCGTCACCTGGCTGACGCTGATGCCGGTCTTGTAGCGATCCAGTATCTGCTGCATCAGCGTCTTGGCGCGCGCCGCGATGTCGGCGCGGCCTTCATACAGCACGAAATCCATCTTGTTTTTGCCGACGATCTCGCGCATCGCGGTTTCCGCCACCTGCAACACCGTATCTTCCGGCGAACGGTTGACGAAGAGGAATTCCTTGGGATCCTTCAGGATGTATTGCACCGCGAATTGCAGATCGATGATGTTTTCATCGTCGGTCAGCATCAGCGACTCTTTCAGAATCTTGTTTTTGACATTGGTGCGGTAGCCGATTTCAACGGTGCGAACCTGGTCGACGTTGACCACTTCGCGCGACTCGATCGGCCAGGGCAAATGCCAGCGCGGCCCGGGCTCGGTCGTTTCAACGTATTTGCCGAAACGCAGCACCACGCCACGCTGACCGGTGTCGACGATGTAAAAGCCGCTGGCCACCCACACCAGCACCAGCAGGCCGATCAGCAAGCCGACCAGATTGCCGCCACCCGGCAAACCGTCGGACGACCCACCACCCGGCTCGCCGCCTCTGGTTTTATTGCCGAACAAACCATTGAGGCGCTCATTGAGGCGCCGCCACATCTCGTCCAGATCGGGCGGGCCGCTGTTTTTGTTGCCGCCCCCCTTGTTGCCCCATTGCGGGTCGTTCCAGGCCATATCGTTAGTTTATGCAGAGAAAATTATAGGTTAGGGGAGGACTTCGCTGGCCGCGTCGGCCGCATCCTGGCCGGCTTCAAGCTGGGTACGTCTGGCAACCAGGATTTCCGACAGCGCATCGCGTAAAAGTTCAATCCCCGCGCCGGTTTGTGCGGACACATAGACGCTTTGAAGTTTACCATATTCGTCGCGCCCCACTCCCGGCGCAACGCCCGTCAAATCAAGCTTGTTGTAGACACGAAGCTGCGGCACGGCATCCGCGCCGAGTTCCCCCAGCACTTTGTCGACGGCTTCGATCTGGCGCTCGCGCCCGGGGCTGGCGGAGTCGATCACATGCAACAGCAAATCGGCCTCGGTGGTGGCCTCCAGCGTGGCGCGAAAGGCCGCCACCAGATCGTGCGGCAGCCGGGTAATAAAGCCGACGGTGTCCGACAGCACCACCTCACCCACTTGCGGCAAATAGATTTTGCGCGTGGTGGTGTCGAGCGTGGCGAAAAGCTGGTCGGCGGCGTAGGCGCCCGCGCGGGTCAACGCATTGAACAGGGTGGACTTGCCGGCGTTAGTGTAGCCCACCAGGGCCACGGACAACACCCGCTGGCGACCGCGCGCGCGGCGTTGGGTGCGGCGCTGCTTGCCCAACTTGGCCAGCCGTTCGCGCAGCGCCTTGACCCGTATGCCGATCAAGCGCCGGTCGGTTTCCAGTTGTTTCTCGCCAGGGCCGCGCATGCCCACGCCGCCGCGCTGGCGCTCCAGGTGGGTCCAGCCGCGCACCAGGCGGGTCGACAGATGCTGCAACTGCGCCAGTTCGACCTGCAATTTGCCCTCGGCGCTTTGCGCGCGGCGGGCGAAAATATCCAGTATCAGGCTGGTGCGATCCACCACCCGGCATTGCAGGCGGCGTTCCAGATTGCGTTCCTGCGCGGGTGACAGTTCGTGATTGAAAATGACGACGTCGGCTTCGGTCGCCAGAACCAGCGCGGCAATTTCGTCGGCCTTGCCGCTCCCCACGAACAAGGCGGCGTCCGGACGGCTGCGCTTGCCCTGCACTTCGCCCAGGATGTCGAGCCCGGCGCCCGACGCCAGCAGGCGCAACTCGGCCACGCTTTCGGCAAAGTCCGGCGTGCCGAAATCGAGCGCCACCAGAATGACGCGTTCGCCGCCCTGGTGCCGTTCAAACACGCGCCCCCCCCCTCTCGCCCGGCAGCCGGCGCACCTGGCGATCCCGGCCGCTCATCCCGGTGCGCGTCATGTCAGCTGCGGGCGGCCGAAATGCCAGCCCTGACCGTAGTCCACCCCCATGTCGGCCAGGATGCGTGCGGTTTCCGCGTCCTCGACATGCTCGGCCACGGTGCGCACGCCTTCCTTGCGAGCGAAATTTGCCAGGCTTTCGACAATGCCAGCCACCTTGCGATCCTTCCGCATGTTTTGCACCAGCCAGCCTTCGATTTTCAGGAAGCTGACCGGCAGATTCGCCAGATAAAGGTAGGACGAATACCCGCTGCCGAAGTCGTCCAGCGCCAGCCGAAAGCCAAAGTCGATGAAGGGCTGCAAGTCGGCACGCAATTTATCCAGGCTGACAATGTGCTGGCGCTCGGTCAATTCCAGCACAATAGGCTTGATCGGCCCCATCGTCACGCCGCAGCTCTGGCAAGAACTGATGGCGTTGCCGAGCATTTCTTCGACCAGGTCGTGCCGCGCCAGAAACTGCGGCGACACGTTCACGAAATGGGCGAAATCAGGGGAGCCCCCCTCACCCATCCGCACGGTACAGCGCTGCATCACATTGCGGATCATCTGGCGGTCGATTTCCGCCATCAGCCCCAGACCTTCTGCCATATCGACAAAGTCCTTGGCCTCGACGATCTCGCCGGTCGCGCTCTCGATGCGCGCCAGCGCCTCGTCGGCAATCGCCAGCCCGCTCTGCAAATCGACAATCACCTGCGAGGCCGGTCTGACCCGGTTTTCCGACAGCGCCTGGCGCAACAGCGCACTGTTCCACGGCATCTGCGCATGCGTCGCCATCCTGACCTGATTGCGGCCGTCCACCTTGGCCTGGTACAAGACCTGGTCGATTTTTTCCAGCATCGGCAGGATTTCGCTGTCGTTCGCGCCAAAGGCTGCCACGCCTGCCGAAAAACTCAGCGAAATGGCACCGACGCTGGTATGGATAGGCTTCACGCGGGTCTGGCTGGCCAGCCGTTCCATGATGCTGGCAGCCTCTTCCACGGTGCCGCCATGCAACACGAACAAAAACTCTTCCCCGCCCCAGCGCGCCACCCAGTCCCCTTCACGCAGACCGGATTCAAAACGGCGCGCCACGGCTTTCAGCACTTCATCCCCCACGGCGTGGCCGTAGCGATCGTTCACCATCTTGAAATGATCAAGGTCGACCAGAGCCAGCGCGAAGCCGTGGCTGTCGCGCGGTGTGCGCGCCTTTTCCATTTGCAGGCGCTCTTCCGCGGCGCGCCGGTTGGGCAAACCGGTCAACTGATCGGTCAGTGCAATGCTCTGCAGCAGCTCTTTTTGCGCGGACTGATGCAAGGCATTACCGAGCCAGTCGGCAATCAGATCCATGTAGGCGATGTCGATCGCATCGGGGGGCGACTCACTGCGCTGACGCATAAAAGCCAGCACCCAGCGTGCGTCGTCGCCGGCCGACACCGGAAGGCCGGAGTAGGTTCGCAGCCCCAACTGGTTCACCAGCACATGATCGGCATAGACCGGATGCTCGCGCAGGTCGGCGATATGGCTGGGCTCGCGGCTGAGATGCACGGCATGGCACAGCACCGCTTCCACCATCATCTGCGTCCCTTCGGGCAACACGCCGAGGCGGTCGCTGACATAACGCGCGGTGTAGTTCTCGCCAAAATCGCCCAGCATCACCAGATCCATGTCCAGCACCTCGGCCGCCATGGCCAGCATGGCACGGATGCGTTCGGCGTCACCCAGGCCGCGCTGCACCGACAGCTTCCACAAGGCATTCAGGCGATCGACATGCGAATTGCCATGGCCGACAAGCGGCGTGGATGAATCGGATGGGTGGGCTGGCTGCATGGTCGCTGTCTGGACGCGCTAACAGGGCGCCATTGTAGCCTCAAGGCTAGTCTTGCAACTCGACCCCGCGCAAACGCTCGGCGGCCTGCTCCGGGTTGATGGTGTTGACGAACAGCCCCGAGCCCAGCTCGAAGCCGGTTGGAATCGAGGTGCGCGGGCAGATTTCCAGATGCCAGTGATAGCTCGGCGCGTGCGCGGCGCGCTTGGCGTCGTGCGGCACGGTGTGCAGGAAGAAGTTGTATTGCGCGCCGCCGATGACGGCATCCAGCCGCGCCATGGTGCGCTTCATCACCCGCGCCAGGTCGGCCATGTCGTCGGCACGCAGGTCGAGAAAATCAGCCTGGTGCGTCAGCGGCAGGATATGCACTTCCCATTCGTAACGGCTGGCAAACGGCTTGATGGCGATGAATTTTTCGCCGCGCTCGACCACGTACTGGCCGACATTGATCTTGCGGCGCACCGCGCCCGAGGTGCGGTCATACAGCGTCGCTTCGAAGGTAAGCGCCTCGTCGATCAGCGCGCAGAAAATGCAGTGATGGTGCTTGGCGTAATGCGCGGCGCTGTTCGTCACCTCGGCATCGACGTTTTCCGGCACCACCGGCATCGCAATGATCTGGCTGTGCGTATGCGGAATCGAGGCGCCGGCCGCCGGGCCGAAATTCTTGAAGATCAGCACATATTTCAGGCGATCGTCCGATTCGAACAACTGCCGCATCCGTGTCTGATACACGCCGAACAGTGCCGCCAGATGCGATTCGGCCATCTCGTGAATGGCGGTGCCGTGTTCATGATGATCGATGATGACTTCGTGCCGCCCGTAGCCGTCGATGGTCTGTTGCAGGCCGAAGGTGAAGCCGCTCTGCGCACGGTCGTCGCCCAGCACCGGGTAGAGGTTCTCGACCATGCGAATCTGCCAGTCCCCGGTTGCCGGCCAGGCCATGATCAGCGGCGGCGTCTTGTGCTCGTTGCCGCGGCAAAACGGACAGGTTTCAACATGCTTGCGGGTATCGCGCGGCGCCAGGTCTTCGGCTTTTTTCGGGCGCATGCTGCGCGCGGTGGCGACCAGCACCGATTCGCTCGGCACGATGGGGTTGATGCGAATCTCGCGGACTTCGTTCGGCTCAGTCTGAATCCGGGCTTGAATCTCTGACATGGGTATTTCCTCCGCCGGCAAGCATAAAACAGCCGCCCGGGGGCGGCGGTTCATTCTGCTTATGCCCCCACTCGGGCTTTTTATTGAGACGGCCTCCCGCGCTGCCTCGCCCAGTCTGGGCAAGCCAGCATTCAATGCCACTTCAAACTTCATCAGGCCGAATCAATATCCCCGCCCATGGCAGGGCCTTGCGTTGACTGCGCTTCGCCCGGCGCCGACAATGTCAGCCCATTTGCCGCACTTCGGATCCTTCCCATGGACAATGAAAAACCCCTGCACGACGAACAGCGCATCATGCGCATGATGCGCAAGACCCTGACGTCGATCGTGCGCGACACCGCGCCGCGCGACGGCAACCCCAGCCCGCTGACCGAAGCCACCGTGCTCGGCATCAAGGATTGTCTGGTGGTGATTTCCAGCCGCGAAGCCGAGCTCGCCCAGCTTACCGGCCGCACTCTGGAAGAACGGCCGCGTTTTACCGACGAGACGCCCAGCACCCACGCCGTCAAAATCAGCAGCATCCCCAAGAAAACGCACTGAGTCCAGGCTGAGCCAAGCTCAATCAAACATGCCGCAAGCCAGCAGCCTGTTTACCGATGTCGAAGCACGGGTGGTCGGCACCTCGGCGGTGGTGATTTATTCGCCCTCCGGCAAAACCCGCAAACGCTTTCCCGAAGGCGTGGTTGAAGTCTATGCCAGCGAAACCGAGGCACTGGCGCACGCCGACCCGAGCAAGAACCGCCACGCGGCGCTCGCCAGCGGGCCGTCGCGTTCATCCGAAGGGTTCAAGCTGTTTTATCTGGTGCGCTGGCTGGATTGAGCGTGGTTGTTGCCGATTTATCGGCTTGAGTGCATGGCTGTTGCTGCTTTAGCAGCTTACAGACATGGCCTCCCCCTTGCGGGGACAACCACGGCCTACCCCTTGCGGGTGGAGCCGCGCTGGATTGATCCGAATTGGCGCGCTTAAGCGCCGTACACCTTGCGCCGCACCCGTTTTTTACGGCGCATCCGGGTCGCTTCGC
>JBAVFD010000219.1:0-2947 GCA_049588075.1 Thiobacillus sp.
GCCGGGCGCGAGCGGCCGGCCCACCGCACCCGCCAGAATGCGCTGCGACACCGGCAGCACGACGCCGGCTCGGGTCACGTCGGCGACGCGCACGGCATAGCCATCCATCGCGCTGTTATCCAGCGGCGGCACGGTAATCGACGAGGTTTGCGGCGCGGCGAGCACGCGTCCGAGCGCGGCAGTCACCGCGACGATTTCGGTCTCATTCACGCCCCGCGCGCGTTCGAGCAGGGCATCAAGCAGTTGGGTGGCTGAGAGCATGGGTCAGGATAAAGTCAGTGATGGATTGAATGGCATCGATATCGATGCGGGGGAAATCATTCGGCGCCGGGATGTCGGACGCCACTACCAGAATATTCGGATCGTCGGAAAACAGCCACGGCTTGCCGGTTTCTGCGCGGTGCACTTCCAGCTTGGGTATCGCCTCGCGCTTGTAGCCTTCGACCAGCACCAGATCGCAGGACGGCAGCTGCTTCAGCAAATCGGCCAGCGCCGGCGGCCGATTGCGATGCTCGCTCAGCAGCGCCGTGCGGTGATCCGACGCCAGCAGCACCGCCGCCGCACCGGCCTCGCGTGCCCGCCAGCTATCCTTGCCGGGGCGGTCGATGTCGAAGTCGTGGTGGGTGTGCTTAATCACCGCCACCCGCAACCCGCGCGCAACCAGCTGCGGCAGCACCCGCTCGATCAGCGTGGTCTTGCCGCTGCCACTGTAGCCTGCGATGCCAAAAACTTTCATGCGCATTGTCAGCCGGCCTAGCCGGGATTGCATAATTGGGTTATATTTTTCCATATATAACCCATTTCTGCCAGTCACCCAGACCTCATGAACGCGCCCGCACTTGCCGATCAGCTTGGCCTCACCGACCAGTTTGGCCGCCGCATCGACTACGTGCGGCTGTCGGTGACGGATCGCTGCGACCTGCGTTGCAGCTACTGCATGCCGGAAGGCTTCAAGGGCTTTGAAGAACCCGAGCACTGGCTCACCTTCGATGAAATCGAACGCCTGGTCGGCGCATTCGCGCGGCTCGGCGTCAGCCGCATTCGCCTGACCGGCGGCGAGCCGCTGTTGCGCCGCAACATTTCCGAACTGGCCGGACGCATCGCCGCCCTGCCCGGCATCGATGACCTGTCGCTGTCCACTAATGCCACCCAGCTCGAACGCCACGCGCAGGCGCTGAAGGCCGCCGGGGTGACGCGGCTCAACGTCAGCCTCGACTCGCTGCAACAGGCGCGGGTGGAACAGATCAACGGCCGCGACGTGCTCGCCAGAGTGATGGCCGGCCTGGCTGCGGCGCAGGATGCGGGCTTTGCGCCGATCAAGCTCAACATGGTGGCGCTCGCCGGCAGCAACGACGACGAAATCGACGAAATGGTCGCCTTCTGCATGCAGCGCGGTTTCGTGCTGCGGCTGATCGAGGCGATGCCGATGGGCGCCACCGGCCGCAACACCGAATACCTCGACCTGCAGCCGGTGAAACAACGCCTGCGCCAGCAGTTCGACCTGATCGAAACCACCCTCCCCGGCGGCGGCCCCGCACGCTACCTGGGCACGGCGGATAGTCGCTTCAACGTCGGCTTCATCACGCCGATCTCGCAGCATTTTTGCGCCACCTGCAACCGCATCCGCATCGCCGTCGACGGCACCGCCTACATGTGCCTGGGTCAGGATGAAAAATTTGAATTCCGCCCGCTGTTGCGCGGCGGTTGCAGCGACGCCGAACTGGAAGCGGCGATAGTCGAAGCCATCAATCTCAAACCGGAACGCCACGAATTCCGTGAAGCACCGCACAAAATCCTGCGCTTCATGTCGATGACCGGGGGCTGAACGTCTCAAGTCACCCCAGATTACTGGACGAATTCTTTCTAAGCTGCTTTACTGAAAATGCGTTCTAGGCAGTGCGAGCTTGCCCCGCTTCGGAACGCAATGAGGTTATTACCGCATTTTTGCGGTGCGGGCATCATGGTGGAACGGGCGCCCATTCCCGGAAGCATTGCGGCGTTCCAGCTAGGCTTTGGCTTCCCTATCCAGGAGATCAACGTGACACACAAGAAACTCGCTACGGCCATACTGGTCCTGTCGTTCGCCGCACCCGGCATCTACGCGCAGACGGCACCGGCCCAGACTGCACCGGCAGGCAGTAGTGCCCAGCCCGCTGCAAATGCGGTCGATCCGGCATCGATTCAGGCCCTCAAGGACATGGGCGCCCATCTGCAGACCCTGAAGCGCTTTCAGGTATCGACCGAACTGACCGGCGAGCGGGTTCTGGCCGATGGCCAGAAACTGCAGCATACGGCTGTGGCAGACCTCGACGTCGACCGTCCGAACAAGCTGCGCGTCCGTATGCACAGCTCCCGTTCCGAACGCGAAATCCTCTACGACGGCAAGCACGCTACCCTCTACACGCCCGCACAGAAGTATTACTCGACGGTCGAGTTCACGGGCACCCTGGGCGAGCTGATTACCAAGCTGGAAGAAAAGTACGCCGTTCAAATGCCGTTAGCCGACATGTTCCTCTGGGGCACCCCGGCCGCGTCATTCGACAAGATCGAATCGGCGATGAATGCCGGCCAGGATTACATCGACAAGGACCTCTGTAATCATTACGCCTTTCGCCAGGCCAATATCGACTGGCAGATCTGGATCACGACCGGGAGCAAGCCGTTGCCGCGCAAGCTCGTGATCACCAATCGTGGCGATGAAGCACGTCCGCAATCAGTCAGCCTGTTCGACTGGAACCTGAAACCGACGTTCAAGGACACCGTTTTCAAATTTACGCCACCCAAGGGCGCGAAAGCGGTTGAACTTCATTCGACGGACAAAAAGTAGAGGAGCGCCAACATGAAAAAATCATTCAACACCTTATTCGTGGCATCCCTGACTGCTTTCTTTCTGGCCGGCTTCGCGGTGGCTCCGGCAGCTGAGGCGGCACGCGCTGGCGGTGGCGGC
>JBAVFD010000220.1:0-2309 GCA_049588075.1 Thiobacillus sp.
GCCGAAGGCGATGAGCGCGACCTCGCGGCCGCTGCGGCGCAATACGCCCTTGCCGATTTCGACCGGATCGAGGCCGGATTCAATGACCGCGCCGACGCCGCCGCCGCGCGGGTAGCGCACCGCCGACGGTCCGTCGTGCAGGAACGCGGTGCTCAGCAGGCGGCGGCATTCGTTTTCATCCGACGGCGCGGCGATCAGCATGTTGGGAATGCAGCGCAGATAACTCAGGTCGAAACTGCCGGCATGGGTCGGGCCGTCGGCGCCGACCAGCCCGGCGCGGTCGATTGCCAGCATCACCGGCAGGTTTTGCAGGGCGATGTCGTGGATGAGCTGGTCGTAGGCACGCTGCAGGAAGGTCGAATAAATCGCCACCACCGGCTTGATACCCTCGCAGGCGAGGCCGGCGGCAAAGGTCAGCGCGTGCTGCTCGGCGATGCCGACGTCGAAATAGCGCTTGGGATACGTCTGCGAAAAACGCACCAGTCCCGAGCCTTCGCGCATCGCCGGGGTGATGCCGACCAGCCGTGAGTCGGCCGCAGCCATGTCGCACAGCCAGTCGCCGAACACCTGCGTGTAAGTCAGCTTGCCGCCGCTTTTTTCGGCGACGCCCGCCGCCGGGTCGAAGCGTGAGACGCCGTGATACAGGCAGGGATTGGTTTCGGCCGGTTCGTAGCCCTTGCCCTTGCGGGTGACGACATGCAGAAACTGCGGGCCGCTGAGCTGCTTGATATTGGAGAGCGTATCCAGCAGCACGTCGAGATCGTGGCCATCGATCGGGCCGATGTAGTTGAAGCCGAATTCCTCGAACAGCGTGCCGGGCGTGACCATGCCCTTCATGTGTTCCTCGGCGCGCTTGGCCAGTTCGCGGATCGGCGGCGCGACCGACAGGACCTTTTCACCTGCGCGGCGCGCTGCCGCATAAAACTTGCCCGACATCAGCCGCGCCAGGTAGTTGTTGAGTGCGCCGACGTTGGGCGAAATCGACATGTCGTTGTCGTTCAGCACCACCAGCAAAGGCAGGTCGGTGGCGCCGGCATTGTTGAGCGCTTCGAACGCCATCCCCGCGGTCATCGCGCCGTCGCCGATCACCGCGACCGCGCGCTGCTTCGAGCCGGTCTGATGAAAGGCTTCCGCCATGCCGAGCGCGGCCGAAATCGAGGTGCTGGAATGGCCGACACCAAAGGCGTCGTATTCGCTTTCGGCACGGCGCGGGAACCCGGCGATGCCGCCAGCCTGGCGCAGCCCCGCCATCGCCGCGCGACGGCCGGTGAGAATTTTGTGCGTGTAACTCTGGTGGCCGACGTCCCACACGATGCGATCTCCCGGAGTGTCGAACACATAGTGCAGCGCCAGCGTCAGTTCCACCGCGCCCAGGTTCGAGGCCAGGTGGCCGCCGGTGTGCGCGACCGAATTGACCAGGAAGTCGCGCAATTCCTGCGCGAGTCTGGGCAGGTCGGCGGGCGCCAAGGCACGCAGGTCGGCGGGCGAGTGCAGGGTGTCGAGCAAGGGCGTGGGCATCCTAAAACGCCCGCTCCACGACGAAATCGGCCAGTTGGCGCAGCCGTTCGGCGGGCGCCCCCAGGCCGATCAACGTGGCATGCGCGTCGGCGCGCAGTTCCTGCGCCAGTTCGCGCGCGCGCGCCACGCCGAGCAGGCTGACGTAAGTCGGTTTGTTCTGGGCCGCATCCTTGCCGGCGGTTTTGCCCAGGGTGGCAGTGGAGGCTTCGGCGTCGAGCACGTCGTCGACCACCTGGAAGGCCAGCCCGATGCATTTGGCGTAATGGTCGAGCGCAGCGGCGGCGCTGTCGGCGAGCTTGCCGCACTGCGCGCCAAGCAGCACCGAGGCGCGAATCAGCGCGCCGGTCTTGTGGATGTGCATGAATTCGAGCTCGGTCAGGTCGAGCGGTTTGCCCACGCTGGCCAGATCGATCGCCTGGCCACCGGCCATGCCGCGCGAGCCGGCCGCCTGCGCCAGCAGCTGCACCATCTTCAGTTGGCTGGCCGCATCGTTCGCCAGCGTCTGCGCGGCGAGGATGTCGAACGCCAGGCTTTGCAGCGCGCCGCCCACCAGCAGCGCAGTGGCTTCGTCGAATTCGACATGCACGGTGGGCTTGCCGCGCCGCAGCGCATCGTTGTCCATCGCCGGCAGGTCGTCGTGGACCAGCGAATAGGCGTGGATCAGCTCGACCGCGGCGGCGGCGTGCTGCACCTGTTCGATGTGGGCGCCGGTGACCTCGCCCGCGGCAAACGCCAGCAGCGGGCGTACCCGCTTGCCGCCGCCCAGCACCGCATAGCGCATCGCCTCGTGC
>JBAVFD010000221.1:0-14937 GCA_049588075.1 Thiobacillus sp.
CCGCCAAGGTGGACACGGCGTCGGCGCCAGCGGCCAGGGAAGCCTTTCCTCCACCGCGCGCTGCGCCTCCCGTGCCCACGCCAGGTGCCGCGACGCCCGCCCCTGCGCCCCCGGCGTTCGCAAGCGACATGGATGACGAAGAGCCCATCTGGCTCACCCTGTGGGCGCAGCGCAAGCTGCAGATCATTTTGCTGGTGCTGGGCCTGACCCTGCTCACCGGGATCCTGCTGTTCCAGGACTATCTGGCCCGGCGCCCACACCTGCTGGGCCGGGTTCGCCTGGGATTTCTCCTCTACACCCTGTTCTTTATCGGCTGGTATTCCCTGGGCCAGTTATCCATCATCAACGTGCTGACCTTCATGAGAGCGGTCATGCATCAATTCAGCTGGGATACCTTTCTCATCGATCCCATGCTGTTCCTGCTGTGGTCCTTTGTCGCCGTTACGCTCCTGCTGTGGGGCCGGGGTGTTTACTGCGGATGGCTGTGCCCATTCGGCGCCTTGCAGGAGCTCACCTTCAAGCTCGCACGCAAGCTGGGGCTGCCGCATTTCGAGATACCCCATATGGTGCATGAGCGCCTGCAGGCGCTGAAAATCATCATCCTGCTCGCGCTGTTCGGCCTGTCCCTGCAATCCATGAGCTGGGCCATTCAGGCGGCCGAAATCGAGCCGTTCAAGACGGCCATCACGCTGCGCTTTCAGCGCGAGTGGGGCTATGTGGCCTTTGCCCTGGGCGTGATCGTCCTCTCTGCCTTCAACCGCAAGTTCTACTGCAAATATATCTGTCCGCTCGGTGCCGCACTCATCATTCCAGGCCGTTTCCACACGTTCGAGTGGCTGCGCCGGCGCAAGGAATGCGGCAAACCCTGCCAGGTGTGCGCGGTTGAATGCGAGGTCCAGGCCATTCGCCCCACGGGCGAGATCGTCATCAATGAATGCCACCATTGCCTTGATTGCCAGGTTATCTATTATGACAACCGCAAATGCGTGCCCCTGATCGAAAAACGCAAGCGCCGGGAACAGTTGGGAAAAGGGCGCGTACCGGCCAAAAGCCGGGAAGCGGTTGTCAGCGCCTCGCGGCTAGAGGATATTCCGGTCTCAATAATATCGTCTGGCAAGACGGATAAAGAATAAGAACGGTTTGGAACACGTGTCATCGCAATGGAGTGAGTGGTTGACCTAAATCAAGGACAGCCACGGGCAGGATCGTTAACTTCGCGTTATAGAGAGTGTTTTACATCAACCCAGTGGAGGATCTACCGTGAATACTAAATTGACCGTTTTGGCCGCAAGCATCTTGATGATGGGCGCAACCCAGCTTGCAGTCGCCGCCGACGCCCCGCCTTCCGGCCACCCCGGAACATCCGAACCCGAATTGCGCTATAAGGGCGCGCCCGTCCCGCTGGGCAAGGAGACCGGTCCGGATGTCGCCTCTCCTAAGGCGCCGCCCCTCACCGCCGATGAATTCACGCGCGCCAAGCAAATCTATTTCGAGCGCTGCGCCGGCTGTCACGGCGTGCTGCGCAAAGGCGCCACCGGCAAACCGCTGACGCCTGACATCACCTTGCCGCGTGGCACCGACTACCTCAAGGTGTTCATCGGCTATGGCTCCCCCGGCGGCATGCCCAACTGGGGAACCTCCGGCATTCTCAACGAGCAGGAAGTCGACATGATGGCGCGCTTCCTGCAGCACGAGCCGCCCACGCCGCCCGAGTTCGGGATGAAGGAAATGAAAGCTTCGTGGAAGGTGCTGGTGCCACCCGAGCAGCGCCCGAAAAAACAGGAGAACAACTACAACCTGGGCAACGTATTCTCGGTCACCCTGCGTGACGCAGGCCAGGTGGCGTTGATCGACGGCGACACCAAGAAAATCATCACCGTCATCGACACCGGCTACGCCGTCCACATTTCACGCACCTCCGATTCGGGCCGCTACCTGTATGTGATCGGGCGCGATGCGCAAATCAACCTGATCGACTTGTGGATGAAAACACCTGCCAACGTCGCCGTCATCAAGGTCGGCCTCGAGGCGCGTTCGGTGGAAACGTCCAAGTACAAGGGCAAGGAAGGCAACTTCGAGGACAAGTACGCGATCGCCGGCTCCTACTGGCCGCCGCAGTACACGATCATGAATGGCGATACGCTCGAACCCCTCAAGATCGTCGCCACCCGCGGCTTCACGGTGGACACGCAGGAATACCATCCGGAACCGCGCGTTGCTTCGATCGTGGCGTCCCACTTCCATCCGGAATTCGTGGTCAACGTCAAGGAGACGGGCCACACCCTGATGGTGGACTATTCCGACATCAACAACCTCAAGGTCACGGACATCGGCACCGAGCGCTTCCTGCATGACGGGGGCTGGGACTCGACCAAGCGCTACTTCATGGTTGCAGCCAACCAGCGCAACCGGATCGCGGTAGTCGATTCCAAGGAAGACAAGCTGGTGAAACTGGTGGACGTGGGCAAGATCCCCCACCCGGGTCGCGGCGCCAACTTCATTGATCCGAAGTTTGGTCCCGTCTGGGCCACCGGCCACCTGGGCGACGATTCCATCGCACTGATTGGCACCGACCCGGTCAAGCATCCGCAGCAAGCCTGGAAGCTGGTGCGCTCCCTCAAGGGCCAGGGCGGCGGTTCGCTGTTCATCAAGACCCATCCCAAGTCGAAGAACCTGTGGGTCGATACCGCGCTGAATCCTGATGCGGCTGTCAGTCAATCGGTTGCGGTCTACGACATCAACAATATCGACAAGGCGCCGCAGGTGATCAATATCGCCGAGATGGCCGGCGTGGGCGAAGGACCGAAACGCGTGGTGCAGCCGGAGTACAACAAAGCGGGCGACGAAGTCTGGTTCTCGGTGTGGAACGGCAAGACCATGGAGTCGGCCATCGTGGTGATCGATGACAAGACGCGCAAGCTCAAAACCGTGATCAAGGACAAGCGCCTGGTCACGCCGACCGGCAAGTTCAACATCTATAACACGCAGCACGACGTTTACTAAGCAGGCGAAGCGGGACGGAAACATCCGTCCCGCTGCTTTGACGACTGTAGCCAACAAGAACACATGCGCACCTTGCTGACAGTGGGAATCATGATCGCCGCCACCTCAACCGCCACCCTGGCCGATTCGCCGTATCTCAGCCATGACAGGCAAAGCGAGCTGATTCGTCTGGTTCGCCAGGACTGCGGCTCCTGCCACGGCATGCGGCTCACCGGCGGTCTCGGCCCCGCACTGACGCCCGAAGCATTGCAAGACAAGCCAGCGGCTGCGCTGCTGAGCACGATTCTTCACGGACGGCCCGGCACTCCCATGCCACCGTGGAACAATTTTCTCTCCGAATCCGAAGCGGCATGGATCGTGGACGCACTGCAAAAAGGCTTCCCCGATGCGCGCTAGCATTTCCGCAATTTTCCTTACATGCGTTGTCCTGGCTGGCTGCGCCAGCCCGGGCCTGCGCGGCACCGGCGATCTCGGCGTGGTGATCGAACGCGGCACCGGCAGCGTGCAGATTCTCGATACCACCCACCACACCAGTCTGGCGAGGGTGGAGGGGCTGGGCGACTTGTCCCACGCCTCCGTCAGCTACTCCCGGGACGAACGGTATGCCTATGTGTTTGGCCGTGATGGAGGCCTGACCAAGGTGGATATCCTCGCCCAGCGCATCGATCGCCGCATCGTTCAGGGCGGCAACAGCATCGGCGGGGCCATTTCGCCGGACGGCACCCTCGTCGCCGTCGCCAATTACGAACCGGGCGGGGTGAAAGTGTTCGATGCGAACGATCTTTCCCTGGTCGCCGACATTCCTGCCGTCGGTGCCGATGGCAAGCGTTCGAAAGTGGTGGGGCTCGTCGATGCGCCGGGCCACCGGTTCGTCTTCAGCCTGTACGACGCCGGCGAGATCTGGGTGGCCGACATGCACGATCCGAAGCAGCCTGTCCTGCACAAATTCCGGGACATCGGCAAGGAGCCCTACGATGGCATGATCACATCCGACGGCCGGTTCTACGCTGCCGGCCTGTTCGGCGAAGACGGCGTGGCCCTGCTCGACCTGTGGAACCTCGATGCCGGCGTGAAGCGCGCCCTGGTCGAGTTCGGCCGCCACGGTGAAAAACTGCCGGTCTACAAGATGCCGCACCTGGAAGGCTGGGCGGCCACCGGCAACGAAGTGGTGCTGCCCGCGGTCGGCCAGCATGAGGTCATCATCGCTGACCAGAACAGCTGGAAGGAAATCGCCCGCATTCCGGTTGCCGGCCAGGCCGTGTTTGCGGTGGCGCGTCCCGACGGGCGCCAGGTGTGGATCAACTTCGCGCTCCCCGACAACGACACGGTGCAGGTTCTCGACCTGCCCTCGCGCCGCATCGTCAAAACCCTGAAGCCCGGCAAAGGCGTATTGCATCTCGAATTCTCGCCACGCGGCGAGCAGGTCTGGTTGTCGGTGCGGGACGAAAACCGCATCGACATCTACGATCCGGACACCTTCGCGCGCATCGGCACGCTGCCTGCCGAGAGTCCCAGCGGTATTTTCTTCACCCCGCGTGCCCACAGGATCGGACTATGAGCGACATTCAAATGAGTCTGCTCAATGATTTCCAGCGTGGCTTCCCGCTTACCGCGGCGCCCTTCGATATCCTCTCGCACCGCCTCGGCATGGGCGTGGAGGAGGTGCTGGAGACGCTGCGCCGTCTCACGCGCGACGGCGTCATCAGCCGCATCGGCGCCGTGTTCCGGCCGAACCGCATCGGGGTCAGCACCCTCGCCGCCATGGCCGTGCCCGCGGCGCGCCTGGCCGAAGTCGCGCAGGTGGTGAACCGCCATCCGGAGATCAACCACAACTACGAACGCGAACATGCGTTCAATCTCTGGCTCGTCGCCACCGCCGCCAACGCGGCCCACCTGGATCGCGTGCTGCACGACATCGAGCAGGAAACGGGATTGCGCATCATGCGCCTGCCGATGGTGCAGGACTATCACATCGACCTCGGCTTCGATCTGCGCGCCACCGTGGCCCTGGCCGATCGCCGCAGCCTGCAGGGGCCGGCTGCGAAAGCCGGCCAGCGCCTCGACGCCGAGGACTATGCCCTGATCGCCGCGATCCAGGATGGCCTGCCGCTCGTTGCACGCCCCTATGCCGCAATCGGCGCGATCGCCGGGCTTTCGGAAGCCGAAGTATTGAGTCGCCTGGAACGCCTGCTGAACCAGGACATCATCAAGCGCTTCGGCATCGTGGTGCGCCACCACGAGTTGGGCTTCCGCGCCAACGCCATGGTGGTGTGGAACATTCCGGATGAGCGCGTCGACGAACTCGGCCGCTGCATCGGCGCCTCCGGCCTGGTCAACCTCTGCTACCAGCGTCCGCGCCGCCTGCCCGACTGGCCCTACAACCTGTTCGCCATGATTCATGGCAAGGACCGCGCTGCGGTGCTGGAACGGCTGGACCTGCTGCGCGACCAGTGCGGCTTGATGGATTTCCAGCACGAAGTGCTGTTCAGCAAGCAGCGCTTCAAGCAGACCGGCGCGCACTATATCGACGCGCCACGCGAGAAGGCGGCGTAATGGACGAGCTGGATCGGGCGCTCATCAACACCCTGCAAGGCGGCTTTCCGGTTTGCGAGCGGCCGTATGCCGAGGTGGCGGCACGCCTGGGCAGCGATGAGCACACCGTGATCGCCCGCATCGGCAGCCTGCTCGAACGCGGCCTGCTGTCGCGCTTCGGGCCGATGTACCACGCCGAGCAGATGGGCGGCGCGCTGAGCCTGGCGGCGATGCAGATTCCGCCGGAGGATTTCGAGCGGGTGACCGGCATCGTCAATCGCCAGCCCCAGGTGGCCCACAATTACGAGCGCAATCACCGCCTCAACATGTGGTTCGTGCTGGCCACCGAAACGCCGGACGGGCAGCAGGACGCCATCGCGCGCATCGAGCGCGAAACCGGCTATCCGGTCTACAACATGCCGAAGATCCGCGAATATTTCGTGGAACTGAAACTGCACGTATGAACGCGCCGCACGAACTGCATCTGCTCGACGACACCGACCGCCGCCTCATCCAGGCGACGCAGGCCGGACTGCCGCTGAGCGCCCGTCCCTACCACGCCATCGCCGAACAGCTGGGCGTGGACGCAGGGGAGGTGATGCAGCGCATGCAGCGCATGCTCGACCTGGGCATCATCCGCCGCATCGGCGCCGTGCCCAATCACTACGCCCTGGGCTACCGCGCCAACGGGATGACGGTGTGGGACGTGGCCGATGAGCGCATCGACGAACTGGGCGCACGCGTCGGCCAGCTGGAATTCGTCACCCACTGCTACCAGCGTCCGCGCCACCTGCCCGACTGGCCCTACAACCTGTTCGCCATGGTGCACGGCAAGACGCGGGAGGAAGTGGAGGCCAAGGCCGCGCTCATCGCGGAAGCACTCGGTGCGGCCAGTCGCGGCAACGACATCCTCTACAGCTCGCGCATCCTGAAAAAGACCGGTCTGCGCATCGGATCCTAGGAAAAACCATGTTCCGCATTTCCCAATACATGCAAGAGCTGGCCCAGCCGACCCCGCTGGGCCCCAAGCGCAATCCGCCCGGCCCGGTGGTGATCTGGAACCTGGTGCGGCGCTGCAACCTCACCTGCAAGCATTGTTATTCGATTTCCGCCGACAAGGATTTCCCCGGCGAGCTCAGCACCGCTGAAGTCTTCACCGTGATGGACGACCTCAAGCGTTTCCGCGTGCCGGTGCTCATCCTCTCCGGTGGCGAGCCGCTGCTGCGCCCGGACATCTACGACATCGCCCAGCGCGCCAAGGACATGGGGTTCTACGTGGGGCTGTCGTCCAACGGCACCCTGATCGATGAAACGAACATCGACCGCATCGCCGCCATCGGTTTCGATTATGTCGGCGTCTCGCTGGACGGCATCAAGGGCACCCATGACCGCTTCCGCCGCATGGAAGGGGCCTTCGATGCCTCGCTGCACGGCATCCGCCTGTGCCGCGACCGGGGCATCAAGGTCGGCATACGCTTTACCCTGACCCAGGACAACGCCCAGGATCTGCCCGGTCTGCTGCAGTTGATGGAAGACGAACAGCTCGACAAGTTCTACCTGTCCCACCTCAACTACGCCGGGCGCGGCAACAACAACCGCAAGGACGACGTGGTGCATCAGACCACCCGCCAGGCGATGGACCTGCTGCTCGACACCTGCTGGCGCCACCAGCAGGAAGGCAAGCACAGGGAATTCGTCACCGGCAACAACGACGCCGACGGCGTCTATCTGCTGTTCTGGATCCGCAGGCACTTCCCGCACATGGAAGCCCACATGCGGGCCAAGCTGGCCCAGTGGGGCGGCAACTCCAGCGGCGTCAACATCGCCAACATCGACAATCTGGGGAACGTGCACCCGGACACGTTCTGGTGGGACTACTCGCTGGGCAATGTGAAACAGCGGCCCTTCTCGGAGATCTGGCTCGACACGTCCGACCCGCTGATGGCGGGCCTCAAAATGAGTCCGCGCCCGGTCAAGGGACGCTGCGGCGAGTGCGCCTATTTCGATATTTGCGGTGGCAACACCCGGGTGCGGGCCTATCAGGTTTCGGGCGACCCGTGGCAGGAAGATCCGGCCTGTTATCTGGATGATGAAGAAATCGGCATCACCGCGTCGCAGGAGCGCCTCACCGTCACGCCCTACGTGCGGCCACGGCGGATCAAGATTGCAGCACAGACGTAGTCGTTCCTGCTTCGGTAGAAACCCTGAGAACAGAAAAAAATTGCAGACCCTTCTTCCGCTTCCCCGTGCACGCTTTTCAAACCTGACCCGGCGCCGGTTCACCGCTGCGGCGCAGGCATTGTGCATTGGCCTGTTCAGTCTTTCCGGCTTCGCCGTTGCCGCGCCCACCGCGGATGCGCTCTACGCCACCCATTGCGCATCCTGCCATGGCGCCGACCGCCTGGGGGCCATCGGCCCAGCCTTGCTGCCCGACAACCTGGAGCGACTGCGCAAGCCGCAAGCCATCCAGACCATCACCGAGGGTCGTGCCGCCACGCAGATGCCGGCCTTCGGCCAGAAACTGAGCCAGGACGAAATCCAGTCGCTGGCGGATTTTGTCTTTACCGCACCGGCTTTGGTGCCGAAGTGGGGCCTGGAAGAAATCAACGCCTCGCGCATCGTCAATTACGCGGACGGCAGCCTGCCGAACACCCCGCAATTCAAAGCCGATCCGCTCAATCTGTTCGTGGTGGTGGAAACCGGCGATCACCATGCGACGATCCTCGACGGCGACACGTTCGAGCCCATCCACCGTTTCCAGACCCGCTTCGCGCTGCATGGCGGGCCGAAGTTCACCCCCGACGGACGCTATGTCTATTTCGCCTCGCGCGACGGCTGGATCTCCAAGTTCGACATCTGGAATCTCAAGACCACCCATGAAATTCGCGCCGGCATCAACACGCGCAATCTTGCGGTATCGGGCGACGGCCGCTATGTCATGGTCGGCAACTACCTGCCGCATACGCTGGTGGTGCTCGATGCAAGGGACCTCAAGCCGCTGAAGCTGATCGATGTGAAAGACGACACCGGCAAGACGTCCCGCGTCTCCGCCGTTTACGATGCCGCACCGCGCAAGAGCTTCATCGCCGCGCTGAAGGACATCAAGGAAGTCTGGGAAATTCCCTACACTGAAGACCACGAGCCCATTTATCCCGGCCTGGTACACGACTACCGCATGGCCGAGGCCCTGGCGGACAAGGGCCCGTTCCCCATCCGGCGCATTCCCCTGGACGACTACCTGGACGATTTCTATTTCGACCAGTCCTACACCCACCTGATGGGCGCTTCGCGCGACGGCGGCAAGGGCCAGGTGATCAACCTCGATGTGCGGCGCAAGATCGCCGATCTCGACCTGCCCGGCATGCCGCACCTCGGCTCCGGCATCACCTGGGACTATCAAGGCCGGCCGGTGATGGCGACCCCCAACCTCAAGACCGGGACGATCAGCGTCATCGACATGAAGAACTGGCAGGTCATCAAGCGCATCCCCACCCTCGGCCCCGGCTTCTTCATGCGCAGCCACGAAAACACGCCCTACGCCTGGACCGACAACTTCATGAGTCCAGCCAAGGACACGCTGCAGATCATCGACAAGCGCACCCTGGAAGTCGTGCGCAGCCTCACGCCTTCTCCCGGCAAGACGGCGGCCCATGTGGAGTTCACCCGCGACGGCAAATACGCCCTGGTCAGCCTGTGGGAAACCGACGGCGCGCTGATCGTCTACGACGCCGCGACGTTCAAGGAAATCAAGCGTCTGCCCATGAGCAAGCCTTCCGGCAAATACAACGTCTACAACAAGACCACCCGTTCGTCGGGAACCAGCCATTAAAGAAGCGTGGCCTTGATTCAGGTCAAGGTGCCACCTGCGGCAACGGCATAAAGTTCACTCCAGCAGCAAAGCGCTTCATATCCACCATCCAAGGAGAGAACGATGAGTGAGTCATTCACCAAATCAACAGCCAGGAACATGTTTTGGGGGGCGGCGGTCTTCTCCTTCCTGCTTTTTCTCGCGCTGGCGTTCGATACCACGGCGGCGCTGCCCAAGCGCGATCACCGCGAAAACATCACGCCCCAAGTCGCCCATGGCAAGCAGCTGTGGGAAAAGAACGATTGCATCGGCTGCCACACAATCCTGGGCGAAGGCGCCTATTTCGCGCCGGAGCTGGGCAACGTCTACAAGCGTCGCGGCCCTGACTTCATCAAGGGCTGGATCCAGGCGCAACCCACGGGTGCACCGGGACGCCGCCAGATGCCGCAGTTCAACTTTTCCGACAGTGATCTCAACGACCTGGTCGCGTTCCTGAAATGGACGTCTGAGGTGAACACTGAAAAATGGCCGCCCAACATCGAAGGGTGATTCGCATGTCATCCACGAACCGTTTCAAATAAGGAGGGAAAACCATGCAATATCAATCCCAGGCGGTGGCCAAGCCGTATTTCATCGCGGCGATCGGCCTGTTCGTCGGACAGATCCTGTTCGGCCTGATCATGGGCCTGCAATACGTCGTCGGCGACTTTCTGTTTCCGGCGATCCCGTTCAACGTGGCCCGCATGGTGCACACCAACCTGCTCATCGTGTGGCTGCTGTTCGGCTTCATGGGCGCGGCCTACTACATGGTGCCGGAGGAATCCGAAACCGAGCTGCACAGTCCCAGGCTGGCGTGGCTGATGTTCTGGATCTTCCTGGTGGCCGGTGCGCTGACCATTCTCGGCTACCTGCTGGTGCCTTACGCCAGGCTCGCCGACATGACCGGCAACGAACTGCTGCCGACCATGGGGCGAGAGTTTCTGGAGCAGCCGACCATTACCAAGATCGGCATCGTGATCGTGGTGCTGGCCTTCCTGTTCAACATCAGCATGACCGTGCTCAAGGGCCGCAAGACGTCCATCACCATGGTGCTGCTGCTGGGACTGTGGGGCCTGGCGGTGTTCTTCCTGTTCTCCTTCTACAACCCGTCCAACCTGATCCTCGACAAGTTCTACTGGTGGTGGGTGGTGCATTTGTGGGTGGAAGGCGTGTGGGAGCTGATCCTCGGCGCGCTGCTGGCCTTCGTGCTGATCAAGGTGACCGGCGTCGACCGCGAAGTGATCGAGAAGTGGCTGTACGTGATCATCGCCATGACGCTCATTACCGGCGTCATCGGGACCGGCCACCACTACTTCTGGATCGGCACGCCGGGCTACTGGCAATGGTGGGGTTCGATCTTCTCGGCCATGGAGCCCATCCCCTTCTTCATGATGACCGTGTTCGCCTTCAACATGGTGAACCGCCGCCGGCGCGACCATCCCAACCGGGTAGCCACGCTGTGGGCGCTGGGCACGGGTGTGATGTCCTTCCTCGGTGCGGGCGTGTGGGGTTTCCTGCACACCCTGGCGCCGGTGAACTACTACACGCACGGCACGCAGATCACCGCGGCGCACGGGCACATGGCCTTCTACGGCGCCTATGTGATGGTGGTGCTGACCATCATCTCCTACGCCATGCCCATGCTGCGCGGCCGCCAGGCCAACAGCAACAAATCGCAGGTGATGGAGATGTGGGGGTTCTGGCTGATGACGGTGAGCATGGTGTTCATCACCCTGTTCCTCACCGCTGCCGGCATCCTCCAGGTGTGGCTGCAGCGCGTGAGCGCCACGCCGCTGCCCTTCATGCAGGCGCAGGATCAGGTGGCCATTTTTTACTGGCTGCGTGAACTGACCGGGGTCATCTTCCTGATCGGCCTCGTCATCTATGTGGTCAGCTTCTTCGTGAAGGGCGAAACCAAGGCCGCGGCGGCCTGACGCGCGCCGCAGGGCGAGGGCGGGCAACCCCCCTCGCCTGTCCCGGGTTCCTCCCAAGCGATGACAATGAGCGTCACCACTCTCCCTGCCATCTCCAGTCGCCCGCCGGGTGACCTCGCGATCTGGTTCGTCATCTTCGCGGAACTGCTCACCTTCGGGATCTTTTTCCTCAGCTACGGTTTTGCCCGGGCGCACCATGTGGCCCTGTTCGACGCCTCGCAGCAACTGCTGGATCGTCGCACCGGCGCCATCAACATGGTGCTGCTCATCACCAGCAGCTATTTCGTGGTGCGTGCGGTCGCTGCGGTGAAAGCCGATGACAGTCGCGCTGCCGCGCGCTGGCTATTGGCGGCGATGGGTCTCGGCGCGGGGTTCATCCTCCTCAAGCTGGGCGAGTTCGCCCACAGCTACGCGGCGGGCATCACCCTGAGCACCAACACCTTCTACATGTTCTACCTGTCGCTGACGGTTTTCCATTTCATGCATGTGGTCATCGGGCTGCTGGTGCTGGGGGTCGTCGCCCGGAAAGCCTGGGTCGGCGGCTATAGCGCGGCCGAGCATACGGGCGTGGAAACCGGCGCGGTCTACTGGCACATGGTGGACATGGTCTGGATCGTGCTTTTTCCACTGGTTTACGTCATTCACTGAGACCGCCATGCCCGCTGCCATCCCTGCTTCCAGCCGACTTCGCCCCTGCACCTGGGTGTGGATGGGACTGCTCGCCCTCACTGCGATCACCTATGCCATCGGCAAAGCCGGTCTGCACGGCACCGCGGTTGTGTTCGGCGTGCTGGCCCTGGCCTTTGTCAAAATCCACTGGGTGGCGGATCATTTCATGGGGCTGCGCCAGGCCAGCTGGCCCTGGCGCGCTGCCATGGCCGCCTGGCAACTCATCGTTGCCGTGGGCCTCGGCATCGCTTATCTGAAAACGGTATCGCCATGAACAAACCTGACGAATTGTCCCTCTCCGCCCGCCTTCCCTTCTACCGGCCGCACGGCCAGGAGGTCGAACTGTTCGAGCACGCCTACCGCAACCAGCTGCCCTTGCTGATCAAGGGCCCCACCGGCTGCGGCAAGACGCGTTTCATCGCGCACATGGCGGCGCGCCTGAATCTCCCGCTCTACACCGTGGCTTGCCATGACGATCTCACCGCCGCCGATCTGGTGGGGCGGCACCTGATCGGCGAGTCCGGCACCTACTGGCAGGACGGCCCGCTCACCCGCGCGGTGCGCGAAGGCGGCATCTGCTATCTGGACGAGGTGGTGGAAGCGCGCAAGGACACCACCGTGGTCCTGCATCCGCTCACCGACGATCGCCGCATCCTGCCGCTGGAACGCACCGGTGAAACCCTGCACGCGCCCGCCGATTTCATGCTGGTGGTGTCCTACAACCCCGGCTACCAGAACATCCTCAAGGGCATGAAGCCCAGTACCCGCCAGCGCTTCGTCTCGCTGCGCTTCGATTTTCCCGCGCCCGAGGTGGAGCAGGAAATCGTCATCGCGGAAACCGGCGTCGACGCGCTGCTGGCGCGGCGGCTGGTCAATCTGGCCGGGGCCCTGCGCGCGCTCAGGGAACACGACCTGGAAGAAGCCGCCAGTACGCGGCTGGTGGTGTATGCGGCGTCGCTGATCAAGAGCGGCTTTGCGCCGGTGGAAGCGTGCCGCGCCGCCATGGTGGAAACCCTGACCGACGACGACGAAACAGCCGCCGCGCTGATGGAGATCGTCCTTGTCACCTTTGGACAATGAGTCTCCCGACAGGGGGGCCGTGGATCATGCCCCCGGGCAGTCGCTGGCCGTAACGGCCGAGGTGCTCTATCTGGCCAATCTGCTGCTGTTGCCCGGGCTGGCTTTTTTCATCCTGCTCGGACTCTGGCGCAAGCACCGCCACGCCGCTCCCCCGCTCGCGCGCTGCCACCTGCGCCAGACCCTCGCCGCCAGCCTCTGGGCCGGGATGCTGCTGGTGATCGCCAACGCCGCCATCCTCCTGCTCGGCGGCTACCGGCAGCCCGGCACCTGGGTGGTCGCGATCATTTATTTCACGATGTTCCACTCCACCTTCGTGCTGCTCGGCGTGCTCGGCCTGGCCCGGGCGATGGCCGGCAAGCCCTACATCTATCCCCTGATCGGGCGGCGCTGCGATGAATAAGGTGCAGAACCTGCGCCTGGTGCTGCGCACGGCCTTCTTCCTGCTGTTTCTGCTGGCGCCGCCGCTGGATTTGCTGCGCTTCGATCTCACGCAAGGGCACGCCATCCTGTTCGGCCAGCCCTGGGTCATCGGCGTCGACCGCTTTGCCGCCGGCGAAATCGGCGCCGGCCAGCTCGCGTTCAATGTGCTGACGCGTGTGCTGCTGCCCATCCTGGCAGCCGGTGCGCTCCTCATCGGCGTGTCCTACAAGTGGGGCCGCCTGTACTGCGGCTGGCTGTGCCCGCACTTCTCGGTGGTGGAAATGATCAACGCCCTGATGCAGCGCACCCTCGGCAAGCACAGCCTGTGGGACCGCCAGCGTCTGCCGGCCCAGCGCCCGGATGGCTCGCTGCTGCAGCCGCGCAAGACCTGGTGGCCCGTGACCGTGGGCGCCGCGCTGGGCTTCGCCTTCCTGTGGGCGGTGGCGATGCTGACCTATCTGCTGCCGCCTGCCGAGATTTATGCCAACCTCTGGCATGGCACGCTCACCGCCAACCAGGCGCGCTTCATCGGCGTCGCGACGCTTCTGCTGTTCATCGAATTCACCTTTGCGCGCCACCTGTTCTGCCGTTTCGGCTGCGCCGTCGGACTGTTCCAGAGCCTGGCCTGGATGGCCAACAAGCAGGCCATGGTGGTCGGCTTCGACCACGCGCGCGGGCGCGACTGCGCCAGCTGCAACAGCGCGTGCGACAACGCCTGCCCGATGCGCCTGCATCCGCGCACGCTCAAGCGCAGCATGTTCACCTGCACCCAGTGCGGCCAGTGCATCCAGGCCTGCGAGCAGGTGCAGCAGGCCAACCCGCACGGCACCCTGCTGCAATGGGTCGACAGTGCCTGTGCGCTGGACAAGTCGGATCGCGGGCTGGGGCATCATCCCCGCATCCCGAAGGACTGTTTCAAACATGACGGCCAAGCCGTCAAGCCGGACGCCTAAGCGCCATGGAAGAAATCGCCGGCAAGCTGTGGGACCGCTTCATGACCCGCGTGACGGATACCCGCCACGAGCAGGCTGCGGTCACGCTGCCGGAAATCTCGCGCACGGCCGGCATCCTGTTCCGTGCGCTGGGCGGCGACGCCGGACTGGGGGTGAAAGCGGCCCAGGCCACCGAGCACGGCGCGCGCCGCAACTGGCTGCAGCGGCTGGCCGGCACGGGCAACAAGACCGAACTGGCTTGGCGCGACCATGAGGCGCTGTATCTGCCGGACGAAATCGCGCTGTTTCCCGAGCGCGCGCTCAATCGCGACCTCTACCTGTGGCTGATCGCCCTCTCCGCCGAAATCGAGGCCGGCGATTGGTTTGTCGAGAGCCAGCGCGCAACGCTGCGCGTGTGCGAACGCTATCCCGGTTTTGCCCCGCGCTACCGTCAACTGGCGGACGCGGCGCTGCGCCTGCGGCCGCATCCCGAGGCGCTGCCGGCGGCGGAGGCCGCATG
>JBAVFD010000222.1:0-1823 GCA_049588075.1 Thiobacillus sp.
CATCGGCCGTATGGGCGGAAACCGCACAGCAAAACCTGATGAAGTCCTGTAATGAAGAAGCGGGCAAGAAGAGCCTGTCTGGCGATGCGCGCAAGGCTTTCATGTCGTCCTGCCTGTCTGGCGATACAGCGGCGAAACCGGCGGTAGCGACGAAACCGGCAGCAGGAGGCGCCACCTCGCAGCAACAGCGTATGAAGGACTGCAATGCCGAAGCCGCGACCAAAGCGTTGAAGGGCGATGCGCGCAAGACCTTCATGTCGTCCTGCCTGTCTGGCGATACAGCAGCGAAAGCGGCGATCGAGACGAAACCGGCGGCGGCAGCAAAACCGGCGGCAGCAGAAAAACCGGCAGCAGGGGGCGTCACCCCGCAGCAGCAGCGCATGAAGGACTGCAATGCCGAAGCCGCGTCCAAAGAATTGAAGGGCGATGCGCGCAAGACCTTCATGTCGTCCTGCCTGTCGAACAAGAAATAGACCGGCCCGCTCCGTAGCACAGGCTCCTTCGGGAGCCTTTTTCATTGCTACCATGCGTAATCCTTGATTTCTCAGTTGACCGCTTATCAGTCTATGGAATGTCGCATGAATGCTGGATGCTGTGCCTTCGATGGCGCTCGCCTGACAGGTGAGCACGCTACGCAGATTGCACGTCTGGCACGCTATCTGCCCGCGTCGTCGCGCCTTGCCAGCCGACCCGCCAGCCGCACACCCGGGCGCGTCCAGCCGGGGAATCAAGGATGATGCGCACCTGGGATATTTTCTGCACGGTCATCGACAACTACGGTGATATCGGCGTCAGCTGGCGGCTGGCGCGCAGCCTGGCGCGCGAGCATGGCGCGCGGGTGCGCTTGTGGGTGGACGACCTGGCCGCGTTTCAGCGCATTCGTCCGGAGATTCGGGTCGAGCGCGAACAGCAGCAATGCGACGGCGTGACGGTGTGCGCCTGGCGAGCGCCTTTCGCGTCAACGCCTCCGGCTGCGGTGGTGGTCGAGGCCTTCGGCTGCACGCTGCCCGAATCCTATGTGGCCGACATGGCCACGCGGTCGCCGCCGCCGGTGTGGATCAACCTGGAATATCTGAGTGCGGAGCCCTGGGTGGCGGCGCATCACGGTCTGCCGTCGCCGCATCCCCGGCTGCCGCTGACCAAGTATTTCTTCTTTCCCGGTTATACCGCACAGACGGGCGGCCTGTTTCGCGAGCGCGACTTGCTCACGCGGCGGGCGCATTTTGTGCAGCATGAAATCGATGCCTACTGGCAGTCACTGGGCTTGGCTGCACCCGCAGCGGGCGAGTGGCGGATTTCGCTGTTCGCCTATGAGAACCCCGCGCTCGCCGAGCTGCTGGAAGCGTGGGCGAGCGGTGTCGATGCGGTCACCCTGCTGGTGCCGGAAGGCCGCATTTTGCCGCAGTTGGCGGATTGGCTGGACCAGCCGGGACTGCACGCGGGTGAGTCGGCCCGGCGCGGCGCGCTCGACGTTCGGGTGCTGCCGTTTGCCAGCCAGGATGATTACGACCGCCTGTTGTGGGCGTGCGATCTGAATTTCGTTCGCGGCGAAGATTCCTGCGTGCGGGCGCAGTGGGCGGCGCGGCCGCTGGTGTGGCAGGCGTATCCGCAGGCCGAAGCGGCGCACCACGACAAGCTCGATGCTTTGCTGGCCATCTATACCGCGACGCTGGCACCGGATGCGTCACAGGCGCTGATGGATACGTGGCGACGCTGGAATGGCGTGCCTGGTGCACCCGATATGGCGGCGTGCTGGGCTGCCTTGCGGGCGCATCGTGCCGTGCTGGCGCGCCACGCGGCCACCTGGCAGACGGGCCTGGCGC
>JBAVFD010000223.1:0-2732 GCA_049588075.1 Thiobacillus sp.
ACGCCAGGCCATGCGCCCATGCGCGGCGAAATCCTGCCAGCCGTCCGATACGCCGACATGGCCTGCCGACCGGGCGCCCATCGCGTCGCTGCCATCAGCCGCACGCGCCGCCAGCGCAAGCCCGAACGGCCCCTGCTCCGCCCACAGCACGCGCTGGCCATGGTAGGTGTCCACCCAGGCGCGGTTGTCCCAGCCGGTGCCGCCCAGATGCGGGGCCAGCAGCACATACGGGCGCAGCGCCGGATCGCCGTCGAGGACAAGGTCGATCAGCAGGACATCGCGCTCGGGATCGGGGCAACAACGCAGCGTGAGGGTGAAGCGCGGATGGCGGTGAACCACCGTCGGCAGCGGTATTCCGGGAGCGGGCGTCGCCAGGGTGTAATCGGCCCCGCGTTTGACCTCGACCCAAAACCCCGCATCGTCGGCAACGATGAAGCCCAGATCGCGGATGTGCGGAATGTCGATGCGCGGGAAATAGACCTCGTTGACGATGCCGTGGCCCAGGGTGAACCACAGGCGCGACGAGCCGATGGCCGTGCCGACCATGTCCTTGTCGCTGGAGGCCCAGGTGGGCGGGGTGCCGGGCAGGCCGGGCGCAAAGTCAGGTGACGGCGTCATCGTGCTGCCCTCTCAGCGGCGAAACACAGGGGTCAATTCACTGTAATGCATTTTTTCGCTGATCGCCGGCGCGCGGTTTACCCGTAGAGCTGAACCGCAAACCCCTCCCGTTCCCACTCACCAGCCAGGCTCCAGCCGGCGCTTGCGGCGAGGGCGCTGAATTCGTCGCAGCGGAATTTGTAGGAGTTTTCGGTGTGCAGAGTTTCGCCGGGGGCGAAGCGGACGCGCTGGCCGGATACGGTCACAGTCTGCCCGACCAGACTGACGAGGTGCATTTCGATGCGGCCGACGGGCGGATTGTAGAAGGCGTAGTGGCGAAACTGGCTGAGATCGAAGTTGGCATCGAGTTCGCGGTTCAGGCGTTCGAGCAGGTTGAGGTTGAACGCTGCGGTGACGCCCGCGGCATCGTTGTAGGCGCGGTGCAGCTGCTCCGGGTTTTTCTTGAGGTCGAAGCCGATGAGCAACTGGCCCGATGCGCCAGCCAGCCGGCGGAAGCGCGCGAGCAGGGCGGCGGCGTCAGCGGGCGGGAAGTTGCCGATGCTGGAGCCGGGGTAGTAGACGAGACGACGGCCGGCTGCGAGGTGCGGTTCGGCGGCTTCGAGGGTGTGGATGAAATCCATGCCCAGCGCGGTCACGGCGAGGCCGGGATAGTCGCAGGCGAGCGACTCGGCGGCGCTGGCGAGCGGGTTGCCGGCGATGTCGAGAACGACCAGTTGGCGGGGGCGCAACGCGTCGAGCAAGGCGCGGACCTTGACGCAGTCGCCCGCGCCGGGCTCGATGACGCAATCGACGGCGCCGACGGCGACGGCGATCTCCGGCAGATGCCTGGCCATCAATGCGCGCTCGGTGCGGCAGAGGACGTATTCGGGCTGCGCGCAGATGGCTTCGAACAGGCGGCAGCCCGCTTCGTCGTAGAAATATTTCGGCGGGATGGCTTTGGGCTGGGCGGCGAGGCCCGCCAGCACGTCGGCGCGCAGGTCGTCGCGCGCGGCGGGGAAATCGAGGAACCGGAAAGTCACTTAGGCGGCAACAGTGACGTTCGAGCCCACGTGCAGCGTGCCGATTTCCGCCGCCTCGGCAAAGCCATGCTGGCGGAAAATGTCCTGCACGGCGTCGCGCGATTCGGGCGCGCAGCTCACCAGCAGGCCGCCGCTGGTTTGCGGGTCGGTGAGGATGGCGTGTTGCCAGTCGGTGACGCCGTCGAGGCTGACCTCACTGCCGTAGCTCGCCCAGTTGCGCTGGCTGGCGCCGGTGACATGGCCGCCTTGCGCCAGTTCGGCCACGCCAGGCAGCAGGGGCAGGCGCGCCAGGTCGACGCGTGCGCCGAGTCTGGAGGCGCGGGTGATTTCGAGCAGGTGGCCGAGCAGGCCAAAGCCGGTGATGTCGGTGAGCGCATGCACGCCGTCGAGGGCGGCGAGGTCGGCGCCCGCGGTGTTGAGTTTCGTGGTGGCGGCGAGCATGGCGCGGTATTGCGCGTCGCTCAACGCGCCTTTTTTCAGTGCGGCGCTGTAGATGCCGACGCCGAGCGGCTTGCCGAGGATGAGCACGTCGCCCGCCTGGCCGCCGGCATTTTTCTTGACGCGCGCAGGGTGCACCACGCCGATGCCGACCAGGCCGTAAATCGGCTCGGGCGCGTCGATGGAATGCCCGCCCGCGATGGGGATGCCGGCCGCCTTGCACACCGATTCGCCGCCCGCGAGAATTTGCCGGATCACCTCGTTGGGCAGTTTGCCGATGGGCATGCCGACGATGGCCAGCGCGAACAGCGGCCGCCCGCCCATGGCGTACACGTCGGACAGCGCGTTGGTGGCGGCGATGCGGCCAAACTCGAACGGATCGTCGACGATGGGCATGAAGAAATCGGTGGTGGCCACGATCGCCTGCTCGTCATTCAGCCGATACACGGCGGCATCGTCGCCGTGCTCGATGCCGACCAGCAGGTCGGGATAGGCCGCCGCCATGTGCGAGGCAAAAGGCGTATCGGCCAGGATGTCGCGCAACACGGCAGGCGAAATCTTGCAGCCGCAGCCGCCGCCGTGCGAGAACTGGGTGAGCCGGATGGGCTGATCGGATGGGGGGTTGCTCATGAATGCACCTGTGATGAGTGGGGACGC
>JBAVFD010000224.1:0-13203 GCA_049588075.1 Thiobacillus sp.
ATATCGATGCGCACGCTGAAGAACTTGCCCTGCTGCTTGTGCTGGTGCGGCATTTCCACCACCACCCGGCAGGACATGATCGGCTCGAAAAAGGTCTCCAGTTTCTCGGCCTTTTCGCGGATATGCGCTTCCAGCGCATCGGAATGTTCAATGTCGCGAAACGTGATTTGCAGGGGCGTTTTCATCTTGTCATCCTTCCTTTCGGGTTGTGATCAAATCGGTCATTGCGCTTCCCCACTTTTTCTTTAAATCTAGTTCATGGCCATGGAAATGGCCGGACTGAATCCCGTGCTTATCGGGTCAGCACCACCGGGCACTCGATCTCGTCCAGCATCCGGTCGAATCCAGCCTGCGTCAGAAAGCGTTCCTTGTTGGCCAGCACCAGGCAGCTTGCCGCTTCACGATGCGCCGCCTTGATCAAACTTGAATCATCCAGGGTCCCCAGCCAGACGCATCGTCCGGCAATTTCATGCACCTTCAGCGCGGCCTGCGCAGCCGCGCAAGCCGCTCGATACGCGTCCTCACCTGCTGCACTGACCAGCACCACGAGTTCGGCGCCGTTCAGGCGTGCCAGCCGGGCGCCCAAATCCAGACCGGGCGTGAAGCTCGAACCCGCCTCGAACAACACCAGCACCGGCCCCGCGTGCGGATGAACGCGGGGGAAGCGGGACTGGGCCGGGGATGTGGCCGTGACGCCGATGCCCGATCGCTGACCCAACACGATCAGGTCGAATGCCTGCGCCAGCGCATTCATCTCGGCCGACACCCGGCCGCGCGCCACCCGGAACGACCAGCGCAGACGCAAGCGCTTGGCTGCCTCGGCCAGCAGACGCTGCATGGCCTCCGCTTCGCGCCGCCAACTCCGCTCCATATCCCCTTGAGACAGCGGGCGTCCCGCTCCCGTCAGCAGGCTGAACTCGCGCGCAAAGGGCAGGCCGATCAGGTGCTGCAGGTTGATGTCCTCGACAAACAGCCCGGCCAGCTCGGCATCCATTTCAGCGGCCAGAGAGGCGGCGGCCGTCAGCGCCGCGGCACTGCATGGCGACTCGTCGAGTGCCACCCAGATGCGGATGCCGGCAGGCTGCTCATTCATCGCTGTTCGCATGGCGGTCGCCGGAACCGGATTTGTCTTTGCCGGCAAACTTGCGCCGCAATTCGGCCAGATGCTTGAGCCGTTGCGCCACGCGCTGGTTGAGGCTGCCCGCCTCGTCGGGCGTGCCGACGGCGATGCCGGTCAGCAGTTCGAGCGCCTGATCCACCGTTTCCACCGCGTAGATGTGGAAGCGCCCTGCCGCCGCAGCGTCCACCACATCCTGCCGCAACATCAGATGCATCACGTTGGAGGCGGGAATCAGCACGCCCTGCTGGCCGGTCAGGCCGCGCTTGCTGCAGATATCGAAATAGCCTTCGATCTTCTCGTTCACCGCGCCGATCGCCTGCACCCGGCCGAACTGGTCGACCGATCCGGTCACCGCCAGCGACTGGCGGATCGGCGCATTCGCCAGCGAGGACAGCAGCGCGCACAACTCGGCCACCGACGCGCTGTCGCCCTCCACCTGACCGTAGGTCTGCTCGAACACCAGGCTGGCCGCCAGCGACAGCGGCTGCTCGGCGGCATAGCGCGACGCCAGGAAGGAGGAGAGGATGAGCACCCCCTTGGAGTGGATCGAGCCGCCCAGCTTGACCTCGCGCTGAATGTCGACCAGATCGCCGTCGCCCAGGCGGGTATTGGCGGTGATGCGCGACGGCTGGGCGAAGCTGAAATCGCCGAGCTGGAAAACGGACAGGCCATTCACCTGCCCCACCGCCTCGCCCTCGGTGTCGATATGCAGGATGCCGCGCAGGATGGCTTCGTGCGAACGCTCGCGCAGACGGTCGGAGCGCCTGATCTGCGCCTCGATCGCGCGCTCGACGTCGGCACGCGCCACCACCTCGCGCTTGTCCTGCGCGGCCCAGTAATCGGCCTCGCGCACCAGGTCGGCCAGGCTCACGATGTGGGTGGAAAGCTTCTCGGCATCCTCGGCCCGGCGCGCGCTGTGCTCGATCACGCGTGCCACGGCAGCGCGGTCAAGCGGCCGCAACTTCTCCCGTCGCACCAGCGTGCCGATCATGCGGGCATACAGCAGATCGTTGTCGGCACAGCGCTCGACTTCATCCTCGAAATCGGCCGCCACCTTGAACAATTCGCCGAACTCCGGATCGTACTGGGCAAGCAGGTAATACAGCATGCGATTGCCGATCAGGATCACTTTGGCGTCGAGCGGAATCGGCTCCGGCTCCAGCGATACCGTGCTGACCAGGCTATACATCTGGCCGAGCGACTCGATACGGATTTCGTGGGTGGACAGCGCGCGCTTCAGGCCTTCCCAGGAAAACGGCTGGGTCAGCAGCTTGAACGCGTCCAGCAGCAGGTAGCCGCCGTTGGCCTGATGCAGCGCCCCCGGCTTGATCAGCATGAAGTTGGTGACCAGCGCGCCGAGTTGGGAGACGTGCTCGACCCGCCCGATCAGGTTCGAGTAGGTGGGATGCTCCTCGTAGACCACCGGCGCGCCTTCGCTCCCATTCCGCGCCACCAGCAGGTTGACGCGAAAGCGGCTGAAATCAGGCGTTTGGCCGGTGAGGGCGGCAAGGCCGGACAGGGCTTCCTTGGGATGGCGGAACTCGTCCATGCTTTCGATGACGTTCTGCTGCACCTCGTTCAGGTAGCTGCACACCGCGGGGTAATCCGCATAGTCGCTGCGCAGGGAATCCATCAGGTGGCCGACGGCGAACAGGACCGCCTCCTCATTGAGCTTGCGCACCCGCTCGATCCGCTCACGCCGCCATTGATGGACCTGATGAATCACCTGCTCCAGTTTTTCCTGCTGGCTGCTGACCTCCCGCTCGATGCGCGCCTTTTCCTCGTCCGACAGCTTGTCATAGTCGTCCGGGCTCATCACCTCGTCGCCTTTGGCCGGCGCAAACGAGAAGCCGTTCGGGGTACGCAGCAACACCACACCATGCTGATTGGCCTCATCGCCCACGGCGCCGAATGCCTGGGTCTGGCGTTCGTTGTACTCCTCGTCGATCTGGCCCAGCCGCCGGCGGTATTCCTCGCCCTCGAACACGGCCGGGATGGTGGCCTGAAGCTCGGCCACCAGTTGCTGCATGTCGGCATGAAAGCGTGCGCCCATGCCAGCGGGCAATTGAATCGCGCGCGGTTTGTGCGGCTGGGAGAAGTTGTGCACATAGCACCAGTCGGCAGGCTTGGCTTCCGTCCCCACGCGCTGATCGAGCAACTGGCGGATCAGGGTGTGCTTGCCGCTGCCGGTGCGCCCCATGACGTACAGGTTGTAGCCCGCATGGCGCATGCCGATGCCGAAATGCGCGGCATCAATGGCACGCATCTGGCCGATGCCTTCCGTCAGGTCTTCAAGTTCGGCGGTGGTCGTAAAGGTGAACCGGTCGGTATCACAGGGGCGATACAGCTGGCCGGGAAGAAGGGAAATAATTGGGTTCATTTTTACAGTTTAGTCACTCTGACAAAATGTGGGAGTTCCAGGCGTCGCCCTCCACGCATCACGGGAACAAACAGTGACTCGTCCGGCCGCAATTGCAGTCTGTCCTGATCATGTGGTTCGCTGGCGTACTGCGGGTCTTAGCCCTGGATGCAAACAATCCATTGCAGACGCGCCAGCTTGCACGCCAGTCCGGAATGGCCGGCCGAGTCCACCACAGCACTCACATCCTTGTAGGCGCCCGGGCTTCCTCGGCCACCCCGCGGGGAGATACCAATGTTTTGATTTGCTTCATTGCGCCATCTTCTGGGCTATTGTGAGCGGTGAGTGTCTAAAGATTGCGACGGGGTGAAAATTCGCATTGAATTGAATTTCACCCCGAGTGAATCCCCTCACCGTTCGGCGGGTGGTTGGTGGGCACAACAAAAAAGCGCCCCGAAAGGCGCTTGTTTGCTTGTCTGTTGGCGGAGAGGGTGGGATTCGAACCCACGGTGAACTTGCGCTCACGCCTGATTTCGAGTCAGGTACATTCGACCACTCTGCCACCTCTCCGGCGGCGCGTATTGTAACCGAGTCGGGTGATTTACTGGACGGAAATTTCACTCTCGGTCAGACTGCGCTCATGCCCGTCATAAAAACAATGGGATCGATTGGGGGACTGGCTGCGCCGGTGCTGGCTTTGATGCTGGCACTGGCTCTGACCGCCTGTAGCCGCCCTGCGCCGCCGCCCGAGATCAGTGGCGAATTGCGGGTGGGGACGCGCAACAGCCCGGCAAGCTATTACATCGCCCACAATGGCGAGCCTGCGGGATTCGAACACGATCTGATCCAGGCTTTCGGCCAGTCGATGAACTGGTCGATCGAATGGACAGAAGAAAACCACCCCGAAGCGCTGTTCCATTTACTCGATGGCAAGCGAATCAACCTGGTGGCGGCAGCCCTGCCGCAGACCGTGGTCAAGGATCGCCACCTGATTGCCGGGCCGGTGTTGTTCGAGACCCCGGTTCATGTGGTGTATCGCACTGAAGACAAGGCGCCGCGTGGCGTGGCGGACCTGTCGGGCAAAAAGCTGGCGCTGATTATCGGTTCCGGCCACAGCCCCATTCTGATGCGCCTGAAGCGCAAGTACCCAAATTTAGGCTGGGCATCGCTGGATAACGTCTGGCCGGAGGAACTGCTGGCGCAATTGCAGGCGGGCAAGTACGACGCGGTGGTCATCAACGGCATGGATTTCGACCCCATGCGCAGCCTCTATCCCAAACTGGCGGTGGCATTCGACCTTCCCGATACGCAGAAAATTGTGTGGGCGTTGCCGAAACGCAGTTCGCAAACCTTGCTTGATGCGCTGACGCGCTTTGTCGATCAAGCGCGCAAGGACGGCACCATCAAGCGCATGTACGAGCGCTATTTCGGATACGTCAAACAACTGGACAACAGCGATGTCATCGGCATCCTGCAGCGCCGCCCGCAACGGCTGCCTGATCTGCGCCGGCATTTCCAGGAGGCGCAGACGCTGACCGGCATCGACTGGCGACTGCTGGCCGCGATCGGCTATCAGGAGTCGCAGTGGAACCCCTACGCCACCTCGCCGACCGGGGTGCGCGGCTTGATGATGCTGACCGGGGATACGGCCGACCACATGGGCGTGACCGACCGCCTCAACGCGCGCCAGAGCATACTGGGGGGCGCACGTTATCTGGTGATGATGAAAGAAGCCTTGCCCGACCGCATCCCCGAGCCTGACCGCACCTGGCTGGCACTGGCTGCATACAATCAGGGGCAGGGACACCTGGAAGACGCGCGCCGCATCGCGCAGGCACGTGCCGGCAGCCCGGATAGCTGGGCCGACGTGAAGGAAGCACTGCCTTATTTAAGCCGTGGCACTTATGCCAAGGCGATGAAATACGGATACGCACGCGGCTTCGAGGCGCTGGATTTTGCGGAAAATATCCGCAGCTATTACGACATCCTGTTGCGTCTGGAACCCGAGTACAACCCGCTGATCAACCTGGGAAACCGCGAAGCAAAGCTGGCCGCACCCGGTTAACCGGTCCAGGCAGCAATCAGCCGCGCGGACTCTCAATTCAAGCGGCTGTCAGCCGCTCCAGCCCACCCATCCACGGCCGCAGCGCCTGCGGCACGCTCACGCTGCCGTCGGCATTCTGGTAGTTTTCCAGGATCGCCACCAGCGTGCGTCCCACCGCCAGTCCCGAACCGTTCAGCGTGTGCAGCAGCTCCGGCTTGCCCTGTCCGGTGCGGAAACGCGCCTGCATCCGCCTCGCCTGGAAGGCCTCGAAATTGGAGCACGAGGAAATCTCGCGATAGGTGTTCTGCGCCGGCAACCACACTTCGAGGTCGTAGGTCTTGGCCGACGAGAATCCCATGTCGCCGCTGCACAGGGCCATCTTGCGGTACGGCAGGCCGAGTTTCTGCAGGATCGCTTCGGCGTTGGCGGTCAGCGCTTCCAGCGCGGCATAGGAATCCTCCGGCTTCACCATCTGCACCAGCTCCACCTTGTCGAACTGGTGCTGGCGAATCATGCCGCGCGTGTCGCGACCGTAGGATCCGGCCTCGGAGCGGAAGCACGGCGTGTGGGCGACAAATTTCAGCGGCAGCGATTCGGCGGCGACGATCTCGTCGCGCAGCAGGTTGGTCACCGGCACTTCGGCGGTGGGAATGAGATAAAAATATTTCTGCCGGATTTCTTCTCTACTTGAATCTACACTCACGCGCGCAATACGCGCTTGCTCTGCTGCACTCGGATCCTCAAGACCAAAAGGCACTTTGAATAAATCCTCCTCGAACTTCGGCAACTGCCCGGTGCCGCGCATCGAATCGGCATTCACCAGATACGGCACATAGACTTCGGTGTAGCCGTGTTCGCTGGTATGCACGTCGAGCATGAATTGCGCGAGCGCACGATGCAGCCGTGCCAGCCCGCCCTTCATCACCGAGAAGCGGCTGCCGGTGATTTTGACTGCCGCCGCGAAATCGAGCTGACCGAGCCCCTCGCCGAGATCGACATGGTCGCGCACCGGGAAATCGAAACTGCGTGGCGTTCCCCAGCGACTCACCTCGACATTGGCGGTTTCGTCCTTGCCCACCGCCACCGATTGGTGCGGCAGGTTCGGCACCCCCATCAGAAAGTCGTTGATCTCCGTCTGTAGGGCGGCCAGCCGTTCTTCCATCTGCTTCAGTTCGTCGCCCAGCCCCGCCACTTCGGCCATCACCGCCGTGGTGTCCTCGCCCCTCCCTTTCATCATGCCGATCTGCTTCGACATGGAATTGCGGCGGCTTTGCGCGTCCTGGGTGCGGGTCTGGATCGTCTTGCGTTCGCCCTCAAGCGCATCAAAGCGCGTTGCGTCGAACATAAAACCGCGCGCCGTCAGACGTTCGGCAACAAGGGCGGCGTCTTTGCGCAGCAACTGGATATCAAGCATGGGAATGTAGGGAAAGCGCTTAAAACGCTATTTTCGCCGATAGCCAGCGACTGCGGCTAGGGGATACGAATATTTCACTGGCCCGGGCGACGGAGCAGGAAAATCAGTCGCGCAGCTGAACCACTTGAGCGCTTTGCCCCGGTTGCCATTCGCCGTCGAGGCTGACCCATTCGACGCGGTCGCCGAGCATGCGGACGACGCCGGGACGGCGATTGTTGCCGGTGTCGGAAAACTCGAAACGGTAGTCGCGCTGGAACTGCAACTGGCCGATGCTGCTGCGGGCAAAGCGGGTTTTGCTCAAGGCGACGCTGTCGTCGAGGAATTGCAATCTGGCATTGACACAGGCGCGGCGGCCGACGGCGATGGCCTGTTCACGCGTGTGCATGCCCGCATACCAATACCAGGCCAGTGCGCCCAAAGCCCCCAGCAGGATGATTTCCCAGCTCACTGCCCTGCGGGTTCGGATTTAACCGGACTGCGGAACAACGCCGCCACCGGTTTTTTGGAAGCTGGGCGAGTCGGGGCAAGCGCAGCGCTCGAGCGCGGGGTGTCGCTCGGCACATAAGGCGCATCGAACAGCGCATCGCGCGACGCAACCGGTTTGGCGCGCGGCGCGCGGCGTTCGTTCGAGCGATCGGGCTGACGTTCGGATGAACGTTCGCCTGTGTGCACGGCCGGCCGTTCCATGCGCGGCGGGCGCGATTCGTACGCGGACACGTCTGCCGCGCCAGGTTCGAAGCCGGCAACAATCGTCGCCTCGATGGGGCTGCCGATGAGTTTTTCGATGTCCTTGAGGTAGCGCGTTTCGGACTCGCTCACCAGCGAAATGGCCTCGCCACTGGCACCGGCGCGGCCGGTGCGGCCGATGCGGTGAACGTAGTCCTCGGCGTTGTGCGGCAGGTCGTAGTTCACCACAAAGGGCAGCGCCTCGATGTCGATGCCGCGCGCGGCAACATCGGTGGCGACCAGCACGCGCAGGGAGCCGGCCTTGAAGGCGTCGAGCGCCTTGATGCGTTCCTGCTGGGTTTTGTCGCCGTGGATGGCGTCGGCATGCAGGCCGAGCTTGTTGAGTTCATTGGCGAGGCGGTTGCAGCCCAGCTTGGTGCCGGTGAACACCAGTACCTGATTCAAATCGCGGCTTTTGATCAAATGGGTCAGCAGCTGCCGCTTGCGCTCGTGGTGCACCGGATGGACGACCTGCTTGACCGTCACCGCCGTTTCGTTGCGCGCGACTTCGATGAAGGTGGGGGTGTTGAGAATGCTGTCAGCGAGCTTGCGGATTTCTTCCGGGAAGGTGGCCGAGAACATCATGTTCACCCGCTGCGCGGGCAACAGCGCGACGATGCGCTTGAGGTCGGGCATGAAGCCCATGTCGAGCATGCGGTCGGCCTCGTCGAGCACCAGGGTGTTCACCTGGTTCAGCATCAGCGTCTTGTTCTGCACGTGGTCGAGCAGGCGTCCGGGGGTGGCGACCAGAATTTCAATGCCGGTTTTCAGAATCGGAATCTGCGTGTTGATATTGACCCCGCCATACACCACCAGCGAACGCAGCGGCACGTGTTTGCAATACGTCTTGATGCTTTCCTCGACCTGGATCGCGAGTTCGCGCGTGGGGGTGAGAATCAGCGCGCGGATCGGATGCTTGGCAGGCGAGGTGCCGGTGTTGGCAAACGGCAGCAAGCGCTGGATCAAAGGCAGCGCGAAGGCCGCGGTTTTGCCCGTGCCGGTCTGCGCTGCGCCGAGAATATCGCCGCCCTGCAGGGCAAGGGGAATCACCTGCTCCTGAATCGGCGTGGGCGTGGCGTAACCCAGGTCGTCGAGGGCACGCAGGATGTCGGGGGCAAGCCCGAGTTCAGCAAAAGTGGTCAAAGTTCTATCCAGTCAAAACCCGCCGTCTGGCAGGCCACGCGCACGTCTTCGTCCGCACAGTTGAGCACCCGGGCCAGCGCGCGCTGCGCCAGGGCGGCCGTGTTGTTCTTGCGTGACACGTGCGCCGCCATCACGCATTGCAGTTTGTCGTGCTTCAGTTTATCCAGCAAGGCCGCCGACTGGCCGTTTTCCAGATGGCCGAAACGCCCGCCCACCCGCCGCTTGAGGCTGACCGGGTACGGCCCGTTTTCCAGCATGGTCACGTCGTGGTTGCATTCCAGCACCAGCGCATCGACGCCGCTCAACATGGCCTCGATGTGCGGCGTGCTGCAACCCGTATCGGTCAGCACGCCAAGCTTGCACCTGCCGTCGCCAAACACGAACTGCACCGGCTCGCGCGCATCGTGCGGCACCGGATACGGCTGGATTTCCAGCCCGTCCACCGCAAACGCCGCGTGACTGTCGATCGTCTGCACCGCCACGCCGTCGAGATCCTGCGCCATCGCCAGCGTACCGGCGGTGAGCCATACCGGCAATTTGTGCTTGCGCGCCAGCCGCCCGACTCCGCCGATATGGTCGCTGTGTTCGTGGGTCACGACAATGCCCGTCAGATCCGCTGCCTGCAATCCCAGTCGTGCCAGCCGCGCCATGCTGTCGGCCAGACCAAAGCCGCAGTCCATCAGCACCCGGGTCGCACCGGCCTCGACCACCAGGCCGTTGCCTTCGCTGCCGCTACCGAGACTGGCGAACCGCATCAGATTCGATTCCGTATTACTTCAGGTCCTGGTACAGCAATTTGATGATGCGGTTCTGCGTCTCGGCATCGACCGTCTTGCCATCCGCCGCGGTGACGCTGACCCGGCTTTTCTCGCCCGTCTCGCTGACCACAATTTGCACCTGCGGCGAGGGCTGGTCTTTCTTGCTGCGCCAGAAAGCCAGATTGGAAAATATGCCTTCGTCCTTCTTGCTGGCGTTGTCGATTTCCGGGTCGATATAACGCACGAAGTACACGCCCTTGGAACGGTCGCGATCTTCCACCGCAAAGCCGACCCGATCCAGCGCCAGGCCGACGCGACGCCAGGCGCGGTCGAAGCTTTCGTCCATTTCCAGCACCGATCCGCCGGCATCCTTGACGATGCGCGCCTGCTCCGGCGTCTGCTGTTTGGCCAGCAAGGTCTCAGCCTGTTTTTCCTCGACGCCGAAGCGCACCATCAATCGCCGCAGCATTTCGGCTTCGAGCTCGGGATCGGCCGGGCGCGGCTGCCACTTGGTCTGGTCCTTGCCCTCGGTGGTATAAATTTCCATCATGCCGCGATGGCTGATGTAGATTTCAGTGCTGGGCAAACCCGCCACGGCGGCACCGGCTTCGATTCGCGTGCGGTATTTATCGCGCTCGGGGGTGGAATAGGCACTGTCGATCACCTTGCCCAGCAGGTTGCGTATCCCGTCCTGCGGAATCTTGGCGCGGTTTTCCGCCCAGTCGGTTTCCATCACGCCGGTTTCGGGCGACTCAAGATTGATGATGAAACCGTTTTCCTGCCAGAAGTCCTTGACCACCGGCCAGACCTGTTGCGGTGTCGCCTGCACCACCAGCCAGCGCTGAGAGCCCGACTTCTCGATGCGCACCTTGTCCTGCGCGGGCAAGAGGGTCGTTGCCGTGGCCGGCGCGTTCTTGCGTTCCTTGCTATAGGTCGACAGCGTCGCCGCGCCGCCCTGGGTATCGGGAATCGCGTAACGGTTGTCCCCCGTCGGCGTGGTGAGGTCGGGCGGTATTTCCAGCGTCGGCAATTTCTCGGCCGATTTGTAATCGATCTTTTTTGATTCCGGCATGCTGCAACCCGACACAGCCAGGGTAACCAATACAAACAGGGGCAGTAAACGCATCAAGGTGTCCTAAACAAATTCTCAAATCAGCCCGGCGTGGCGCATCGCGTCACGCAGGGTGTCATGCAATCCGGCAGACAGCGGGGTCAGCGGCAAACGCAAACCGGACGGGATCAATCCCAGCTCGGCGCAGGCCCACTTGACCGGGATCGGGTTGGCTTCGACAAACAGCTTGCTGTGCAATGGCAGCAGCGCGTTATTGAGTTCGCGCGCCCGCGCCAGGTTCCCGTTGCGCGCCGCCACGCACATTTCGTGCATCAGTTTCGGGGCGACGTTGGCGGTGACCGAAATCACCCCGTGCCCGCCCAGCAGCATGAACGGCATCGCCGAGGCGTCGTCGCCGCTATACAGCGCGAAATCTTTAGGCACGCGGCGCAGCAGATCGGCCGCGCGCTCCATGCTGCCGGTCGCGTCCTTCAAACCGACGATCCCGGGCACCTCGGCCAGGCACAGCGTGGTGTCGTTGGACAAATCGGCCACCGTGCGTCCCGGCACGTTGTACAGAATCAGCGGCAGATCGACCGCTTCGGCAATTTTCCGGTAATGCCGGTAGAGACCTTCCTGGGTCGGCTTGTTGTAGTACGGCACCACCGACAGCCCGGCCTGCGCGCCGGCCGCCTTGGCACATTCGGTGAGCTCGATCGCCTCGCTGGTCGAATTCGCGCCGGTACCCGCGATCACCGGCACCCGCCCGGCGGCCTGCTCGACCGCGGTGCGGATCAGCAGACATTGCTCGTCGTAGGTGACGGTGGGCGATTCGCCGGAGGTGCCAACGATGACGATGCCATCCGTCCCCTCTGCGATGTGCCAGTCGACCAGACGGCGCAGCGCGTCGAGATCGAGCGCGCCATCGTCCGACATGGGGGTGACAATCGCTACCAGGCTTCCTGTGGCCATGTTTAATTCTGCCATGCTGTTTCCACCGCTTGTGTTTCAGTCATGCACCGCTGTTCCGGCTGCATCACGATAAATCGAAGCATTCTAATCTATCTGGGCCGGCCTCGCCTGATCTCGGAACGAGCTTGCCGGGCCAGCCTGAAAGTTGTTTAACTAAAACATACGACCCTTGCAAAGTTAATGTGAACCTGGATCCTTTGATTCGATGCATCGTTGCGAAAATAACCGCGCGGCCACGCGGGCAATGTCGGGATTCTTTGACATTACGGAAAGGAAATAACTCATAACCAGTTGATTATTATCGATAATGAAAATTAATGTAACTATTGGAACCAGATTTACTACAAAGAAAGATTGGTCCTGTACACGCGAGTTTCGATGCTGACCAAACTGACTCAAGGGGTCGCATATGAAAACGAAACAAATTTCACTGGACTTGCAAACACTCGTGGCGAACACAGTGAACGGCAAACGGGCAAGTTGCGGGATTGGGGGAGCCTTCCTCTTTTTTGGTTTCCTGGCTTCTGGCCCTGCCCAAGCCGCGATCTGCGGCGTAACTGGAGGATCAATTTTTCCATATTCAGGTACATGCGCCGAGGTACGTGCTGCGGCTGGCGACCAATTTGGCGGTTTCGAGGGGAATCCAATTCCGCCCAACTACGGTTACAGCCCGGTTGGCGGAACGGCGAACGTAATCGCGGGCTACGGGGCGGGCGACGCCACTGCGACCGCAAACGCACAACTGGGCTTGTTGCGCTTGACGGCGCAAGCGAGCTATGGATCGACAGACCCCAATGCATTCGCGTTCGCGGAGGCCACGGCTGCCTTTGCCGATGCAGGAACAATAACTTTGCCAGGTGGGACGATCGGAGACCTGGTTCACGCCTTTGTGACAGTTGACATACAAGGAACCAAGAGTGGCGGCTCCCTCGGAATAATCGACTCTCATTTAAACTTTAAAAACTCAACGCCTGGGAACATCTATAACAATTTTGGCGTGGATTTCCCCAATGGGGTTTACCAATTTGATGCACATATCGGCGACGACGTTTATGTATCTCTTGGCTTTACCATTTATTCCGGTGCCTCTGTTCTGTACCCTTTTTCCTCCGCTGATTACGGCAATTCCGCGCATGTGTACCTGGATTTCCAGGAGCCGGGCGTTTACTTCAATTCGGTCTCTGGGCATGACTACAGCTCAGCTGCGGCAGTCCCAGAACCCTCCAACGTCTTGCTGCTAGCCATGGGCCTCGCCGGTCTCGCTGGTCGTCTCTGGGTGAGACGGAAAGCTGCGGTCTAAAAGGGATCAAAGGGGCAGTTCAGCATGGCCCCTTTGTTTTATCCTGGCCTTATCTCGAAGCGAGCATCGTCTCAAACGAGCCAGCCTATCCAAACAGCCAGTTGTTCAATGCCCCACCCGATACCTTGGGCAACCAGCGGCACCGCCCACACCCAGGCCGCCATCAGTCCCAATGCCCCGATCCCCAGTCCAACCGAAAACATATCCAGCCCCGGCGTGGTGCGCGCGACGATGCCGAAGGCCAGCTGAATCAGCAGCGCCAGCGCCAGCAGCGGCAAGGCCAGTTGCACCCCGGTGGCGAACAGCCAGCTGGCGG
>JBAVFD010000225.1:0-1655 GCA_049588075.1 Thiobacillus sp.
CCGCCAGCGTGCGTTCCGCGGCATCGAGCGCGGCTTGCTGCCCCGCGTCGAGTTTGCACAGCGGGCCGACGGCATTGGCCGCGCCCTTGACGGCATGCCATGCGCGACCGTCTACGCGGTAGATGCCTTCGCTGCGCCGCGTGCCCGGGTCGAAGGGACGGAAATCCTGCCGCATGGGGGCGGCATCGAGCAGCTTGCGTTCGCGCGCGGGAGCGAGGATGGCCAGATCCAGCGGATCCTGGGTGGCGTCGTCGCTGGCCAGCGCGGCGGCGTGCAGCACGGCGTTCTCGTCGGCGCCCGCCGCCAGCGCGATGGCGCCGGCGAAGCTCAGGCTGTTCTGCGTCAGCGTGCCGGTCTTGTCCGATACCAGCGTGTCCATCGCCGCCGCTTCTTCCACCGCGGGCAGGCGCGTCACCAGCACGCCCTGGTGCGCCAGCTGCTGGCTGCTCACCGCCGTGGCCAGCGTATACGTGGCTGGCAGCGCTACCGGTACCGAGGCCACCAGCAGCATCAGCGAGAACACCGCCGTGTCGGGCAGCGGCAGGTGATGCCACATCGCGAAGGCGATCACCAGCGCGACCAGCACCGCGTCGAATATCACCAGCCGTTTGACGATGGCGAAGATGGTGCGCTGCATGTGGCTGGGCGCGTTCGAGGTGCGCACCAGCTCGGCGGTGCGGCCGAAGAAGGTGTGCGCGCCGGTGGCGGTGACGCTGCCGCTGGCTTCGCCCTGACGCACGATGGCGCCGGTGTAGGCAGGTTTGCCGGGGCCGGCATCGACCGGCAGCGACTCGCCGGTGAGCGCCGCCTGGTCGAGCGAGAGTGCGCCGTCGAACAGTGCCAGATCGGCCGGCACCAGATCGCCCGCGCGCACATGCACGATGTCGCCCGGCACCACCTGCTCGGCAGGAATGGCCTGCCACTGCGCGTCGCGCAGCACGCGCGCCTTGACATGCAGCCGGGTACGCAGCAGCGACAGGGCGTCCTTGGCGCGTTGTTCCTGCATGAACGCGACCACCGCGTTGAATACCAGCAGCAGCGCGATCACCAGCGCCTCCATCCCGCGCCCGAGCAGTAGCTGCAGCACGATCACCACTTCCAGCATCCACGGCACCGGCGCCCAGAATTTGGCGGCAAGCTGTTGCCACGCGGGAACCCGCTTGTCGGCGATGGCGTTGGGACCGAATTGCGCGAGCCGCCGCCCGGCTTCGGCGGCGGACAGCCCTTGCGCGGGGTCGGCGGGAGGCAGGTCGGGGATGGCGGGTAGGCTCACCGGATACAACCGACTCAGGTTTGAATCAGCGTCCACCCGGCCGTCAGCGCCAGCGTCAGCACCAGCCATGCCGCCGCCGGCCACATGGCGCGCTGGCGCGACAGCCCGACAGCGTAGGCCGCCTTGAGCAGGTTGTTGCTGCTGGTGGCGATCAGGATGGCGTTGACGATGGCGATTTCGCCGAGCTGGAAATGCCCGGCCAGCAGCGACAGCACGAAGGGGTCGATGTCGGTGAAACCGACCATGAAGCTCAGCATGTGCAGGCCGCGCTCACCGAAGTGCTGGGTCACGAACAGGGTGATCGCCGCAAACGCCACGAACAGTGCAGCGAACAGGAAGGCCACGGGCAGATCGAGCGGGTTGTGCGTGCCGAGCCGGGGGG
>JBAVFD010000226.1:0-10039 GCA_049588075.1 Thiobacillus sp.
ATGCGGTTCCAGCATGGGGCCTGCAACTTCGTGTTGACTGGTAGCACCCGCCTCCGGGGTAGCGGGATCCGTTGCGCGGGTTAAGCAGTTTGGGCCGGAAGCAACCCGGATATTCGCGGAAACCGGCAGCGCGCATTCCTGAAACAAAACCTCAAAACAAAAAAAGCCCCGCAACGCGGGGCTTTTTCGCAGGGGGAAACCGGATCAGAAGAACGAGCCGACCAGCACCGAAAGAATACTGATCCATGCCCAGATGATCAATCCAACCACCACCACCATGGGGAAACCCTGAAAAGTCAGCAGCTGTTTCATTACGCATACTCCATTAAAGTTGATGAATTTTAGTTTATTCGTCTTTACTGCTCAAGCGGCGAGTCGGCAGCAAGGGGTCGTCGTCGTCCGTCAAAATCCGTTCAGCCGGGCCTTCCAGGTCGTCGAACTGGCCGCTTTTGATGGACCAGAACACACCCAGGACAATCAGCAGCACAAAGATGCCGGACAGCAGGAACAGGAAGCCCATGATGCCGTTCATGGCGTGGCCAGTTCCTGAATACGGCTGAAAAGCAGCTTGCCGTCCTGCTTCAGGCGCAATTCAAGCAGCCAGCGGCCCGTGGCGGGCAGGGTCAGCACGCCCATGTAGACGCCCGCCTCGCCCGCGCTCAGCGACAGGGCCAGCGCTGGTGCGGTCGTACCGGGGCGTAGCAGGCGCACTTCGGCGTCCACCTGTTCGACCGGCAAGCCCGTGCGATCCTTGACACGAACCTGTACGGAACGTGTGTTGCCTGTACCATCCAATCCAGACACCTCGACCTGCCAACCCAGTTGCGCCTCGCGATGCGACTCACTCAACTCGGATGACACCGCCTTGGCTGCGCTTTCGCCGTGCGGAACCACCCCGGAAAACCCGCTATAGACCGGGCCCCCCTTACTCCCCAACCACCAACGCGCCAGTGGCTCAGGCAAGCCTTGGGTCGCGATATGCAGCAGCGTGGCATTGATGAAAACCAGTCCGATGAAAAAGGCAATCAGCAATTTGGGACCCCAGTGCAGGCGCCCGGTGCTGCGTCGGCGAAACTGGGTGAAGGCAAACAGTACCAGCGCCGCTGCAAGAAAGACCGAGATATGAATCGCGACCACATCCAGCCCGGGCCAGCGCCCGACGATGAAGACAAAATAGCCGGCCAGCGGAACCACGCCGGCCAGCACGGCGCGCAGCAGGGGCGGCAAGCCCCGCACCAGCCCGCCGATGGCATACAGGGCAAACACGGCGGCCAGGCCGCCAAACAGGGTGATCATCGTATTCATGGGCGCTGGCTCGGGGTATCGAAACGGACGGACTCGGACCGCGCTTCAGCGGGCTTGCCCTGCGGGATGATGATTAACTCGAAATGCTGCGTTTTCGCCGCCAGCGCCGGCGGCAGCCGCACACCCGCCTGCACCAGGCCGCTATGCCCCGGTTTGACGGTGATTTCGCGGAAGTGGCCCAGATCGAGCGCGTCCGCCGGAATGCCGCGCGCAGTGATCTGATAGGTTTGGTCCTGCCCCGCCTTGTTGGTGATACGGATCTGATAGCGGTTGCGGATATCGCCGTTCGACAGCACGACATACAACGGCTGGCGGATCTGGTTGACCGCGCGATCGAAGCTGCCCCGCGTGCTGATGCTATAGACGAGATAGGCGCTCATCAAAACCAGCGCCACACCGTAGCCGATGATTTTCAGCCGCGTCCAATGCAATTTCGGCGCAGCGGGCGTGGCGGCGGCCAGATTTTTTTCCGAATCGTAGCGAATCAAACCACGCGGGAAAGCGAACGAATCCATGATGGTGTTGCAGGCGTCGATGCACAGGCCACACGAGATGCACTTATATTGCAGGCCATCGCGGATATCGATCCCGACCGGGCAAACCTGCACGCACAGCCCGCAATCGACGCAATCGCCCAGGCCTTTCTCCTGCCGCTCGGCCAGGGTGCGCTGCCCCGCACGCGCGGTGGCGCGCCCATGCGCCGCCTCGCCGCGTTTGACGTCGTAATGCACAGCCAGCGTCTCGGCTTCGTACATCACGCTCTGGAAACGGCCATACGGGCAGACATAGGTGCAGATTTGCTCGCGCATCAGTCCGGCGGCAGCGTAAGTGGATAGCGTGAGAATGCCGATCGTGATGTAAGCTGCGGCGGCCGCCTGTCCGGTGAAGAAATCCATCACCAGTTGCGGCGCGTAAGTGAAATAGGCGGCAAAAGTCAGGCCGGTCCAGAATGACGCCAGCAGCCATAAGGCATGGGTACCACCGACCTTGATGACTTTTTCGCGATCCCATGGCTGGCGAAAAAGTCGCACCCGCGCGGGGCGTTCACCCTGAATCTTGCGTTCGATCCAGATGTAGAAATCGGTCCACAGGGTCTGGAAGCAGAAATAGCCGCAAAATGCCCGGCCTACCAGGCCGGTCACAAAAAACAGCAGGATGGCGGCGATAAACAGCAGCAACGCCAGCCAGACGACATCCTGCGGATAAACCGTCAACCCGAAAATCAGGAAACGGCGTCCCAGCACGTCGAACAATACCGCTTGTGCCGGTGCGTCCAGCCGCGACCAGGGCAGCCACGGCAGGCCAAAGAAAATCACATACGCCAGCACCAGCACCGAGGTCTTGAAGCGACGAAAGCGTCCCTTAACCGAACGGGTAAAGATGGGTATACGTTTCTGGTAGAGCGCGAGCTGGTCTTCTAAGCCTGTTTGCATGGTGTGGTAATGAGCCGGTCTGGAAGCAAAAGCCCCCGTGAACGGGGGCTTTACTCAATTCTTCAGACTGCAGTCTTACTGTCCGCCGCCCAGTTCGTGAACATAGACCGTCAAAACCTTGATCTGTTCCGGCGACAGCCGACCTGCCCATGCCGGCATCACGCCTTTGCTCAGGCCATTGCCGATGACGGTGCGGATCGCTGCGACTTTGCCTTCGCCCGTGGGGGCGGCAGCCACGCCTGCCCACAACCAGATGCCGTCAGTCAGGTTGGGCGCACCGATATCCTTGCGGCCTTTGGCATCCACGCCGTGGCAGTAATAGCAGGCAGCGGTATCGCTGTGGAACAGCACGTTCCCCGCTGCTGCCTTGGCAGCATCGTGCCCGATGCCGGACAGCCCGGCGACATAGTTGGCCAGCTGGTCGATCTGCTCGCCAGACAGCACTTCGCTGAACGTCGGCATGTAGCCTCGGCGGCCACCCGTGATCGTTTCGTGGATCTTGTCGAACGAGCCGCCATACAGCCAGTCGTCGTCGGTCAGGTTGGGGAAAAAGCCGACCACGCCCTGGCCACCGGACTGGTGACAGGCCGCACAGTTGTCGGCAAACAGCGCCTTGCCCGAAGACAGGATGAAGCCGTTCATTTCCGGATCCTTGGCAATCTGCTCGTAGGACATCGCCGCCACTTTGTCGAAGTAGGGCTTTTGCGCGGCAGCAGCCTTGTTCAGATCCTGGAGCAGCAGGGCGCGGGTGTTCCAGCTGTGGGTCTTGGTTTCGCCCGCGCTGTTGACGTAGGTAATGTCCGACATGCCGCCAATCCAGCCCTTGCCCATCGGCCATGACGGATAAATGATCCAGTACACGATGGCAAAGATCGCCGTGGCGTAAAAAGTGTAGACCCACCATACCGGCAACGGGTTGTTGTATTCCTGCAGGTCACCGTCCCAGGCGTGGCCGGTGGTTTGCACAGTTTGGGATTGGAGTTTTTGTTCGCTCATTGCTTGTCCTTCGTGTCGTCTTGATCGCCCGGCTGATCGTCCAGAAACGGTATGTTGCGGTAGGTCTCGATTTGTTCGCCCCGCTTTTTGCTACCGTAGACGTAGATCACGATGCCGATAAAGGTGACGAGAAAAATGATCAGGGCCACAGGCTTGGTGTTTTCAGGTTTTGAAAACCACATCAACCATTCCATCTTCAAACCTCCAGCCCGCTTCTAATCGCTGCAACCGATCAGCGGTTGTCGACGAATGCGTCGTCTTTGTATTTACTGAAATCGACCATGGTGCCCAGCACCTGCAGGTAAGCCACCAGGGCGTCCATCTCGGAAATGCCGGAGCGATCGCCGTCGTAGTTGCCGAAGTTGGCCTGCTCAAGCAGATTCTTTTGTGCGTCGGGAATGTGCAGTTGACGCGCAACGGTTTCGCCGAACTGGGCCACATTGGCTTTGTATTCGGCATCGGTCAGCGAGTACGGCACGCCCACCTTGCGCAACGCCTTCAACCGGTCCGTCAAATCGGACAAATCCAGCGGAGTCGACAGCAGCCAGGGGTAATTCGGCATCACCGACTCGGGCACCATCGAACGCGGCGCGGTCAAGTGCTGCACATGCCATTCATTCGAATACTTGCCGCCCACCCGAGCCAGGTCGGGTCCGGTGCGCTTGGAGCCCCACTGGAAGGGATGATCGTATTGCGATTCGGCCGCCAGCGAGTAATGGCCATAGCGCAGCTTCTCATCGCGGAACGGGCGGATCATCTGCGAATGGCACAAGTAGCAGCCTTCGCGTTGATAGATGTCGCGGCCACGCTGTTCCAGCGGCGTGTAGGGGCGCACGCCCGCAACTTTCTCGATGGTCTTGTCGATGAAGAACAAAGGCGCGATTTCCACCAGGCCACCGACGCTGATGGCCAGCATGGTCAACACGGCCATCAGGCCGATGTTGGTTTCAATCCATTCGTGTTTGAAGTTGATGTTCATTATTGATTTCCCTGAATCATGCGCGAGCCAGCTTGGCGGCCAGCTTGGCTTCCAGCGCGGCGTTCTCGAGCTTGCCCTGACGGATGGTCATCAGCATGTTGATGGTCATCAACACTGTGCCGGTCAGGAAGAACATGCCGCCAATTGCACGCATGGCGTAGAACGGCATCATCGCAGCAACCGATTCGGCAAACGAGTATTGCAGATTGCCGAACTCGTCGAACGAACGCCACATCAGACCCTGGGTGATGCCGGAAATCCACATCGCGACGATGTACAGCACGATGCCGATGGTGGCCAGCCAGAAATGCGCCTCGACCAGTTTGTTGCTGTAAATCTTGGTATCCCACAGCTTCGGAATCATGTGATACAGCGAGCCGAAGGAGATCATCGCCACCCAGCCGAGCGCACCCGAGTGCACGTGGCCGACGGTCCAGTCGGTGTAGTGCGACAGCGCGTTGACTTCCTTCAGCGACATCATCGGGCCTTCGAAGGTCGACATGCCGTAGAACGACAACGCGACGATCATGAAACGCATCACCGGGTCGGTACGCAGTTTGTCCCACGCGCCCGACAGGGTCATGATGCCGTTGATCATGCCGCCCCAGGAGGGCATCAGCAGCAGAATCGAGAACGCAGCAGCCAGCGACGAGGTCCAGTCCGGCAGCGCGGTCCAGTGCAGATGGTGCGCGCCGACCCACATGTACATGAAGCTCAGCGCCCAGAAGTGGACGATGGACAGGCGATAGGAGTAAATCGGACGGCCGGCCTGCTTGGGCACGAAGTAGTACATCATGCCGAGGAAGGCGGCGGTGAGGAAGAAGCCCACCGCATTGTGGCCGTACCACCACTGCGTCATCGCGTCCTGGGTGCCGGCAAACAGGCTGTAGGACTTCATCGAGAACAGGTTGATGGGCATCGCCAGGTTATTGAAGGTGTGCAGCAGCGCGGTCGCCAGAATGAACGACAGGTAGAACCAGTTGGCCACGTAGATGTGCGGCTGCTTGCGGCGCATGATGGTGCCGACGAACAGGATCAGGTAGGTCACCCACACCACTTCGATCAGGAGGTCGATCGGCCATTCCATCTCGGCATATTCGCGCGACTGGGTGTAGCCGAGCACGTAACTGATGTCCGCCAGCACGATAATCGCCATCCAGCCCCAGAAGGTGAAACTGGCCATGCCGTCCGAAATCAGGCGGGTCTGGCAGGTGCGCTGCACCACATAGTAAGAGGTGGCGAACAGCGCCGAGCCACCAAAACCGAAGATCACCGAGGTGGTGTGAACCGGGCGGAAGCGACCGAACGAGAAGTAGGGGCTGTCGAAGTTGAGAAACGGCCACGCCAGTTCGGAGGCGATATACACGCCGACGAACATGCCGACGACCGCCCAGATAAGCGCCATAACAGCAAACTTCTTAACAATTTCAAAGTTGTACTGCTCTGCCCCGGAATATGTGCTTACTGCCATCGACTGCTCCTGTTGTACCCGAAATGGCGCCTACCGCCGCGCCTTAACAGCATATGCTTATATTAAAAAACTGCGGGATTATATGCCAGCCTGATCGAGCCCTGCAAGATGAAAACCCGGCTCAGGATGACGCCAACAGGATTTTCAGGTCATGCGCGATCATGTCCGGGCTGCTGCCGTAAGGCATCAGCAGCCGCAAACGCCCTTTTGAATCATAAATATAGGTGCCTGCGCTGTGGTCGATCAAATAATCGTCTGCGCCCTTCACCGAAGTCTTTTGATAGACCACTTTGTACTCTTTCGCCAAAGTTTTCAGCGATTCGGCGTCGGTAGTCATTCCCAGAAAGCGCGGATTGAAGGCGGGCACATACTGTTTCAGCAGTGCCAGCGTGTCGCGCTGCGGGTCGACCGTCACGAAAAGAACCTGCACCTGTCTGGCCTGCGGGCCCAACTGCTGGAGTGCAGCCGCGAAATCCGACAAGGTGGTGGGACAGACATCCGGACAATGGGTGTAACCAAAGAAAATGGCCACGACCTTGCCCTTGAAACTCGCCAGGTTGCGAACCTGCCCGTTGTGGTCAGTCAGTTTGAAATCGCGGGCGAAAGCGGCCCCGGTAATGTCAGTCGACTGGAATGCCGGCGGCTGCGGGGCCGGCTGGCAGCCTGTCAGCGTCAACGCCGCCACCGCACAAACAGCGGCGAACCAAGCCTTCACACGTCCACCTGCTCGAACAGCATCCCCGGCACATCGGCCAAACGGTATTTGCCGGTTTCAACCGCCTTCGCCAGCTTTTCCAGGGTCGTGTCACGCAGCAGGTCGATGATTTTTTTCTTCACCGGTACCCAGCGAAAATGCAGCGGGCACGCGGTTTCGTCGCTGCACTTTTTCAGCCCCAGCAGACAACTTTCGGTGAATGCCGCGCCCTCGGTCAGCAACAGAATCTGCATCAGCGTGGTCTTTTCGCCCCCTTCGCGCAGGCAAAATCCACCCAGGCGGCCACGAAACGAAAACAGCAGATTGCCCTTGGCCATGCTTTGCAGGATTTTGGCCAGATACGGCGCGGGCACCCCCAGTTGCGCTGCAATATCTCTGTTGAGCACGGGCGTGGCGCTCGGCTGGGTGGCCATGTAGATCAGCGCCTGCACGGCATATTGACTGGTTCTGGAGAGGATCATTGCGCCCGCCTCGTCACAATACAGCGGGTGAATATAGAACAAACTTGTCCGAATATCCAGAGAAAGGTTCTTTAATCCATATAAATCAAATGGGTAACCTGAAATAGTGATCAACCAGCATCACGGCAAACAGCACGCTCAGATACCAGATCGAATAACGGAAGGTTTCCCTGGCGAGTGCATCGCTGTACTGCCGGTATAGGCGCCAGCCGTAGGCGATGAAACCGCCACCCAGCAACACCGCGCCCACCAGATAAATCCAGCCCCCCATGCCGGTGCCGACCGGCAGCATGGTGACGGCGAACAGCAGCAGCGTGTAAAGCAGCACATGCAGGCGGGTATAGGTCTCGCCGTGCGTCACTGGCAGCATCGGCAGGCCCGCCTTGGCGTATTCGTCACGGCGGTAGAGTGCAAGCGCCCAGAAATGCGGCGGCGTCCAGGCAAAAATAATCAGGAACAGCAGCAGGGCGTCGTGGTGGACTTCGCCGGTGGCGGCGGCCCAGCCGAGCACCGGCGGCATCGCGCCGGAGGCGCCGCCGATGACGATGTTCTGCGGTGTGGCGGGTTTGAGGATGGCCGTGTAGATCACTGCGTAGCCGACGAAGGTGGCCAGCGTGAGCCACATGGTCAGCGGGTTGACGAAGACATTCAGCAAGGTCAGGCCGATACCGCCGACCACGCCGGAAAACACCAGGGTTTGCGAGTTGCTGAGTTCGCCGCGTGGCAGCGGGCGGGCACGGGTGCGCGCCATCATGGCGTCGATTTTCTGCTCGATCAGACAGTTGAACGCGGCGGCCGCACCGGCTACCAACGCGATCCCCAACGTGCCCGCCCACAGTACATTCCAATCCGGCCAGCCAGGCACGGCGAGAAACATGCCGATCACCGCCGTGAACACGATCAGACTGACCACGCGCAATTTGCACAGCGCCAGAAACTGCTGGCAGCGACAGGCCACGCCCTCAATCATCAAGGATTCCATTGTCATCTCCTGCGTACCTTAAAGTTCAGCCACACCAGACTGGCCAGCAATAGCTCCGCGCCGGCGTTATGCGCCACCGCTACCGCCAGCGGCAAACTGAACAGGACATTGCTGATGCCCAGTGAAACCTGAAGCACCAATAATCCACCAACAGCCATCCCCACCCCGGCGTAACCAGGCGTGCGCAACAGGCGCAACACCAGTCCGCTCAAATACAGGGCCACAACCAGCGCCATCACCCGGTGCGTCCAGTGAATGGCGGTCAACGCCGCCATCGGCAACAGTTCGCCGGAAGCGGTTTCACCCAGTTCGCGACGCAGGGTGAAGCCGTGCTCAAAATCCATGGTCGGCACCCACCCACCCTGACACAAGGGAAAATCGGTGCAGGCCAACGCCGCGTAGTTGGTGCTCACCCAGCCGCCCAGCGCGATTTGCATCGCCACCAGCGCCAACCCGAATCCCGCGCTGACGCGCAAATGATCCACACTCGCAAAGTAAGCGTGGCCGGACTGGCCGCGCTCACGCAGCCACAACCACAACAGCAGGGACATCGTGGTCATGCCCCCCAGCAGATGCGAGCTGACGACCAGCGGTTTGAGCAATTGGGTGACTGTCCACATCCCCAGCAGCGCCTGAAACACGATCAGGCCCAGCAACAGGAGCGGCAGGCCGATCCCGCCATTCGTCTCGCGCCGCCCGCGCCAGGCCAGCACGGCAATGGCCAGCACCAGCAAGCCCAGCGTGCCGGCAAAGTAGCGGTGCACCATCTCCTTCCACGCCTTGGCGTGCGACACCGGGCCATCGGGGCGCGCAAGCAGTTCGGCATTGATGGCGTCGGCCGCGAGGTGCGGCGTCAGCGCGCCGTAGCAGCCGGGCCAGTCGGGGCAGCCCAGACCGGCATCGGACAAGCGCACGTAAGCACCCAGGCTCACCACCCCAAACGCCAGAATGAGCGCGGCCAGAATAAGTTTGCGATAAAACGTCATAGTCAGCGTGTTCGGGTTAACCGATCTGGGAGGCTTTGAGCAACAGCTTGAGGTCTTGCATGATGCGCTTGGGATCCGGCTGGGCAGGGAACCGCAGCATCAGGTTGCCGAGCGGATCGACCAGATAGATATGCTCGGCCGGGCTTTGTGCAGCAGGAAACTGCGCAACGAAGGCTGCATCCGCCGGTCGCCACACATGGAGGCCGGGATGCGCCTGCAGCAGCGCCGCATCGGGCACACCCCTGTCGGTCACCACCCACAAGCGCTCGATGCGTGACTGCTCCTTGCCCTGCGTAATCGGGATCTGCCGCATCAGATAGAGCTGCTGCGCGCAGGCCGCATCGCATCGCGCCGGCCCCACATGCACCATTACCCATTTTCCATGCAGCGCGTCCAGATTAAAAGGCGTACCGTCGAGCGAGTATCCAGCCGTCTGTTGCAAGGGTGCGACCTTCAGCAGATCGCCATAATTGGTATGACCGGCCGGCCGCCAGCCAAAGTAGGCCAGGTAGGCGGCCACTACCGGAACCATGAACACGCCCATCAAAAACAGTAATTTACTGCGCGAAGTCAATTGCATGCTCAAAATCATTCCAGACGTCACGCGTCCTGCTCACGATAAGGTTTCACATTCATTACCAGCCACAATACCGCCAGCGTCGTCGCCAGACTGTACCACTGGATGGCATAGCTGAGATGCATGCTGACGCC
>JBAVFD010000227.1:0-5662 GCA_049588075.1 Thiobacillus sp.
GCGCCAGCGCATGCAGCAGATGGGCGGTGCGCGGGTCGGTGTTGCCTGTATTTGGTGGCGGCGCCAGATGCAGCACGCCGTCGACGCGCGGCAGGCGGCGCAAGCTGGCCGGTTCGTCGAGGTCGCCCACGTAGGGCGTGACGCCGAGCGCGCGCAGTTCGGCTGCGCGTTCGGGACGGCGGATCAGGCCGATGAAGCTGGCCTGCCCGGCGTAACGCTTCACCAGCCGCTCGGCGACATCGCCAAAGCCTGCAATCAAGATTGTTTTCATGGTCGTTCGTCTGTAAGCCTTGCCAGCCTGTAACCCTTTGAGGTTCAGGGTGAAAACCCCGTGTACTCGGGCGATAATCCGCCCCTTTCCACCGCATTTTAAGCGCACATCATGCCGTATCAGGTCACCATTCAGCCCAGCGGGCATCAGTTCACCGTCAACGAAGACGAGACCGTTCTCGAAGCCGCGCTGCGCGAAGGCTTCGCTTTGCCTTACGGCTGCCGCAACGGCGCCTGCGGCGCATGCAAGGGCACGGTGCTGTCGGGCCAGCTCGACTACGGCAAGCATTCGCCCACCGCCTTGAAAGACGACGAAAAAACGCAGGGCCGCGCGCTGTTCTGCCGCGCCCGGCCGCTGTCCGACCTGACCATCGAAGCCAAGGAAATCGGCGCGGCGAAAGACATCGTGGTGAAGACGCTGCCGTGCCGGGTGGAAAAACTGGAGAAACGGGCCGACGACGTGATGGTGGTGAAGATCAAGCTGCCCGCCAACGAACGCCTGCAATTCCTCGCCGGGCAGTACATCGACTTCCAGCTGAAAGACGGCCGCGCGCGCAGCTATTCGCTCGCCAATCCGCCGCACGACGATGCGCTGCTGGAACTGCACATCCGCCATGTGCCCGGCGGCCTGTTCACCGACCAGGTGTTTTCCACCCTGAAGGAGCGCGACATCCTGCGCCTCAAGGGCCCGCTCGGCAGCTTCTTCATCCGCGAGGATTCCGACAAGCCGATGATTTTCATCGCCGGCGGCACCGGCTTCGCGCCGATCAAGGGCATGCTGGAGCACGCCTTCGCCGAGCACACCGACCGCGAGCTGATCCTGTACTGGGGGGTGCGCTCGCTGAGGGATCTGTACCTGGCCGAGCTGCCGCAGCAATGGCTGGCCGAACGGCCCAACTTCAGCTTCGTTCCGGTGCTGTCCAACCCGGAGCCGGGCGACCAGTGGCAGGGCCGCACCGGCTACGTCCACGATGCGGTGCTGGCCGACTTCGCCGATTTGTCCGGCTACCAGGTCTACGCCTGCGGCGCGCCGGTCATGGTCGATGCCGCGCGCGAGGCATTTGTCAGCGCGCGCGGACTGCCGGAGGACGCGTTTTTCGCCGACTCGTTCGTCTACGCGGCGGACGCCGAACTCGCGGCCGCACAATAAAAAAGTATAGGGAATCGGATGTGGGCCGGACGGGCTAGCCTGGGCGTGTGACGCGCAAACGCCGGATGCAGAAAAGCGCGGCGATGATTCACAGGGCCTTGCGGTGACGTTCCGGGTGGTCCCGCTGAATTAGCCGAAACTGAAGGCAGACAGGGTGGTTTCCATCACGCGATCGGAAAACACCCGCCGCCCCTTGTCCTCGCCAGCGGCACCCGCCGCCACCATCAACGGGAGCAGGTGTTCTTCTGCGCGTGGCGGATGGGACAGGCGGGCCGACGGCGCCTGCGCCCAGTCCACGAGGGCCTGGTGACGTTGATGCGGCGCGGCCTCGACGGCACCGCCCAGCCAGCGGTCGAACTCGTCGGAGACGGGGCCGAATCGGGGATCCCCATAGGCGCGCATGTTGTGAAAGCTCATGCCGCTGCCGATGATCAAGACCCCCTCGTCACGCAAGGATTCCAGCGCCTTGCCGGCCTCCAGATGGGCGCTGGGATCGAGGTCGTTCCTCAATGACAGCTGCACCACGGGAATATCCGCGTTCGGGAACATCAGCATCAGCGGGATGAACATTCCGTGGTCAAAACCTCGGCCGGGGTTCGCTTGCGACGGCAACTGTTGGCGACCCAGCAGCTCGGTGATGCGAGCCGCCAATTGCGGCTCGCCGGGTGCGGGATACTGCAGTTCGTAGGTATGCGGCGGAAAACCGTAGTAGTCATAGATCAACTCGGGTTGCGTACCGCTGGTCACGCTGAAAGACGATTCCAGCCAATGGGCCGACACCAGCACGATGGCCTGCGGGCGCTGGGGCAGGGTGGCCGCCATCCCCTTGAGAAAGCGGGCCGTCTTGTTCCAGGCATCGGGCGGATTCCAGTCCATGAAGAAGCAGGGACCGCCGCCATGGGGGATGAACCACGTCGGCATCCGGGTCGCGGAGCCTGTGGGCGGCTTGTGTTCAGGATCGGTCATGTAGGTTTCTCCGATCAAATGGATGAGGCCGTTGCAAACGCGCCGTCAGCAATGGAAGTCGTGCCGATGACTGCGCCCCGCTTTTGTCGATGACCTTTTGTAGGGTAAATAAAGGCTCGCAATCAGCGAGCCTTTATTCAGGCAGTTCGCGGATCAGAGCTCGCCCTTGGCGCCCGCCTTCATGATCTCGATCAGCCCATTACGCACGGCCTTGATGCGCGTGGTGAGGTCCTGCTGCAGACGCTTTTCTTTCGCCACCAGATCGACGTTGATATCCGTCATGACCAGCCAGCCCTGGCCATTGGCATCTTCGATCAGCGCAATGCGGCACGGCATGTACACGGCAAAGTCCAGGCTCATATCGATCAGTTCCATCGCGGTGACCGCATCGCAAAACTGGAAAATGGTGACGGTACGCTGCGGCTTGCCGGTGACGGCTTCCACCTGTTTGGACAGCGGCAGCTCCGCCACCAGCTTCAGATTCAGTGCATTGGCACGCAGGCGCATCGATTCTGCTGCCTCAGCCATGCTGACGTTGCGGTCGATGGCCAGCTTGTAGACACCCGGCTGGGGCGCCTGTTTGGCTGCGGGGGCGGCGGCCCAACTGGCGGGCGCGGACAGTAACAAGGTGGTGAGTACGACACCGAGTGCCGCAAAAAGAGCAGGGCGCATGGATACATTCCTTCCTGAAAATTGAGTGGGGTCAAATCACGATACGGTTCACTCACCCCCTGAGCCGTTCGCCCTCGGCCTGTCGAAGGTCCAAAACCGAACAGTATCAGATCAAATCGTACATTTCCCGCAACGCTACCGACCCGCGCAAACGTGCCAGAGCCGCCAGGCGATGCTGCAAACTATTGCGTACGGCACAGCGCCAGCGCCTTCTGATAATGCTGGCAGGCTTCGCCGGGCTGGCCGCTCCGGTTCTTGAGTTCGGCCATGCGGATATGGCCATCGGCGCTGGGTGCGATGGCGAGGCTGGCTTCCAGATAGCTCTGTGCCTTGCCCCACAGTTCCTGCGCGGCGCACAGTTGCGCCAGGGCCAGCAGCAGCTGCGCATCGCGTGGCTGGGCGTGCAGCCATTTCTCGGCCTGCTCGATCTGCCGCGCCGGGTTGCTGCCGCGCACTTCGCCGTACAGGCTGACCAGGTCTTCGTGCCACTCGCGGTTGAGCGCGGCTTCCAGCACGTCGAGCGCGCTGTCGTGGCCGCCGCGCTGCATGAAGGCACGGGCGGCGGCGCGCGCGACGAACGCATCGGCCTTGAAATCGGCGGGAATTTTCTTCCAGTATTCCAGCAGCGCGCGGTCATCCTCGGCGCGCCGCTTCAGGTTTTCAGCGTAGGCCAGGCGGCGCATCTGCGTGACGTGGCCGGGCTCCAGCGCATTGCTGCGCGTCAACGCATCGAGCAGTTTGTCCACCTCGTCCCACTGCCCGGTCAGCTGGCGCGCTTTCAACTCCAGGCGCAGCAGGGCGGTATGCTGCGGCGCGATGATTTTGGCGGACTGGATCGCACCCAGCGCGCCGGTCGCGTCTTTCAGATCCAGCAGGGTTTCCGCCTCGAACAGTTGCGCGGCCAGTTCGGCGCCGTGTTCGCCGGCTTGCTGGACGTGGCGCTCGCGCTGCTTCACCGCGCGCATTTCCTGTGCGGCACGCGCCGCCAGCACCCGCGCCAGCCCCATCCGGGCATCCTCGCCCTGCCAGTGCCCCAGCGATTGCTCGGCATCCTGATAGCGATATTCGGTATACGCCTTGAGGCCGCCGATGAAATTTTCGTCGCGTTTTTGCGCGGCGCGCCGTTCGCGCTGTTCGCGCACGATGGCGGGCAGGTTGAGGGTGAGCGCGGCCAGTCGCAGCAGCACCACGCCGCCCACCACCAGGCCGACTAGCATCAACACGAAACTGATGAAGGAGACCTCCATCCGCCACGGCGGATACACCAGCACCACGTAGCCGGGGTCGTAGCGCCCGGCCATTGCCAGCGCAATGGCCAGCACCGCAATGATGAGTAACGAGATCAGCCAGCGCATCAGTGATTCACCTTGTAAGCGTCGAGCGCGGCCAGGCTGGCGTCGATGCCGGGCAGCTTGCTGGCGATCTGCAGGCTGGTCAGGCGCTTGATTTCCTGCATCGCGGCAGCCACGCTGGCGTCACGCGTATTGAAATAACGCGCAAGCATGTTCGACACCGCATTCAGATCGGACCGGAACGCCGCCTGATCCTGGGACATCAGGGCCAGCCGCGCCGACAACAGGCGCAGGCGCAGGTTTTCACGCAGGAAGTAGGCCTGGTCGGGCGGCAGCAGCACAGCTTCGTTGCTGTCGACGCGGCGAATCTGCACCAGATGTTTCAGTTCCGTCCACAACTCCTGGCTGAGATTGGCGCTGGTTGTCGTGCGCGGCGCGGGCGCCGCTTCGGAGCCCTGCGCGCTGGCCAGCGGCCAGCTGGCAAGGTGCGCCACCAGCGCTTCGATGCGCGCGCTCGCCCCCACTTCGTCGAGCGAGGGCACGCTGCGCAGATTTGCCAGGTCGGCGGCAATGGCGCGGCGCAAGGCGGTGAACTGCGGCTTGTTCAGGCGTTGCAGGCGGGTGTCGGCGCCTTCCAGCGCGATGATCGCCGCCTTGACGTTGCCCGCCAGCTGCAACTGCTGCGCGGCAGTCAGCAGCACCTGTTCGATTTCGGCCAGCGCCCACTGGTCGCGCCCCTGCGCCAGATCCTTGTACAGCGTTTCGAGCGCCTGCTGCTGCTGTTGCCACGTCATCATCTGGCTTTCGATATGGGCAACCTTTTCGCTGACCTGACGCATCGCATCGTCGGCATTGCGTGCCAGCAGGCGGGTTTCGCTCACATCCTTGCCCGACTCGGCCAGCCGGCGTCCCAGTTCGGTCTTGAGGTCGCGGATGCGCTCGCGGCTGTCCGACCACGACCACGCTGCCCCGGCCAGCGCCAGCGTAGCCACCAGCATGGCGACCAGCGGCAGCGTCAGGATACGGGCGGGCGCGGCGGGCGTTCCCATCGCGGAAGACGTTTCGGGCGTGCTATTCATGAATTGTTCCAAACCAGTTAATCAGGCCGGCTACCAGACCCGCATCGCCACCCTGCGTGGCGATGACCTGTGCGACGCCGAAGCGGCGAGCGGCTGCGGCGATTTTCTCATGCGGCGCGAAAAGCGGGGTAGCCGCCAGCAGCGGCGCGCCGGCCTCGCCCAGCAGCGTGGCCAGATTGTGCAGCGTTTCCGCGCTGGCGACCGTCACCGCGTCGATCCCGCCCGCCTGCCAG
>JBAVFD010000228.1:0-2161 GCA_049588075.1 Thiobacillus sp.
GCGCCAGCATGAACAGGGCGACGCCGCCGAGCGTGGTGTTGCCGGTCTGCGCGATAAAGGCGAGCGCAGCGGCGAGCGGGGGCGCGACGCAGGGGCCGACGATGACGGCGGACAGCGCGCCCATGACAAAGACGCCGGCGAAGTTGCCGCCCTTCATCTTGTTCGACGCATCGGAGAATTTGCTCTGGATGAAGCTGGGTAGCTGGAGTTCAAAGAAGCCGAACATCGACAGCGCCAGCAGCACAAAGATGCCCGCGCCGATGCCGAGCGCCCACGGATTCTGCAGGGCGTTGGAAATCAGCGTGCCCGAGAGTGCTGCCGCGACGCCGGCCAGCGCATAGGTGATCGCCATCCCCAGGACATAGGCGAGCGCAAGCAGGAAACCGTGCGTCTTGGTCATCTTCCGGTTTTGCCCGGCGATGATGCCGGACAGGATCGGAATCATCGGGAACACGCATGGGGTGAGCGCGAGCAATAAACCGAGGCCGAAGAAGGTGGCGACCACCGCCCAGGAGCTGCCGCCCTTGAGCACGCGCTCGATCTTCGACGTGTCGGATTCGTTCGCCACTTCGGCTGGCGTCGCCAACTGATTTGCGGTTGCCACCGCACCCGCGCCCGGCGTTCCGGGCCTCAGCGTGAAAGCGTGTTTGATCGGCGGATAGCAGACCCCGACCTTGCCGTTGCAGCCCTGCCAGGCCGCTTCGAGCACCAGTGATTCGCCCGCCGCCAGCGCGCGCGACAGGGTCACGCGGGCGGAAAAGTCGTGGTGATATACCTCCATTGGGGCAGGGAAATTGGGATCATTCTTGACTTCGCCGGCTGGCAGGGCGCTGGACAGCACGGTTACGCCGGCAGGCGCCTTCACCACCCAGGCGAGCTTGTCGCGATAGAGATAGGTGTCAGGCGTCAGCGTGTAATCGAGCTTGACCGTTCGCGCATCGGCCAGCGCTGCCGCGACCAGGAACGCTTCGTCCGGCGGCAGCAGTTTGGGCATCGCCATGCTGCCCAGGCTGCGCAGACTGCCAAGCGCCGAGGGGGACGCGGAAGCCGCAGCGGGCGCAGCCACAATCGGCGCCGCCGGGGCAGGCACCGGGGTGACGGCGGCAACCGCAGGCAGCTTGATGGTCGCGCTCAGCGTCTGCGGCGTGTAGCACAGCCCGGCATCGGCGCAGCCCTGCGCGGTGGTCTTCAGCGTGACGGAAGTCGCGCCCGGGGTGCGCTGGATCGGCAACACAATGCGCACGACCTGACGATAGGTTTCGACATGACCGAATTTCTCGTCCTGCTTCATCTTGCCCGCGGGCAGTCTGGGCGTGCCCAGCGTGCCCCCGCTCAGTTCGAATTTGAACTTGTCGCGGTAGAGGTAATAACCGTCCGCGATCTGCCAGCGCGCTTCCAGCGTGTCGGCATCCAGCGCACGCGCCGAGAACTTGAACGCCACTTCGGGGTCAAGAAACTCCTGGGCGTGCGCCACCGGGAAAGGCGCCACTTGAGAAAGCGCCCATGCACCCCAAAGTAGCGACAGTATGGCGAGCGAGCGTATCCACTTAATCATGTTGTTCAGTCTCCGTGACCAGCCAGTCGAGATAGGCTGGCAGGCCTTGTGTAATCGGTATGGCAATCAGTTCAGGCAGGTCGTAAGGATGCTGGGCGCGGACAATTTGTTCAACCAGCGGGTAGTGTGCCGCAGTGGACTTGATCAGCAACGGAATTTCATTCGCCGTTTCCACCGCGCCCTGCCACCGATAGATGGAGCGGCACGCCGCCAAAACGTTCACGCACGCCGCCGCGCGGCTATCGATCAAGGCGCGCGCGAGTTTTTCCGCGCTCGCGGCATCGGGTACATTGGTCAAGATTAACAAAGGTTCCATGTCATGCGCTTTAGTTGGATCGTGCTACTGCTGTTGTCGTTTCCGGTGCTGGAAGCCATCGGCATTTTCTGGGTGGCCAGCGCCATCGGCGGCGGTTGGGTGCTGTTGTGGCTGCTGCTCGCGGCCGTTTCCGGCGTCATGCTGATTCGCGTCGAGCGTGTCGCCTGGGGCGCACGCATGCTGTTCTCGGTGCAGTCGGGCGCCCATCCGCTGGCGTCGCTGTTTGCCAGCGGGCGTATTCTCCTCGCGGGCGGCCTGCTTGTCTTCCCCGGTTTCATCAGCGACGTCAT
>JBAVFD010000229.1:0-9474 GCA_049588075.1 Thiobacillus sp.
GCGGGCACCGGGCACTTCTACACCACCACCAAGAACAAGAAGACCATGCCGGAGAAAATGGAGATCAGCAAGTTCGATCCCAAGGCTCGCAAGCATGTGATGTACAAGGAAACCAAGCTGAAGTAAGCCGGGTTTCACCCAATAAAAAACCCGCCGGTTGGCGGGTTTTTTATTGGGCGCGCTCTATGCAGACTCGCTTGGGGCAGACCAGACGGAGAATCCCCATCAAGCGTAGCTGCGCCAAGCCTCAGGCATAGCAGCGCAGGCGCACCGAAAAATCTTTCAGCGACTGCACGCCGCTGTCTTCGGCGCGCTTGCACCAGGCTTGCAACTGCTCCAGCAACTGCTCACGGCTGGCGGTCGAGCGCCCCCAGATGGCGGAGAGCTCCTGGCGCATGCGATAGACGGTTTGCAGGCGCTCGCTCTTGCCCAGCAGTTTGTCCAGGTCGGCCCTGTCGGCAGCAGCGAGCTCGTCGGGTTCCTTGTACAGCCAGCTACGAAAGCTGTTGAGGTTCCAGTTTTGCGGCAGGTTCGAACCCGCTTTCAACTTGGCGATCTCGGCCGCACTGTCGTCGCGCACGCTCTTCACAAAGCGCGTCATCACGTCATAGCGATGGGTAATGACGGCCTGCAAGGTGTCCAGATCGCACAGCGGCTTGGCCGGCTGCCATTTCACCGTCGGCGCCACCTTGCGTATGGTGGCCAGGCCAACATAGGACATCAGCTTGATGTACATCCAGCCGATGTCGAACTCGTACCACTTGTTCGACAGCCGTGCCGAAGTGCCGTAGGCGTGGTGGTTGTTGTGCAGTTCTTCGCCGCCGATCAGGATGCCCCACGGAATAATGTTGGTGCTGGCATCTTCGCAGGCGAAATTGCGATAGCCCCAATAGTGGCCGACGCCGTTGATGATGCCGGCAGCCATGATCGGCATCCATGCCATTTGCACCGCCCAGATGGTCAGGCCGATGGGGCCGAACACAGCGATGTCGATCACCATCATCAGCGCCACGCCCATGACCGAGTGGCGACCGTAAACATGATGTTCCAACCAGTCGTCCGGCGTGCCGTGGCCATATTTTTCCATCGTCTCGGCCACCTTGGCTTCAGCGCGATAGAGTTCGGCGCCTTCCAGCAGGACTTTCCAGATGCCGCGCGTCTGCGGGCTGTGCGGGTCTTCCACGGTCTCGCATTTGGCGTGATGCTTGCGGTGAATCGCAACCCATTGTTTGGTGACCACACCCGAGGTCAACCACAACCAGAAGCGGAAGAAATGGCTCACGATGGGGTGCAGGTCGACGGCGCGGTGCGCCTGCGAGCGATGCAGGAAAATGGTGATGGCGGCAATCGTGACGTGAGTGAGCGCCAGCGCAGCCAGCACATACCCCCACCATGACAAATTCCAACCCGGCAAATCCAGCAGGCTTGACAGCATCGTTATGCAGCTCCAAAAAAGGATAAATTAGTCCGCTATTTTACGGATAAATACCATAAAAATCAAGGATTATTCGCTTGGCAGTTCACGTTTCCCGCCAGATGCACCATCCGCTGCGGATAAGGGATTTCGATACCGGCCGCCTTGAAGCGTCGCCAGATCGCCCAGTTGATATCCGAACGCAGATTGCCCTGCCCTTCGTTGGCATCGCGTATCCAGACGGCCAGCTCCATCTGAATGCCGTTATCGGCAAATTCCCGTAGAAACACTTTGGGTTGGTAGTCCGGCTCGTCGTGGATCACCCGGCCCTGGCCATGAGCGGCTTCCAGCATGAGTGATTGAGCCTGCTCCAGGTCGGCGTCATAAGAAACCTGTACCGGCAGCGCAATCCGCACATTGGGTTTGGACAGCGAATGGTTGACGACTGTTTGCGTAATCAGGGTCTCGTTCGGCACGATGGTTTCGGTGCCATCGAGCGCTTTCAGCAGCGTGTAGCGCGTGTTGATCTGGCTGACTTCGCCGTATTTGTTGTCCACCGTCACCAGGTCGCCGATGCGCACCGAGCGGTCGAGCAGGATAATGAAGCCGGAGATGTAGTTGCTGGCGACCTTTTGCAGGCCAAAGCCGATGCCCACGCCGATCGCGCCGCCCAGTACCGACAGCACGGTGAGGTCGATCCCTACCGCCGGCAGCGCCACCAGCACTGCCAGAATCAGCAATACCGTGCGCGCGGCTTTCGACAGCGCCATGCGCAGCGACAGGTTCATCTCCGTGAGATTCATCAGGCGGCTCTCGACCAGACGCGCCAGCGCCAGCGCAAGAATCACCGCCACCACAATCACCACCGCCGCCTGTCCCAGCAGCCACAGCGAGAAGCGATGGCTGCCCGACTGGAACGAGAGCGCTTCCATTGCCGCATGGATGCGCGGCAGCAAGCCCGTGAGGTGCAAGGCAAACGCACCCCAGATCAGCCAGGCCGCCGTGCGCTCCCACGCCTTCAGGGATTCGCGCGGCTCGAACACATAGCGCAGCGCGTATACCACGCCACGCACCAGTACCAGCGCAAGCAACAGCGGAACCGCCACATTGAGCAGCGGCGTCGAGTGCAGGACGAGTTCCGCTGCCTCACGCCCGATCAACAGCGCCAGCAGCATCAGCAGCGGGAAGCCTATACGCTTAAATCCCTCGCGCCCGGGGGATCGGGCATACGCGGATTCATTAAGCCACGACCTCACCAGCCGCTGCGCGCCCCACGCAGCCAGCGCGCAGAACACCAGCACGCCCGCCTGCCACCACAGCCCCGAATCGTGGCTGTCGGCGATCAGCTGGGTGATCAGGTTGTCAAAGGGAATGGTGCGCGGCAAGGTCAGAAGTCCAGTGTCCACTGCGCAGACAGGATATCGACCGAGCTTTCGTAGGTGCCGGACAAGGTCACCGGAGTAACGGGGGGCAAGTTGGTGAGTTCAGTCTTATTGATACTGGCGTCCTCCATGAACAGGTGTGCGTAACCGAAATCAAGGGCGCTCTTGTCGGACAAGCGGTACTGCGCGCCAAACGCGAGCCAGGTGCGGCTTTCATCGGGGATGCGCGCGGTGCGATAGGCGTCGGACACTGGCGTTTCGTCATACGCCACGCCGCCGCGCAGGGTCAGCCTGTCGTCGAGGTGGTAATTCATCCCCAGCGAATAACGATAACTATCGCTCCAGTTTTCCTGCGTCACCCCAAGCGTCACGCCACTGTTGCGCACAATCCGCAACTCCTTGAAATCACTCCAGCCGGTCCAGGTCACATCTGCAAGCAAATCCCATTTCGGGCTCAATGCATGGAACAGACTGAGCGAGACCGAATCCGGCAGGGTGGTGTCTGCCGAGATTTGGCCATTGGCGACAGACGCCACGCTGAACTCAACATCGCCTTCCAGGGTGTAGTCGACTTCGGAACGGTAAGCCAGACCCACCCGGGTGGTGTCACTGGGCTGCCACAACAGACCCAGATTAAAGCCCCAGCCATAGTCGTCACCGTGAACCGTGGCGATGCCCGCGCCATTGGCTGAATTGGACAGCGTGGCTTCAGTGTACTGGATGCTCAGGCCTGCGCCGAGCGAGAGGGATTCGCTGGCTTTCCAGGCGATCGCAGGATTAAGGTTAACCGTCTTCAACTCGGACTTGATCGCCTGGGTACGGCCCTTCCAGGAGCTGTCGTATTCGGTTTTCAGGCCAAACGGTGCGTTCAAGCCCACGCCCAAATGAATAGCGGGCGATACGCGATACGCAAAATAGGCGTTGGGCACGAACGCCAGATCGCCCGCGTCGCCGCCGTCACCCCCGCCAACAATCGCGGGGCTCACCGTGCCGGTGAATTCAGCATGCGGGTTGATCAGGTTGCCCGCCAGCACCAGCTGGCTATCCGGCAGCAGCGTCATCCCCGCCGGGTTGAAGAAAATGGTGCTGGCGTCAGTGGCGGCAGCGGCCTGACCGGCATAGGCGTTGCCCAGGCCGCTGGCATTCTGTTCGACCAAGGCGAAACCGGCAGCGTGCGCAAAGCTGGCGCTACCCGCCAGTGCCACGCCGATAGTCAGGCGGTTAAAACGAATCGACATGAAAACTCTCCCTGAGTGTATTGGAATCATGAGTGCGCGAAATCGGCGTACATCGCATCGACCACCGCGCGATAACGGTCGAGCACCTGGTTGCGTTTGATCTTGAGGGTGGGCGTCAGCAAGCCATTATCCACCGTCCACGGCTTGAGTTCGGGGTGCAGGCGGCGAATCTGCGCGTAGCCCGGAAACTGCTTGAGATGCGCCGCCGCACGCTGCGTGAGCGCTTTGAGCACCTTGGGGTCGGTCAGCGCCGAAGGCTGGCGTGGATCGATGTCGAGGCTGGCGGCGAAGGCCTGCCAGTGTTCCTCATTCAACACAGTGAGCGCGGCGAGATACGGCTTGCCTTCACCGACGAGCATCACCTGCTCGAACAGCGGGTCGAGCAGGATGGCGGATTCCACCTCGGTGGGCGGCACTTTCTCGCCGTTGTTCAGCACGATGATGTCCTTGATCCGGCCAATGATGGTGAAATGCCCCTGCCCATCGACCTGCGCCTTGTCGCCGCTGTGCAGCCAGCCGTCGGCGTCGATCATGGCGCGAGTGGCTTCCTCGTTTTTCCAGTAGCCGCGCATCACGCAGCGGCTGCGGGTGAGCAGTTCGTCGTTGTCGCCGATCTTCACCTCGATGCCCGGCATCGGCTGGCCGATGCTGGCGGGTACGTTGGAATCGGGTCGGTTGACGCACACCACCGGGCTGGTTTCGGTGAGTCCATAGCCCTGATAAACCGGCACGCCCAGCCCGATGAATATGCGTGCAATATCGGGCGAAAGCGCCGCGCCGCCGGAAATCGCCACCTTGAGCCGGCCGCCCAATTTGTCCGTCACGCTGCGTGCCACCAGCCTGTCGAGCAACGGCCACAACAGCAATTCGGGATGCCAGCCGGCGCACCCCTGCGCGCGCTCGAAGCGCCGCCAGCCCACGCGTACCGTGAGATCAAACAGCTGGCGGGCCAACGGGCTTTTCTTCGCCAGTCCATCCTGAATGCGCCCGTACACCCGTTCATAGATGCGCGGCACCGAAATCAGTGCCGTGGGCCGGATCTCCGCCAAATCTGTGGCCAGTTGGGCGATCGAGCGCGCATAGGCCACTTCGGCGCCAAGCAGCATCGGCAGGTAATAGCCTGCGGTGCGTTCCAGCGTATGCGACAGCGGCAAAAACGACAGGAAGGTTTCGTGCGCGCCGAAATCGGCGCACTGCGAAGCGTAATACGCGTTCCACAGCATGTTCGCGTGCGTCAGCATCACGCCCTTGGGGCGCCCGGTGGTGCCGGACGTGTAGACAATGCTGGCGAGCAGATCGGCGCCGGGAGGGCATTCGGGGGCGGGCGGGTGGTCGGCTGCCGCCAGCCAATCGTCCGCGACGACGACAGGCGGGCTCGATTCGGCCAAGCCGCTTTCCGGCGCCACCAGGCTGACGATGCGCTGCAGGCACGCCACCGGGCCAACGATCTCGCTGAGCTTCCTGTGCTGGAATTTTCCCTCGACCAGCAGCAGCCTGGCTTCGGCATGATTGAGGATATAAGCGGCGTTGTCCGGGCGATCGTCCAGATACAACGGCACTGTGACGAGGCCCAGACCGAGCGCGGCTTGATCAAAAATCACCCATTCGACGCAGTTCTTCAGCATCAGCGCCACGCGGTCGCCGGGCACAAGGCCTTCCCTGGCCAGCGCGGCCTGCCAGCGTGCCACCTCGGCGGCGATGTGCGCCCAGGTGTAGGCGACCCATGCGCCCGCTGCCTCATCAAACTGGCGATAGGCGACCTGATCCGGTGTCGCCGCGACACGCGCGCGGAACAAGCCGCACAGTGTGCCCAGCGTATCGGGATGGAGAGCAGCCGTCGTCACAGCATCAAGTTCGCTTAGGGATTAACGCCGCATTGATAACCGCAAAGCCCGAATGGGTCAACCGGCGTTCTTGACCAGAACGGCAGCAAAAAAACCGTCCGTGCCATGCACCGCAGGCGACAGCTTGAGCATGGCGCCGGTGTCGAGCGGAATATGCTGCTGTGCCAGCAATTCGTTCACCGGCAGCAGCGTGAAGCCACCTGCCGCAAGCAGCGCATCGACGATGGCTTCGTTCTCTTCCGGCAACAGGCTGCAGGTGGCATACACCAGCCGTCCGCCGGGCTTCAGCAGCTTCGCTGCCGCGCGCAGGATCGTGCCCTGCTTGTGCGTCAGTTCCGCCACGCTTTCCGGCGACTGACGGAATTTCAGGTCGGGATTGCGGCGCAGCGTGCCCAGTCCCGAGCACGGCGCATCGACCAGCACGCGGTCGAGCTTGCCCGCCAGCCGCTTCACCCGGGTGTCATTCTCGGAGGCGATCAACTGCGGCATCACGTTGGACAGCCCCGAGCGCGCCAGCCGCGGCTTCAGGTTGGCGAGCCGCTTTTCCGCCACGTCGAAGGCATACAACCGCCCGCTCGACGCCATCATCGCGCCGATGGCGAGCGTCTTGCCGCCCGCGCCGGCGCAAAAATCGCACACCATTTCGCCACGGCGCGCACCCAGCAGCAAGGCCAGCAACTGGCTGCCGTCGTCCTGCACTTCCAGGCTGCCGTCGAGAAACAGCGGGTGGCGGTTGATCGCCGGATGGTCCTTGAAGCGGATGCCCCACGGCGAATACGGCGTCGCCGCGACGGCAAAGCCTTGCGCCTGCAACTGCGCCAGCACGCTGTCGCGACTGGCTTTATACGCATTCACCCGCACGTCCAGCGGCGCGGGCAGTTGCAGGGCGCGCCCGAGCGCGAGAATGTCGGCATCAGGCATCACCGCCTGCAATTTTTCGACCACCCAGTCGGGCAGTTCGGCGGCGGCGGACAGCGGCATGTCGTCCGTTTTGGCGTTGCGAATATGGCTGATGAGCTCGGGTTTGGCGAACTGTTCCAGCGTCGCGCCGCTCATCCCGCGCGACTTGATCAGCCAGGCGATGATCAGCGTGCGCGGATTGGCGGCGGGCACCACCACCGACAGATAGCGATAGCGACGCAGCACGCCAAACACGGCTTCCGCCACAAACGCACGGTCGTGCGAACCGAGCTTTTTATGTTCGCGGAAAAACGCCGACAGCACGGCGTCGGCGGGGCGCTTGAAGTCCAGCACCAGATCAAGCGCCTGGGTGGCGAGTTGCAACAGGGGCGGAGTAAGTTCCATCAGAGGAGGAGTGACCGGTTGGCAGGCAGTGGGAAATGCCCTGCAAAAAATTATGCGGCGGCGGTTTTGTGATCGCACGCCTTTATATACGAGTGCCCCAAGCAGCAGGTCAAATTTGAACTCATGGCAGCGAATCCTGATTCTTGTGGGCGTCTTGATAGGGGAAGCGCACATGACCGTAACGAATCACCAGCACGGCAACTGCCAGCAGCAGCATCGAAGTGGTCACACCCAACATGCGCCAGACATCGAGACTTTTCATGTCCAGCACCAGATAACGTGCCAGCGCGACAATCGCGATGTAGATGGGAAAACGCACCGGCAACTGGCCCGACCGGAAGTACACGCCGACCATGGCGAAAATTTCCAGATAAAGGAACAGCAGCAACAGATCGGACAGCGTGACGGTGCCGGCGCTGATCATGGTCCTGACTTCGATCACGCCCGCCACCAAGGTCGCCAAAGCAATAACGAGGAGTCCGATGGACTCGAACACACTCAATGTGCTGAGGGCCAGACGGGAGAATATGCGGTCTTTGGCAGGATTCATGACGCCCCCGGACAAGTGAGGCGCAAGGATACCTTAGCCCGCATGCTTGTGCACCAGCCACTCGCGCCAGATGGCGACCGACACGGCAAGCAGCACCGGCCCCAGAAACAGGCCGATCAGGCCAAAGGTATTGAGCCCGCCCAGTACGCCGAGAAACACCAGCAGAAAGGGGATCCGGGTCGGCCCGCTGATGACCAGCGGACGGATCAGATTGTCGACCCAACTCACCACCAGCGCGCCCCACAGGAACAGCCCCAAAGCGGCCTGGGTATCGCCCTGCGCCAGCAGGCTCAGCGACAGGCCGATCCACACCACCGGCCCGACGAAGGGAATCAGCGACACCAGCGCAGTGATCACGCCCCACAGCACCGGCGCGGCGATGCCCGCCACCCAGTAGCCGAGCCCGGCGAGCACGCCCTGCGCGATGGCGGTCAGCACGATGCCGAACACCACGGCGCGCACGGTGACACCCACCGCCTGGATATAGCCGCGCGCCGATTCGCCCAGCCAGCGGGTGGCCACCTGGCGAAACTGCGTCAGCAATTCGTCGCCGTGACGATACAAAAAGAACAGGGCGAACACAGCAATGCCGAATTTGGCTGCATTGCGGCCCACCCCGCCGGCCAGCGTTTTCAGCGCCGTCGCATCCAGAAAACCCAGTGCCGTCATTTGCTCATGCACCCATTCGGCATCGCCCTGCACGCGACCATATTGCGCGATCAGCCAGTCGGCTGCGGGCCAGCCGCGCACGCCATCCGGCAGGGGCGGCAAGCCTTCGGCGGCCAGCCGTTTAAGCACAGTCGATGCCGTCGCCACGTCATCCACCGCGGTGAACATCACCCACAACAGCGGCAACAATAGCGTGGCCGCCACGCCCAGCGTCATCAGCAGGGCAACGACGTTCTCGCGGCCCGGCAAGCGGCGATTGATGCCCTGATGCAACGGCCAGGTGACATAGGCGAGGATGCCGGCCCATGCCAGCGAGGCGAAAAACGGCGACAGCACCCAGAGGGTGCTGCCGAAAATGAAGACCAGAAACGCAAACGTCGCGATCCGGCGTGCGAGCGGGGAGTCAATGTTGGTGGGCATTTGCGCCCTCCGCTTGCGGCATGTTCAGCCCCGGTAGAACAATACGGTCGCAGCAATCACGGTGCGGAGAAAACAACCACATGGCGCGCTACGCCCCGCGCACCATGGCCATCACACGCCCCATGTCCAGGGTGGCGGCCTGCTGCTGGATCTGCGGCAGGTATTGCGTCTGCATTTGTTTGGCCGGGCCGAGCAGGTTCTGGAAGCTGTCGCGCAGCACCTGCGTATTCATCACGCGGCCGCCGGCATAGTAGCGTTTGGCAAGCTGCCCCAGCGCGTAGGTGGTGGCGAAGGAAAAGGCCATGCCGGTGGCCGCGCCGCCGATATTGCCGAAGGCCTTGCCGGCCGCCTTGCCGAGCAGCCCGCCCAGCAGCTTGCGACCGAACTGTTCGAGGTATTGCGAGGTTAGGCCGACGCCGGCGGCGGCGATGAATTCCTTGATGTGGCTCTGGTCGAGGCTGACCCCGTGGGCGCGGCCGATGCCATAGACCATCTTGATCTGCAGCGGGATGATGGCCATGGACGCCCACGACTGCGGCAGCAGTTCCAGCGCGCCGTTCATCAGTGCGTAGTTGAGAATGGACTTGTCCAGCTCCACCTCTGAAATGTTCGGCTGCGCCGCCACCACCGGGCCGGGCGCGGCAGCTACAGC
>JBAVFD010000230.1:0-13768 GCA_049588075.1 Thiobacillus sp.
GGGTGGTGGCCAGCGCCTGCGAACAGTGCGGGCGCAATCAACTGCCCCCGGTGGCCGCCCCGCTGACGCTGGCCGCCTGGCTGGCCGATGCCGGCGGACGCCTGCTGTTTTTATCGCCGCTGGCCGATGCGCGACTGGCCGATCTCGGTGCCCCCACTGCAATGGACTGCCTGGTGGCCGGCCCCGAAGGCGGATTTGAAGCCGACGAAATCGCTGCGCTGCACGCAGCGGGAGCCATCCCGGTCCGGCTGGGGCCGCGCGTGCTGCGCACCGAGACGGCGGCACTGGCCGCACTGGCCGCGATGCAGACCTTGTGGGGCGATTTTTAGCTTGCATCGAGCGCCGGACAACCCGGGGGCAGCAGGCGCCCTGCGTCGCACGAGGGTTTTTCGGTATCCTTCACGTAAATCCCCATGAACAGGTCAATCCCTTGAAAGACACCACCGATTTTGTCCACTGGTTCCGCTCTGCCGCGCCGTACATCCACGGCTTTCGCGGCAAGACGTTTGTCATCGCGTTCGGCGGCGAACTGGTTGCGGATGGCGGCTTCGTGCAACTGGCGCATGACGTTAACCTGCTGAACAGCCTGGGCGTGCGGCTGGTGCTGGTGCATGGCGTGCGGCCGCAGGTGGAAGCGAGACTGACCGAGAACGGCACCGCGATCCGTTATGTCAACGGCCTGCGCGTCACCGACGACGCCGCGCTGGCATGCGTCAAGGAAGCCGCCGGCACGGTGCGGGTCGAGATCGAGGCGCTGCTGTCGCTGGGCATCGCCAACACCCCGATGGCGGGCGCCGACATCCGCGTGGCCTCGGGCAATTTCGTCACCGCGCAGCCGCTGGGGGTACGCGATGGCGTCGACCTGCTGCACACCGGCGAAGTACGCAAGATCGACGCTGCCGCGATTCGCAGACGGCTCGACCAGCACGATATCGTGCTGCTCTCCCCCATCGGCTATTCGCCGACCGGCGAAATTTTCAACCTCAGCCTGGAGGATGTGGCGACCCAGGCCGCCGTCGAACTGGCCGCGGACAAGCTGATTTTCCTGATGAACACCGAAGGCGTGCCCGGCAAGGGGAAAACGATCTGCAATGCCCTCACCGTCAATGAGGCGCGGCACATGCTCGACAAAATGGGGGCCGGCAAAACACGCAAGTTGCCGGAAGACGTGGTCTACTACCTGCCCTGCGCCATCACCGCCTGCACCGGTGGCGTCAAGCGCGCCCACCTCATCAGCCGCCATCGGGACGGTGCGCTGCTGTCCGAACTGTTCACCCGCGAAGGCGTCGGTACGCTCATCACCCCCGCACCACTGGAAACCCTGCGTCCCGCCACCATCGACGATGTCGGCGGCATCCTCGGCCTGATCGAACCGCTGGAGCGCGAAGGCATTCTGGTGCGGCGTTCGCGCGAACTGCTGGAAATGGAAATCGAGCGCTTTCTGGTGCTCGAATCCGACGGCGTCGTGGCCGGTTGTGCGGCGCTCTATCCCTTTCCCGAAGAGCAGGCAGCCGAACTCGCCTGCCTGGCGGTATCCCGGGATTTCCGTGGGCGTGGTTTTGGTGACCGGCTGCTGGCGGAAGCCGAGAAACATGGCAAAAGCGCCGGTTTTAAGCGATTATTCGTCCTCACCACGCGCACCGAACACTGGTTCGAAGAGCGCGGCTTCGTCGACAGCAGTCCGGATCAACTGCCCAGGAGCAAGCAGGCGCTATACAACTACAAGCGTAGATCCAAGGTACTTGAAAAATCCATCTAACCAGGAAAAAGCGTTGCGTCTGCTGACCTTCCCGGCGGGAATGACGTTCCATTCTTTCCTCCGCACCATCTGGCTGCTATTCGGTTTGACCGTATTGCGCCCCGCCTGGGCTGCCGACGCCAGCCCGCTGGTGTTTGGCGTGTTTCCCAATCTGACGGCCAAGCAGATCGTCGAGATTTATCGCCCCGTTGCCGACGTGCTGGAAAAACACCTGCAACGGCCCGTCGCCATCTACAGCGCGCGCGATTTCAAGACCTTTGTGTCGCGCACCCGTCAGGGCGAATACGACATCCTGCTGACCGCGCCCCACCTCGCCTGGCTGGCACGCCAGGACGCAGGCTATCAGCCGCTGCTGAAATATGCCCAGCCGGCGCGCGGCCTGCTGGTGGTCAAGTCCGCTTCGCCGTTTCACGAAGCCGCAGCGTTGCGTGGCCGCACCATCGCCACGGCCGACCCCATCGCCGTGGCAGTGCTGGCGATGCAGGCCGACCTGGCCGCGCAGGGGCTCAAGCGCAACATCGACTACCGGTCGACCGATTCCGGCACCCACATCAACGCGGTGATGCAGGTCATCAATGGGCGCGCCGACGCCGCCATTCTGGGGCTGCACCCCTACATGCTGGTGCCCGCCGATGTGCGTTCGCAATTGCGCGTGCTCGCCGAGACGCCCGCCTTATCCAGCCTGATGTATCTCACCCACCCGCGCCTGCGTGATGCCGAGGTGCAGGCCATCCGCAGCGCGCTGCTGGATTTTGCCGCCAGTCCAGAAGGGAAGGCTTTCATGCAGCGCGGCGGCTACGGCGGTTTCACCCAGGTGGATGGCAGTGAGTTGCACGCGTTCCGCCCCTACGCCTTGCAGGCGCAAGAGATGTTGCGCAACGTGCAATGAGGCGGTGGCTGGGACGACTCTCGTTACGTTACAAGCTGACCCTCGCCGCGTTGGTGGTGGAGGCAGTGATGCTTGCCTTCCTGATCGGCAACGGCATGCAGTTGACCAATCTGGCACTGCAAAAACAGGCCGGACAGCATGTGCAGGAAATGGCCAAAACCCTGGCAGTGGCTTTACAGGCGCCGCTGTCACAACAGGATGACGCCAGCGTGCGCGACATCGTCGAGTCCATGCGGCACGATAGCGCGCTGGAGGCAATCGAGGTACGCGACCGCAGCAATCGTATCGTGTATCAGGCCGGCAACGACGATCATGACGTCGATTTCCGCCTGACACAGCCGGTTGAACTTGCCGGCCAGCATTATGGCGATGTCGCAGTGGTTCTGTCCGGAGAGTTCATTCAGCAAGCACGCACGCGCTATATCCAGCAAAGCCTGGGCATCGCCGCAGCCGCCCTGCTGCTGACCGGTTTCCTGCTGGCCTGGTCGGTCGGCTGGGTGACCCGGCGCTTTGAAACGCTGACCCACGCCAGCAAACGCATGGCGCAGGGCGACCTGGACGTCAAACTGGCGGGGGAAAGCGAAGACGAAATCGGCCAGTTGATCGGCACCTTCAACCGGATGGCCGAATCGGTTCGTTTCAACGTCGAGCGAGCCCGCGAAAATGAAGCGCGCTTCCATGCCATCGCCGACTACACTCATGATCTCGAATTCTGGCTGTCGCCCGAAGGCAAGCTGCTGTGGGTCAATCCTTCGGTCGAACGCATGCTGGGCTATAGCGTCGGCGAGTGCATGGGAAAGATGGCCTTCCCGGCAGACATCATCCATCCGGAAGACCGCGCGGCAGCCGATTTTCAACTGCGCCAGTCCCTGCGCGGCACCTCCGGCCAGGGCTACACCTTCCGCATCTGCCGCAAGGATGGCGGCCATTTCTGGGCGTTGGCCAACTGGCAGCCGATTCACGATTTCAGCGGCGTCTATCAGGGCATCCGCGCCAGCATCCACAGCATCGACGACATCAAGGCGACCGAGGCCAATCTGCGTCAGGCACTCGGCGAACTGCGGACGGCGGAAAGCCTACAGCGCAAATATCTGGAAGAAACCGAGCAGGAGCGGGCGCGTCTGGTCTCGCTGCTGTCGGCGATGAATCTGGGCATCCTGTTCGTTGCCCCCGATAGCCGGGTGATTTACCACAACCCCACCTTCAGCCGCATGTGGATGATCGAAGAAGGCGCGGGCCTCATCGGTCTGCCGGTACATGAAGTGCTGGCCAAGTCCAGTTCGGCACTGGCTCGCCCCGATCATTTTTCGCGCCATCTGCTATCGGTTCTGGAAACGCACGAGCTGTCCGACAGCTTCGAAATCCAGATGACCGATGGCCGCGTCATCACCGAACTCGATTACCCGGTGCGCGACCGCGAAGGCCACTTCATCGGCCATTTGTGGATCTACGAGGATGTCACCCGCGAGCGCCAGACTGCGGAACAGCTGGTGTATCTGGCCGAGCGCGACGCCCTCACCGGGCTGTACAACCGCCACCGCTTCCAGCAGGAACTGACGCGCACCATGCTGGAAACCGATCGCCACCAGATGCAGTGTGCGGTGATGTTCTTCGACCTCGACGAATTCAAGAGCATCAACGACAGCTACGGCCATCGCGCGGGCGACGCGCTGCTGATCCGGGTGGCGGGCGAAATCGGTGCGCTGGTGCGGCGCAACGAAGTGCTGGCGCGTCTGGGCGGCGACGAGTTCGCCATTCTGCTGCCCTCGGCGCAGGACAACGAAGCCGAAGCACTGGCCGAGCGCGTGGTCCATGCGATTGCACAGATCCCATTCCGGTTTGAGGGACGCAACCTGCGCGTCACCACCAGCCTGGGCATTGCTTATTATCCGAAGCAGGCCGCCGACGCCGATGACCTGGTGGCGCGTGCCGACATTGCCATGTACCAGGCCAAGCAGGCCGGCAAGAATACCTGGCGCGTTTTCCGCGCAGACAGCTGCGCCGACACCGAAATGCGCAGCCGCCTGTCGTGGAGCGAACGCATCAGCAACGCACTCGAAAAAGGCCTGTTCCAGCTCCATTTCCAGGGCGTGTATCGTGCGGAAGACGGTTCCCTGTCGCATCTGGAAGCGCTCATCCGCATGATCGACGAGCGCGATCCCGATCAACTCATCATGCCCGGCCACTTCATCCAGCAGGCCGAAAAGAGCGGCCGGATTCTCGATATCGACCGCTGGGTGATTCGCGAAGTGCTGCGCATGCTGTCCGCCGATTCAGCCCTCCCCTCCATCGCGGTCAATCTGTCCGGGCGTTCGCTGTCCGAACCCAGCCTGCCCCAGTTCATCAGCGACGAACTGCGGGAAGGGAACGTCAACCCGGGTCGCCTGATCGTCGAAATCACCGAAACCGCTGCCGTATCCGACCTGCACGATGCGCAGCGCATGATCGAGGCATTGCGTCAGATGGGGTGCGGCGTCTGCCTCGACGATTTCGGCGTCGGCTTTGCCTCCTTTGCCTACCTCAAGCACCTGAAAGTCGACACCATCAAGATCGACGGCATCTTCATCCGCGACCTGCCCAACGACCCCGACAACCAGGTGTTCGTGAAAGCCATGGTCAGCGTCGCGCTCGGACTCGGCAAATCCGTGGTGGCGGAATATGTCGAAGACGGCAGGACGCTCGCGCTGCTGCGCCAGTTCGGGGTCGATATGGTGCAGGGGTATTACCTCGATCGTCCGGTTGCCAATCACCCGGCACTCGTCAGTTGTCCTGTTTGAGCTACGCCCATTCCAGCACAGCTTCCAGACCGCCTCCAGGCATATTGCTCAGGTGCAGGCGTGCATCGTTCAATTCCGCCACACGCTTGACGATGGGCAGGCCAAGGCCACTGCCGCCTGCGGCAACATTTCCGCCGCGGTAAAAGCGCTCGGTCAAATGCGGCAAATCCTCCGCCAGCGCCCCCTGGCCCGTATCGCGAACCCAGAACCGAACCGACAAATCGCTACGTTGAATGCCGGCAGACACATGACCGCCTACCGGGGTATATCGAATTGCATTTTCCAGCAAATTCCGGATCGCCACCCGCAGCATCTCCGGATCGCCATGCAACTGAACCGGGCTGGGAGGAGGCGTAAATTCCAGCGACTGGTTTTTCTCCTGAGCGGCCGGATGTAGTTCATTGATGACGTCCTGCACCAAAGGACCCAGATCAAACGACACAGCATCCACGATTCCAGACAGGGGATCCAGACGCGCCAGCCGCAACAACTGTTCAACCAAGCGGCTGGCGCGATCCACACTGCATGTAACCTGAGTTAACGCATGCGAGCGCATCGCTTCATCCGTACTCATCTGACAAACCTGAGCCTGCACCTTGATCGCGGCAAGCGGCGTGCGCAATTCGTGTGCAGCATCTGACGTGAAACGACGCTCGAATTCAAGCGCCGACGCAAGACGTTCAAGCAGGCCATTCAGCGCATCAATGAGCGGGCGGGCTTCACGGGGGACTACGCCAGTTGCGATGGGATCAAGGTTGTTCTTGCTGCGCGCGGCCACGCTGAGCGCCACATCATCGAGTGGCCGCATGGATTGCTTCACCGCCAGATAAATCAAACCTGCCATAAATGGCAGTGCCAGAAACATGGGCAACACGCTGTGTGTGGCCACGCCGAAAGCCAAAACCTCACGATCCTTGACCGGCTCGGCAACCTGAACCTGGAAGCGGTGTTCAGGCGACCACATAGCCAGCATGCGCCAGGGCTGGCCTGCATGGTGGATATCCGCATAACCATCGTGACGCGCAATGGGTACGATGGGTGCATTGTCCGAATGCACCCAGAGCTTCCCGTACGCGTCCCATACCTGAAACTCGAGTGACTGCTCGTAAGGGTGGACATCATTGCGGTTGATGAGTCTGACCAACTGCTGCTGACTGCCCGGCTCCATCTGCACTTGCTGCATTTGGGCAATAATCAGGTGCGCCGTCTGGGCAAGCTGACCATCCAGCATTTCACCCGCCTCAACACGCGCCACCTGATACGTCACCACCCCGAACACAAGCCACAACAAGAAGACTGCGCCCATCAGCGAAAACAGAAGCCGGTTGCGCAAGGATTTCGATGATTTCATTCGTCATCACCGATGACATACCCCTGCCCACGTATCGTTCGGATCAGATTCGCTCCCAGTTTTTTGCGCAGATGGTGGACATACACTTCCACCGTATTGCTTCCCACTTCATCCCCCCACGCGTACAGCCCCCCTTCCAACTCGGCCTTGGTGCGTATGTCCCCCCGATTGGCGAGCAGGTCATGCAGCAACGCATATTCACGCGCTGACAGCGCGACAGGTGCACCGTCCCGGGTGACCCGCTTGCTGGTTGGGTCAAGCACGATCGAACCCTGTGCCATGACCGGCGCGGCGCTTCCACCAGCCCGCCGTACGAGTGCCCGAACACGTGCCAAAAGTTCGGGCAGGTCGAATGGTTTGACCAGATAATCATCCGCTCCGGCATCCAGTCCGCTGACCCGATCCGACGATGCGTCACGTGCGGTAAGTATCAGCACGGGGGTGTGGTCTTCGCGGGCACGCAACTCTTTCAGGATGCTCAGGCCGTCAACCCGCGGCAAGCCCAGATCCAGAATGCATACGCCATAAGACTGGTCCCGCAATGCCTGACGGGCATGTTCGCCATCCAGCACCCAATCCACGGCGTAACCCGCGATTTTCAGACCCGCATACAGACCGTCGCCCAACTGGGGGTCATCTTCAACCAGGAAAACTCGCATGTCTCAATGTCCCCATCGCAACGCCTGTGCGCCAGACGTGATTCGTACCATTAAACACCCGCCCGACTTTAAGGCTGGTTTAAGGCACACCTGTTAGGCTTTTTATTACATTAAAAAACCAGATCAAGTTAACAGGGAAACACACCATGCATTCATGGCTCAATGACAAACGCAAGCAGTCGCACCCTCTCAAGCACGGCTTGCTCGCCACATTCTCGCTGCTAATGGTTGGCGTGGCAGTGCAGCCCGCGCATGCCCTGCCCAGCTACGCCCGGCAGACCGGGCAGGACTGCGTCGCCTGCCACGTGGGGGCATTCGGCCCGCAACTCACCCCATACGGCATCCGCTTCAAGCTGGGCGGCTACAGCGAAAGCGACGGCAAGGATGGGCATATTCCGCTTTCCGCCATGCTTCGCGGCTCGTGGACGCATACCAGCAAGGATCAGACTGATCCTCCGCCCCATTACAACGCGAACGACAATGGCACCCTCGACGAGGCGTCGATTTTTCTGGCCGGCAAACTGGCCGACAATCTGGGGGCGTTTGTTCAGTCCACGTATTCCGGCGTGGATCGCGTGTGGTCGCTCGACAACACGGACATACGTTACGCGCGCACGCTGACCCTCGGCGGAAAAGACACGACGCTAGGCGTGTCGCTCAACAACAATCCGGGCATACAGGATCCCTTCAACACCCTGCCTGCCTGGGGATTTCCGTATGCCTCATCGGATCTGGCACCCACCCCCGCCGCTGCGCCGCTGATCAACGGCGGGTTGGGTGGGAGTGTGGCCGGATTGTCGGCGTATGGATTCTGGAATGATTCGGTTTATGCTGAGTTCGGTGCATACAACACGCTTTCCGCCTCCACCCTCAACCGGATTGGTATTGACGATGGGGCGGTACTGAGCTCTCCCGCGACTTACTGGCGCCTGGGTTTCTTCAATGACATGAGGAAGCAGAACTGGTGGGTTGGCCTGTTTGGCCTGAACGCCTCGTTGCAACCCGACCGGACTGGCGGCTCCTCGAATAAATACAACGATATCGGCGTGGATGCCTCGTATCAGTTCCTCGGCACGGGCCAGCATGTCGGCACGGTCAATGCCCGTTATACCCACGAGCACCAGACGCGCAACGCTTCTGTGGACGCCGGCGAAGCAGACAATCTGAAAGGCTCGCTCAACGAGTTCCAGTTCAATGCATCGTATTATTACGACCAGAGCTGGGGGATGACTGGCGGCTATTTTTCAACCACCGGAAGCAGCGACCCCACGCTATATTCCACATCGGGCTCCCCGGACTCCTCAGGTTACATTCTGCAGGCCGACTGGACGCCATTCGGCAAGGAAACCTCGTGGGGCGCGCCTTGGGCCAATGTGCGGCTGGGCCTGCAATACACGATGTACAACAAATTCGACGGCACGAGCGACCATGCGGGTGATAACGACACCACCTACCTGTTTGCCTGGTTCGCCATCTAAATTATCAAGAAGGCATCAACATGCATGCACGACAGTCTGTTCGCTCGGGGTGGTTCATTTCCCTGGTGATCACCGCACTGCTGCTGGGAAGCCAGGCTTCGCACGCCGCCGGTGACCCCAAGCGTGGGGCGGGTGAGTTTGCACAGGATTGTGCCGTATGCCACAGCGCCATAGCGGGCAAGAACAAGGTGGGTCCGTCCCTGTTCGCTGTCGTCGGGCGCAAGGCAGGAAGCATGACGGATTTCGCTTACTCCGAGGCGATGAAGCAAAGCGCCATCGAGTGGGCCCCCGAAAAGCTCGATGCCTTTATCACGAATCCCAAACAGCTCGTGCCCGGCAACAAGATGCCATTTGGTGGCATCTCTGAAGAGAAGGAACGGGAAGACATCATTGCCTACCTGAACACCTTGCACTGAGTCTCCGTTTCAGGGTTCGACCTGCGCCTTGCCCGGCGCAGGCCGTCGCGCGCAGCGTAACGGGGCACCCGCCAAAAACTGCTAAAATTCCCCGTTTTTCAAGCATTTCCGGGAATCCGCCGTGCTCACCGCTTCCAGCATCACCCTGCAATTCGCAGCCAAACCCCTGTTCGAGAACGTCAACGTCAAGTTCGGCGACGGCAACCGCTATGGCCTGATCGGCGCCAACGGCTGCGGCAAGTCCACCTTCATGAAAATCCTCGCCGGCGAACTGGAGCCGAGCGCCGGCAACGTCTCGCTCGATCCCGGCGAGCGCATGGCCTGGCTGCGCCAGGACCAGTTCGGCTACGAAGACCAGCGCGTGCTCGACGTGGTGCTGCAGGGCCATGCCGAGATGTGGAAGGTGATGCAGGAAAAGGACGCCATCTACATGAACCCGGAGGCGAGCGAGGAGGACTACCTGCACGCCGCCGAACTCGAAGCCCGGTTCGGCGAAATGGGCGGCTACGACGCCGAGGCGCGCGCCGGCCAACTATTGCTCGGCGTCGGCATCCCCACCGAGCAGCACAACGGTCCCATGAGCCAGATCGCGCCGGGCTTCAAGCTGCGCGTGCTGCTGACGCAGGCGCTGTTTTCCAACCCCGACATCCTGCTGCTCGACGAACCGACCAACAACCTCGACATCAATACCATCCGCTGGCTGGAAAACGTGCTGAACGAGAGCAACGCCACCATCATCGTCATCTCGCACGACCGCCACTTCTTGAACCAGGTGTGTACCCACATGGCCGACCTCGACTACGGCATGATCAAGGTCTATCCGGGCAATTACGACGACTACATGCTGGCCTCGACGCAGGCCAAGGAACGCCAGGCCTCGGCCAACGCCAAGGCCAAGGACAAGGTGGCCGAACTGCAGGAATTCGTGCGCCGCTTCTCCGCCAACAAGTCGAAGGCGCGCCAGGCCACCAGCCGCATGAAGATGATCGACAAGATCAAGATCGAGGACTTCAAGCCCAGCTCGCGGCAGAACCCCTACATCCGCTTCGAGCCCGAGAAGGCGCTGCACCGCCGCGCGCTCGAAGTCGAGGCGCTCAAGTTCGGCTACGACGGCACCCCGCTGTTCACCAACCTCGGCTTCTCGCTGGAAGCCGGCGAGAAAATGGCCGTCATCGGCGGCAACGGCGTCGGCAAATCGACGCTGATGAAGCTGCTGATGGGCGAACTGACGCCCGCTTTCGGCGAAGTGCGCTGGAGCGAAAACGCCAACGTCGGCTACTTCTCGCAGGACCACGTCGCCGACTTCGACATGGACAAGAACCTCACCGACTGGATGCACCAGTGGACCCAGCCGGGTGACGACGAACAGGTGCTGCGCGGCATCCTCGGCCGCCTGCTGTTTTCCGGCGACGACGTCAAGAAATCGGTGCGCGTGCTGTCCGGCGGCGAAAAGGGGCGCATGCTCTACGGCAAGCTGATGCTCGGCCGCCACAACGTGCTGCTGATGGACGAGCCGACCAACCACATGGACATGGAATCGATCGAGTCGTTGAACCTCGCGCTCGACCTGTTCAAGGGCACGCTGATCTTCGTCTCGCACGACCGCCAGTTCGTCAGCAGTTTGGCCACGCGCATCCTCGAAATCACCCCTGAAGGAGTCGAGTTCTACATGGGTGGCTACGACGAATACCTGCATTCCAAAGGCCTGGAATAAACACACGCGGCCATCGTCGTCATCGGCCTGGCCAGCATCGAGCGGGCTGGGCCTTGAGCCTACTTGCCCTTGGGTTTTTTCTCGTCGCCGCTGTACACGCCCACGTGATCGAACGGCAGCCAGCCGGATGATTTGTCCGTTTTGACGCGACCCCTGACGCGATAAGGCACGCCGTCTTTCAGCATTTCCTGCGGCAGGGTTTTGAGCTGCTGGCGCAAATCATTCGACTGCATGATCGCGTCCAGCCGCAACACCGCGCTCGACGCCGCCGGGACCAGGGTCGATGCGCGCGACAAGCCATTGGCCAGCGGATGTCCGTTCACCTCCAGCTCGACCTCCAGCGCCTCGATGGTCAGATCGAAATCGTTCGGGTTGGCAACCCGCAACCGCACGTCGAAACGCTGCTCGAACAGGCCGAGGCTTTTGATCTCAGCCCCGGCCAGGCTCACCTTGGGCGCAACGGCATTCAAGGGCAGACCGGAACAGGCGGCGAGGCCGAGCGTGAAAAGCAAAACCATCAGACGCTGCATCATGATGAAAACCTATCGAATCTGCGCCAGCAGCTGGGCTGCCATGCGCGCGGCCTGCGCCGCGTAGCCGCCGCCGAAGAGGTTGGCGTGGTTGAGAATGTGATAAAGATTGTAGAGCGTTTTGCGCACCGCATAGCCCGGATCGAGCGGCCAGGCGGCACAGTAGGCAGCGTAAAAATCCGGCGCGAACCCGCCGAACAGTTCGCTCATCGCCAGGTCGCATTCGCGGTCCCCGACGTAGAGCGCAGGATCGAAAATCACCGGGCTGCCATCAGCGAGATAGGCATGATTTCCGCCCCATAAATCGCCGTGCAGCAGGGACGGTACGGGCGTATAGCCGTCGAACAACGCATCGAGCCGGGCAAGCAGCATCTCGCCGTCGCGTTGCAGCGCGCCGCCATAGCCATTCTGTGCGGCGAGCTGGAGTTGAAAGCCGAGCCGCTGTTCGCGCCAGAAGGCGACCCAGTCGAGTTGCCGGCCATTGGGCTGCGGCGTGCTGCCGATCCAGTTGTCATGCGCCCAGCCAAAGCGGGTTTGCGTCACACGATGCAGTTGCGCCAGTTGCTCGCCCAGCAAGGCGGCGTCGCCGCTGCCGCGCAGATCGAGATGTTCCAGCACCAGGAACGCCTGCCCCGCCGCCGTGCCCGAAGCGATCACTTGCGGCACACGTACGCTGTGCGTGGCGGCGAGCGCATGCAATGCGTCGACCTCGGCATCGAACATGGGCAGGCACCCGGCACGATTCGCCTTGACGAAATACCGACGCGCGCCGCTACCGATACTGAACGCCTGATTGATATCCCCGCCGCCAATCGGCGTCAGCGCAGCGGCGCTGAATGCACGACCGGTGGCACGGGCAATTGCATCGGCTATTGCGCTAGCGAGCATCGAGGCCAACCGTCGCGCAAACAAAACGCGCCCCGGAGGGCGCGTCGAAGCATGCAGGAAGCAGGCACCCCGCCAGCATTATTTCGCTTTGGGGCGATGCTCGAACATCTTGGCAATCCCGGGCTCGCGTGACGCACCGGCGGCGGCCATGCGCTTCAGGTATTCGGCCCACAACGCCTCCTGGTTATCACCCAGATCATGCAGGTATTCCCAGGAATAAATGCCGGTGTCATGGCCGTCGGAAAAGAAGAAGTTGATGCCGTACAGCCCCACCGGTTCGGCAGCATTGATCAGCACTTCGCGCTTGCCGGTTTGCAGGACTTCCTGCCCGGGGCCGTGGCCGCGCACTTCGGCGGACGGCGAATACACGCGCAGAAATTCAAACGGCAACTCGAAGCGTGCACCGTCGGTGAACGCGATTTCCAGCTTGCGCGAAGTTTGGTGCAGCTTGATGTCGGTGGGGGTGGGGATAGCCATGATGGAAACTCTCGAAATCACTTCAGCCCGAAGTTTAAACCCGTAGCGCGGAGATTAAACCCTTGCGTGGCAAGGGGCTGAAGCCTGAAAACTGGCGCGCCCGGCGCGATTCGAACGCACGACCCCTGCCTTCGGAGGGCAGTACTCTATCCAGCTGAGCTACGGGCGCCTGAAATTTGGATGGACTCTCGGGACGGCGAAGCATAGCGGTTTTGCCTCGCGCCGTCCATCCGCCGGGCGCGCCGCCCTTTCCTGTCGCGACCGCTTTCCTTATAATCCCCGCTTTCGATGCCCACCCCCCAAGGATAATTTCTCATGGCCGACCCGCACGCCAAGATGACCCAAGCCACCCCGCAGGAAGTCATCATTTCCATAGTCGCCGGACTGTTCGCTCCCCTGCTGGCCATTTTTCTGGTGATCCAGCTGGTGCTCAGCATTCAGGGCACCCATCAAGCGGATACCACCAGCGAGGCCGCGCAAAAAGCGACGGCTGCACGCATCAAGCCGGTTGCCGAACTGGCCGCGCTCGACGCCAACGCGCCCAAGGTCGAAAAATCCGGCCAGGAAGTCTATGACGCGGTGTGTACCGCGTGTCACGCGGCGGGCGCGCTGGGCGCCCCCAAGTTTGGCAACAAGGGCGACTGGGGACCGCGCATTGCCCAGGGCTATGAGACGCTGATCAAGCACGCGACCGAAGGCATTCGCCTGATGCCCGCGCGCGGCGGCGCCAGCGACCTGTCGGATACCGAAGTGGCGCGTGCGGTGGCCTACATGGCCAACGCGGCCGGTGCGAAGTTCACCGCGCCGGAAGCGGCTGCCCCGGCAGCAGC
>JBAVFD010000231.1:0-27860 GCA_049588075.1 Thiobacillus sp.
GGCCGATAAAAACAAGCGGGGGGCTCCTTCCCTGTTATGTCTGGAGAATCAAGGTGACGCTAGGTTTGGGTAAATTGAGGGGGCGTGGTCGTAGCATTGCCGATGATTTTGATAGGACCATCATCAGCTTTGAGTCACCCTATCGCCTTAAGGATTTGTGCGCTGCTCCTGGGGAGGATTCCGGAATTAAGGAAGAGCGCATGGGTGAAAAGCTTTTCAAGTTGCGCTTTGCTCAACAGGATGAGGTGTTCAATCATGCCAGCATGCTGGTGCAGAAACGCTACGCATGGCGCGGCTTCCCCAAAGCCCATCTGAAAAAATACCCGAATCGCATCACCATCTTGTCATATTTCGAGGAAAAAATAGTCGGTACCGTGACGGTAGGCTATGACTCCGAAGAGGGGATGCTGGTCGACGAAATTTATAAGCCTGAAATTGATGCTTTGCGTGCACAGGGCAAGCGTGTCGGCGAACTGAGTAAACTCGCCATTGACGAGAAAATTGGCTCCAAGCAATTGCTGGCGAGTCTGATTCATATTGCCTACTTGTATGGTGTCATCCATGAATGCACCGACGCCATCATCGAAATCGTTCCTCGCCATAAAGTCTTCTATGAAAAAATGCTGGGCTTCAAGCAGATTGGTGAAGAAAAAATGAACAATCGAGTCAATTTCCCCGTGTTGCTGATGCACTTGGAACTGGAATACATGCGGCAAAAAATTGAAGAGTTCGGTGGCAAAGGGAAATCGGCCAAAGACCGTAGCCTCTACCCATATTTTTTCTCGGCACACGACCAGGAAGGCATTCTGGGGCGTCTGCTGAGAGAGGAATCCTGAAGCGCTATTGTGCGCACGTTCGATTACAGCGAGGCATTTGGCCGCAACCTGGGCTGGCTCACGCCTGACGAGCAGGAGACACTGCGTGGCAAAAAGATCGCCATTGCCGGGCTGGGCGGCGCTGGCGGCGTCCATCTTTTGACCTTGGCCCGGCTGGGTATTGGCAAATTCCATATAGCGGACCTCGACCTGTTTGATCTGGTCAACTTCAACCGCCAGGCAGGTGCCAGCATGAGCAGCATGGGGCAGCCCAAGGCGCAGGTCATGGCCGGTCTGGCGCGTGACATCAATCCCGAGTTGGACATCCGTGTGTTTGACGACGGGGTGCAGCCTCATAACGTGGACGCATTTCTGGATGGCGTAGACCTCTACGTGGATGGCCTGGACTACTTTGTGTTTTCTGCACGCCGCCTGGTCTACGATGCCTGCCGCGAACGTGGCATTCCCATCACCTTCGCAGTTCCACTGGGTATGGGGGCGGCGGTACTCAATTTTTTACCGGAAGGCCCTGGTTTCGAGGAATACTTCCGTCTGCAAGGCGCGCCCGAAGATGAATGGCCCACCCGTTTTCTGGTTGGTCTGGCCCCCGCCCTGCTGCACCGGGGCTATCTGGTCTACCCGGAAATCGTCGATTTCAAGACCCAACGCGTGCCGTCAACTGGACTGGCGTGTCAGCTGTGCGCCGGCATGGCGGGCACCGAGGCACTGAAAATCCTGCTTGGCCGTGGAAAGGTACGAGCGGTGCCGCACAGCATGCAGTTCGACGCCTATACGGGCAAGCTGAAACATACCTGGCGTCCGGGTGGCAACGCCCACCTGCTACAACGACTTGCTATCGCTTATGTCAACTGGCGTTTGTCTCGGGCCCGTTCCTGAAGTTTCATGATTCCCTGTTTGCGGAAACCGTTCAGACTGTTCGGGCCAGGGGGAAATTAATGGGTGGGCCGGCGCGGCTTTCTTGCAGAGTTTCAGCGAAGATGTGTCAGGATTTTTTACACTTCGCGCCAAGAAACCGACCTGAAAAATTCATATGTATATGATATTTAATGGTATTGAAGCTGTTGGCACGGCCTGTGCTTTACTATGGGCAAGGCAAGAAAGGCGAATGCCTTGGGTCAGAAGTCAACTTTAAGGAGTGCAACATGAAATTCAATCTGAAACTGGTTCAAGCAAGCTTGATCGCAGCCATGGCCACGGCAAGTGCCGGTGTTTCGGCTGCTGTTTACAACGATTTTACTATCGACCCGGATTCGACCGCTGGCGGCACCACGTACGTGGCTGACAAAATTACCGGTAACTATGTCGAAGTCGTGTCCTTCGATGGTGCAGGTAACTTCGCAACCTCCATTAAATGGGAGGCGGGTCAGTTTGTGAAGGACAACGGTACTAACCCCATCCCCGGCGGTCTTACTGGCTTGGGCAACACTTACCTTATGTATGCTTTCCTGCAGGGTGGAGGCACTTACAGCACGAGTGGTGGCGTCACGACCTTTAATTTTAGCCCGGGTGGCAGCCTGAATGTGTGGATCGACTATGATCTCTCATCGTTTGGCAGCTTTACAGCGCCTGCCAATGGTGCTTTGCCTTGGACGACGACTAGCACTGACACACTGATCGCGACGGGAGTCTTGGCTTCCGGCGTGGGCACGCTGGATCCTACGCTATCCACTTGCCCTGCCATTAACTGCGGCAGCTTTGGTACCATGACCAGTTTTGTGTTGAATGCTGATGGTTCCAAATACTTCATCAATCCCGTTCCGTTCTACAACCTTTCGTTCCAGTCCGGCCAGTTGAACGACTTCACGGTTTCTGGTACCCAGACAATCACTGGTTCACTGGATGTAGTGTTCGGTGTGCCTGAACCTACCAGCATCGCGCTGATGGGTTTGGGTCTGGTTGGATTGGGTGTGAGCCTGCGTCGCCGCAAGCAAGCCTGATTACAGTAGTTGAATTTGAAAGCCCCAAGGCTTAGGCCTTGGGGCTTTTATTTTGTGTGCCCGCCATGGGCGCGCTTTCGTTTGTGTAAGCCCCGCCGTAAGTTGACCACATCAAACGAAGTTAAGCGCATCTGTGTAAAGCGGTTGGGTTTGGGGGTAAGTGTGGAGCGAAGCTGAAAGCCCGCGCAAGAACTGCATGAGGGCGTTGCCGAGCAGGGCTGGGGCATGAAGCCGTAAGGCGATCCGGCGGTTGGGCAGCGATGGCGCGCGCCTGCCTGGGGATATCTCACCTCATGTCTGAAAGCGTGACGGGGTTAGCCGGACAAGCAGTCAACAGTGGTCGGCGTGGCTGCCGGCACTAGGCCATGGGCCAAAGGAATTGGAGGGAACGCCCCTTGGATATCGGAGATGGGGTGTCTCGGATGTTTGCGGCCATAAAGCTTTCCGATAAGGAAGATATGGGGAAGCACGGAACCCGCCGGCAGCATGACATGACAGATGGTCATTTCACGCGTCGCCGGACGCCGCATGGCGGCATGGCTTGAAGCAAGCCCATGCGATGGATATAACCTAACGTGGATTTGAAGCCTCGATGGTTTTCAACAGGGCTGACGCCTGATCGCGTTCGCTGAAGCGCTGGGGCGAACTGAGTGCCTTTTGCAGGACACCCCGGGCCTGAGTGTTTTCACCCGATTTAGCCAGGGCGGCCGCCCAGTGGTATTGAACGGCCGGGGAATCCGGCATGGCCTGTGCGGCTTGTTTCAGAAGGGGTAGCGCTTCCTGCAGCTTGCCTTGCTGGAGCAGCCCCCAGCCAAGGGTGTCCATGACGACCGGGTTGGCCGGCTGCAGGGAATAGGCACGTTGAGCGTAGCCAAAGGCGCTTGGGTCATTTTTCTCTATAAGCAGCGCGGCAAGGTTGTTGAGTGCCATTACCTGGCCGGGTTGGATTTTAACGACCTGCTGATACTGAGCGATGGCAAGGTCTGTCTTGTGCTGGCCTAGATAAGCGCCTGCCAGATACATGCGAAAAGTTACGTCGCCAGGATGCCGTTTGAGCCATTGTTGGGCGAGTTGCTCCGCTTGTTCGGACTTGCCCGCACGCAGGAGGGCAAGGTGGTAGGTTGCAGCAGTGTCTGAAGAAGCCACTTTCTCATAGGCGCGTGCCAAGGCCTGTAGCGAGGCATCGGGTTTTTTGAAGCGTGCCAGAAGTTCAGCTTCCAGGTTGTAGCCGGTGGGGGATTGCGGATTCAGAGCTTGAATCGTGCGGGTTTCCTGCAGGGCCTGATCTTGCAGCCCCAATATGACATACAGCCCGGCCAGAGCAATGTGCGCGTCAAGATAGTCTGGGGCAAGCCGAACTGATTTCTGCAGCGATTTCAGCGCCGCATTCATATCCCCCGTCACACGTTGTGCCCAAGCCAGGTGATACCAAGCCAGGGCCGAGTTGGGTGCTCGGTTGGTGACATTGGTGTAAGTATCGATCGCATCCTTTTTGCGTCCGGCAGCGAGCAGGGCTTGACCCAGGTTGTCGAGAAAAGCCAGATTGCCATTGTTAGCTTGTGCGGCCTTTTGCGCCACTTCAAGTGCCAATTTGGGCTGACGTGCCTGATTGATGTAATACAGGGTCAGTTGGCTGACCGGTTCGAATGCGTCCGGATGGCTTTGAATGGCCTGTTTCAGATTGGCTACGTATTCACCCTGATCCCCCAGAACTTGGGCAGTGCGTGCCTGTCCCAGCAAGGCGCCGAGGTTGTCAGGCGACTTCGCCAGGATGCGCTTGAAACGCTCATGCGCCTGAGCAGGCTTCTTCTCTTGAATGTCCAGATCAGCCAAGGCGCCAGCTGCCGGCAAAAAACTGGCATCGACTGCCAGGCTGCGCTCGAATGCCTGACGGGCCGCCGTCAGATTTTGCTGCATCAGGTGAATGCGGCCGATGAGCACATGGGTGAGCGGATTGCTCGGCTGCGCTGCGGCCATTCGCTGTAGGGTGGCAAGTGCGCCCTTAAAGTCGGCTTTTCCGATTTGGGACGTGGCAAGAAGCAAATAAGCATGCGTGTCATTGGGGTTGTCGGTAATAACCGATTCCAAGCCACGAACGCCCTGCTGGTCGCCTGTAAGTAGCTGGTTTTGCGCCAAGGTGCTGCGGATCACCGTATCTTTGGGGGCGAGGGTAACTGCCCGGGCTAGATAGGCCATGCCGTGGTCGAGATCTCCCAGATTGAGTGTTGCCTGCCCGGCCAGGAGGAAAGCTTTGGCGTTATTTCCCTGGCTGAGGAGCGGGGCCAAGGTTTTTACCGCGTCGGCGTTGGCCCCCATCCGCAACTGAGTAGCAGCAAGCAGCAGCCGTGCCTCAGGGAGGTCGGTCATGCCGAGTACTTTATTGAAGCTGGAAAGGGCAATTTCGTCATTCTTGATGACGTAGTTGACCGTGCCATAGAGCAGAAGCGCCTGCGGGTTATCCGGGTTCTCTTTTAGAACTTGCTGAAGCAGATTGGCCGCTTCGTTGTTTTTACCCTGCTGGTGGTAAATATAGGCTTGCAGATATTTGGCTAGAACGGCCTGAGGCCGGATTTCGTTGAGTCGCTTGATTTCTGCCTCAGCCTCTTCTATCCGTTTGAGCGATAGCAAGGTCATCGCCTTGTATGCGATGGCGTCGAAGTCGTCGGCTTTGATCTTTAGTGCGTGGTCGTATGCAGCCAGCGCATCGTTGGCCTGGCCGAGTGATCGATAAAGATCTCCCAGCAAATACCAGGATTCCAGTCGATTCGGGTCAAGTTCGGTGGCCAGTTTCGCGGTGGCCACGGCAGCACTGACCTGGCCTGAGTTAAATTCGCAACGGGCGCGGCCCAGAAAAGGAGGGGGATAGGTTTTGTCGACCAGAATGGCGCGATCGAATAATGGACAACCCTCGGGGTATTTGCCCAGTCCGAGCAGGGCTTTGCCGCGAAGGTCAAGAATCTGGGCGAGGATGCCAGGTTCTTCGGTGTCAAGAGCAGTAAGGGTGTCCAGAATCTTCTGGAAATTGCCTTGATAAAGCTGGGCACGAGCCAGTGGAATACGTGCGCTCTGTGGGTTGATGCCAAGTTGTACGGCTTTGCTGAATTGGGTTTCTGCTTCACTACCCAGCCGCATGTCGAGGTAGGCGGATCCCAGTAGCCAGCGTGCCTGCGCATTTTTGGGATCTTTCTGGACTGCATTTTTCAATTCGAGAATCGTGGCTCGCGTATCGCCCTTGCTCTGAAAAACCTTGGCACGTTCGATGTGTTCCTCGACGCTGAGATTGGCACTACGGTCACAGCCGGATAGCGCGGCAACCGAAGACAAGGCAAGTACGAGTGATAGGGTGAGCGGCGCGATACGGAAGGAATGAGAGCGCATGGAAACCTCAGGGGATTGCGGTCAGTTGTTGGTAAAGCGCGTGCGCTTGGGCTTCAGCACCGAAGCTGACATTTCGATCCAGCAGCATCTTCAGCTCCTGGCGCGCGCGCGACTTGTCGCCATTTGCGTTTAAAGCATATGCCAGATGCCACTGAATCTCGGCGGAATCTGGGACTTTGGATTGCGCTTTTTTCAAAATCCCCAGCCCCTTGGCGGCGTCACCCATGCAAACCTGTAGCCAACCATAAGTATCGAGTACGGAAGGGTTGTCCGGATTCAGTTTCAAAGCCTGTTCCGCAAAGAATAACGCGCGTTTGTCATTCTGCTCCGACAATGCCCATGCCAGATTATTAAGCACAAGCAGATTGCCGGGACTGCTCTTGTTCAGCATCAGATATTGTTCGGCCGCAGCAGCATACTGTTTGCGCTTGAGCAGATTTTCCGCCAGCGCCGCCCGGACGCCGAAATCATGCGGATAAGCAGCCAGCCAGTTGAGCAGGCGTTTCTCGCCTTCTTCGCTGCGCTGGCTGGCGTTGAGAACCTGCAACTGGCGGACGAGCATCGCGCCAGAGGGGCTTAGTTTATGTGCGTGCTCGAAGGCGGCCAGCGCGGCAGGGTAGTCCTTGCGGGCAAACGCGGTGTCGCCTTCCAGAACGAAGCCGGCCGGGCTGTCGGGTTTTTGCTGCTGCACTTGTTTGGCGAGTTTGCGGGCGTCGTCAAAACGTGCGCCCTGGATATCGATGCCACCCAGCATCAGTTGCGCTTCGAGAAAATCGGGCTGGATGCGCAGGGCGTCTTGCAGGGTTTTGCGCGCGCCGGTGAGGTCTTTGGCAATGATCTGTGCGCTGGCGAGCTTGACCAGGGGAGCGGCCTGGCCTGGCTGACGTTCGGCCAGTTTGCGATAGCTGTCGAGAGCGTTGGTGGTGTCTCCCAGTGCCAGTTGGGTGGAGCCGAGGAGGTCGAGCGCCACCGGGTTGCCGGGTTGGGCGTTGACAGCTTCGCGCGCGATGGCGAGCGCCCGGTTCTTGTCGCCACGGGCGAGCAGGTGGCGCGCCAGCGCCACGCGCGGTTGCAATGCCTGTGGATGGGTGGCGGCGGCTTTCTCCAGCCATTTCACATAGTTGCTTTCATCCTTCTCGCGCAAGCTCAAATCGGCCAGCGCCAGCATGGCGTTGAGGTGCTTGGGGTCGGCCTTGAGGATGTCCTCGAAGCGCCGCCGCGCGGCAGCGGGTTGTTGGGCTTGCAAATCGAGCTGTGCGAGATTGGCGGCGGCGGGGAAAAAGGCCGGGTCGAGCTTGAGTGCCTGGCCGAAACTGTCGCGTGCTCGCGCCACATCCTGTTTACCCATGTACGCCGCACCGCGGTAGTTCCAGGTCAGGGGGCTGGCGGGCTGTTTCTTTTCCAGTGCGGCGATACTCGCCAGGGCGGCATCATATTGCTTGCTGTTCAGTTGGCTGAGAATGATGAGTGTGTCGGCGCGGCCGCCATCGCCCTCCATTCCGGCTGCGGTGTGCAGGTCGGCCATGGCACGGCTGTCGCCCTGCGCCAGCCGTGCCAGGCCAAGTTCAGTGCGGATGACGGCGCTGCCGGGGCTGAGTTTGGCGGCGGCCTCGAAGTGTTCGGCGGCTTCGGAGTAGGCTTTTTTCGCCAGCGCGATTTCCCCCGCGACGATCTGTACGCCGGCATCCTGTGGCGCGGCCTTCAGGGCGGGCGCAAGCGTACTCGCAGCGTCATCAGCGCGGCCGAGCCTGAGCTGCGTGGCCGCTAGCAAACGCACGGCGTACACGTTGGCCGGCGCGGTTTTGACGACTTTATTCAAGTACGCCTCGGCGGTTTGCAAATTACCCAGCGCATATTCGATCGCACCGCCCAGCAACAGGGCGGGTGCAAAATTGGGCGCGGTCTTGAGTACGGCGGCGAGCTGGTCGCGCGCGGCCTCGAATTTTTTATCGCGGAACTCGATCTGTGCCTGGGTGTAGCGCGCATGCAGATTCTTGGGCGCGACTTTGAGGGCGGCGCCGACTTCGGCGCGGGCGTCTGCGAGCCGATTTTCTTCCAGCGCCATGGTCGCCAGCGCGAGGCGAGCGTCAACGTTTCCGGGATCGGTCTTGAGTGCGGCGCGATATACTTCAGCGGCCTTGGCGGGCTGACGGGTGGCGCGTAGCAGGTCGCCTTTGAGCAGCATGCCGTCGCGGTTGGCCGGATCGGCTTGCAAGGCCTGATCAATGGCGCGCATCGCTTGCTCGGTGTCGTTGTCCGCCAGCGCCAGACGCGCCAGGGCGAGCTGGACGCCGGGATCATGGGGCGCAAGTTTTTGCGCCTGCTCCAGGCCTTTGCGCGCGGCATCCTTGCGGCCCAGTGCCAGTTCGGCGGTGGCGCGCATGGTCAGCATGGCGGCGGCGGCCGGTGTTTCCCCGGCGGGTGCGGGCAGTTCGTCGAGCACACGCTGAAATTCACCCTGCTTGATCAAGGCGCGTGCAAGGAGCGGATTGACGGCGTCGGCGGCATAGCCAGCCTCGCGTGCCCGCTTCAGTTCTTTTTCGGCGGATGCCGCGTCGCCCGCTTCCAGATAGAGCTTGCCGAGCTGATAGCGTGCGGCGCCATTCTTTTCGTCCGCCGCCACCGCATTCTTGAGCTGGATGATGGCGGCCTTGGTGTCGCCCCTGGCGATGCTGGATTTAGCCTGGTCAACCAGCGCGTCGCTGCTTTTTCCGCCGCAGGCGGCCAGCCCAAGACCCAATAAACAAGCCAGCAGCAAACGGGTTGGCCGGGGGGCGTGCTGATGCGAGAATAGATGCATGCGAGCTTTCTGTATGGGTAAGACAGTCGCGGATTCGGCGGTCGTGTGGATTGGCCGACAACATTTTCCGGCAATTATGCCGATAGTGTGATCAATCATGATGGTTCCAAGTGAATATCCCAGATGTTTCAGCAAAATTTAAGCCAGCGGTGGCGTGCCGCACTTGTTATCTTGTTGTGCTTGTTCGGTTGCGCCGCAGGGTCAACTGCCCTGGCCGACGAGGCCTCCGATCTGGCGCAGCGCGTCTATGACCGACCCAACGGGCGCGACCTTGTCACGCTCGGCCGCATGGTGCTCACCGAAAAAGGCCGTGCGCCGCGCATCCGTGAAATTGCCGCCTACCGGCTCGACAAATCGGGCGGCGAAACCGCCAACCTGATCCGTTTTCTCGGTCCGGAAGACATCGCCGGAACCGGCCTGCTCAGCATCGACAAAGCCGACGGCAGCACCGACCAGTGGCTTTATTTGCCTGCACTCGACCGGGTGCGGCGCATTTCCAGCGAACGCAAGGGCGGGCGCTTCGTCGGCTCCGACCTGTATTTCGAGGACCTGCAGGAACGCAAACCCTCCCAGGATCGCCACCGCCTGCTTGGCAAGCAGACTGAAAATGACATCCTCTGCGTGGTGCTCGAAAGCGTGCCGCTCGATGCGGGCGATTCGGTGTACAAGAAGCGCATCAGCTGGATTGACCCCGCTACCGCCATCGTGCAGCGGGTGGACTTTTACGAGAAAGACCTGGATACACCCAGCAAGCGCTGGCTGCTGCGCAGCAAAAAACGCAATCAGGGCTACTGGACGCTCACCGACAGCCGCATGATCGATCTGGCCAGCGGCCATGAAACCCGCCTGGTGATCGACGCTGCGCTGTACGATCAGAAGTTGCCCGCCAAACTCTTCACCTCGCAAGCCCTCGCTGACGAAAGTCTGGAAACGGAATATCGCCCATGAAAAAACAGCTGTTGGCCTTAAGCCTGTCGCTGGCTGCCTTGCCCGTGTTTGTCTCCGAAAGCGTGGCGGCTGCCGACGAGTTGCCGCCCCTTCGTGCCGTAGCCCAGGACGCACCGGACGATCTGCCGCCACCGCGCACCACGACGCGCAAACCGCGCCCGGCGCCATCGGAGGACACCCCGGCTGCGGCAGCAACCCAGCCCAGTCCGGCAGACGATCTGCCCCCGCCTGCACCGCGCAGTCGCACGCCAGAGGGACAGGCGTTCACCCCGACGCTCAAATACGGCATGGATGACCTGCTGCTCGAAGCGGGCGCCCTGCCCGATACGCCACAAGCCGATTCCTATTCCACACTGAGCGCCAGCGCGCATGTGCTGTGGCAACCCAGCCGTGAATGGGAATTTCGTGCCGGTGCGCGCGTGGATGGCACGGCGCAGGCGGGTGGCCTATCTGACTACACTGAATTGCTGGCCGACTACACCGACACCTATGTGCGCTACCGCAGCGGGAATACACGCCTGACGCTGGGCTCACAAACCGTGATCTGGGGTCGGGTGGACGAGGTTCCGCTGGCTGACCGGGTGAGTCGCGTTGATTTTACGCGTTTCGTTCTGGATGATTTGCCGGACCGCCGCCGCGCGCAATTGGCCGCGCGCTGGGAACAGAGTTTTGGGGAATACAAGCTGGATGCAGTGTGGCTGCCGGCATTCCGCGGCGCGCAGTTGCCGGATATTGACAGTGTCTGGAGTCCGATCAATCAGACCACCGGTGAAGTCATCGGGATCGTTTCAAGCCCGGCAATCGCCGGTTTGGTCAAGGCGGCCAAAATCAACCAAAGCCAGGATGAATTCGGCTATGGCGATGGTGGCGGCGCGTTGCGCCTGACCCGCACGGGCGATCCAATCGACTTTGGCATCACCCTCGCACGTACCCGCCAGTCGTTACCCTACTACCGCGTCAATACCACCGAGCCCTCGCTCACTGCCATCCATCCTTACAACAATTTCGCCGGCGCCGATGCCGAATTCGTGACGGGGGCCTACACCTGGCGCATGGAGTTGGGCTATACCAGCGATGTCCCGGTGACCCGTCCCACCGGTGACATGATCAACACCAGCGCGCTGGACTGGGTGGGTGCGGTGGAGTTCTTTCCGGGTGGCAAAGACACCCGTGTCAATCTGCAACTTGTCGGGCATACCCTGCAAACCGATCAGACCATCCTCGAACTCGGCGAATACTATGGCGTGAATGGCGAGGTCAACACCACGTTCGGGCAGGCGCGCTGGAATGCGGGGTTGAAATTTGCCGGTGGCCTGAATGTGCGCAATGTCTACATTGGCCCCCAGATCAGTTACTTGGGCTGGGAGACGCATGAACTCTATGCTGCTGCCTATTATTTCGATGGGGAGAACGGCACCGTGTTCGGGTTCCACAAGGATCACTCCTTCCTTGCCCTGGGATGGCGCAGCAAGTTTTGACCACTAAGACAGCACGGCAATGCTGAAATCCTGGATCAATGGCAGCCGCATGCTGCCGCCCTGGCTGGCGCTGGCAATCCTGCTCGGGATCCAGTTGGTATCGATACCGTTCGTGTTGAAGCTTCATTTCAACAACGCACCGGACATCTACTCGCCCCCCAGTTCGCCCACCATCCAGCTGCGCGAATCGCTGTTCAAGGAATTCCCCAACGACGAAGCCATCGTCGCCCTGTTCGAGGGTGACAACCTATACAGCCCGGCATTTCTCACCGCACTCGACCGTGTAGCGAAAAAAATGGCAGCGCTTCCTACGGTCGACCGGGTGCTGACGCTGACCACGCTGGAACACATCGACGCCACCGACGACGGTTTTTCCGTGTCCCTGCTGGTCGATCCCAAACATCTGACCGCACACACGCCGGCGCAATGGAAAGCCCGCGTGTTGGGAGACCCCTTTGCCCCCGGCCTGATCGTCTCGCGCGATGGCCGTGCCATCGCGCTGGTGGTGCGTCCGAAATTCCTGAAAGAAAGCCTCGCCCGCCGCGACATCGAACACGCACTCGACGCGGCGATCACCGCCGAGAAACTCGACACCTACCACACCGCCACCGCCGGTACGGTGGCGCAGACAGTCGCGGAACTGCGCTCGCTCTGGCGCGACAGTGCGATCTTCATTCCGCTCACGTTCGTCATCGGCATGGCGCTGTTGTGGTGGGTGGTCGGGCGCATACGCCCGGTGGTGATAGGCGGGCTGGCCATGGGTACCGTGGTATCGGCCAGCGTGGCCGGGCTGGTCATATTCAATCAGCCCTACACACCTGTTACCGCGATGATCCCCACCCTGATGGCGGCGTACACCATCGCCACCATGCTGCATTTATATGCGGCCATCCAGCGCGGCCGTGTTGCGCTGCTATCCCGGCCGCAACGCATCGCACGAGCGCTGAAAGAAACCTTCATACCCGGTCTTCTCACCGTGCTGACCGCCGGTGCGGGGATGCTAAGCCTGGTGTGGGTGAACATCCCACCGGTGCAAGCCTTCGGCCTGTCAGGTGCCATCGGTACCCTCATGGTGTTTCTGGTGGTGTTCATTCTGGTGCCGCCCATCCTGCTGAAATGGGATATACCACGCTGGCCACGCCGTGGCTCCGGTCTTTCGCATGCGCGCCATATTGCTGCAGCGGTGGCCGTATTTAGTCTCAGGCATGCGAAAGCCGTGCTGATATCCGCCGCATTACTGGTGTTGGCGACCATTCCACTGGTGATGCAGGTCAAGGTCGAATCCAACATTCTGGAGTTTTTCGCGCCCAACCACCCCCTCAGCCGCAGCACCGCCCGGATTGAAAGCAAACTTTCCGGCGTCACCGGACTGGAAGTCGTCCTCACCGGCACCGCACGCGACAGCCTGAAAGACCCCGTCCGCCTGGCCCAGATCAAGGCGCTGCAGACCTGGCTGGAACAGCAGCCGGAAATCGACCGTAGCTTTTCGCTGGTCGATGTGCTGGAGGAAATGAACCATGCCTTCAGCGGAGTGGAACGCGGCCCGAATGCGCTGCCGACCGACCGCAAGCTGATCGAGCAACTGCTGCTCATTTACGATGGCAAGGATATGTATGAGCTCGTCAACCACGAATTCCAACGCGGTCGTGTCCTCCTCAGCCTCAACGTACACGGCGCCAACGAAACAGCCGACGTGATCGACCGGATCCGCGCGCACCTTGCAGCCCATCCCATCGCCGGGGTGCGCTATGACATTGCGGGATTTGGCCAGCTGTTCGCCGACCAGACTAACCGCATCGTCAATGGCCAGTTGAAGAGCTTTTCCTCGGCATTTCTGCAAATTCTGCTGCTGATGGCACTGCTGTTCCGATCGTTCAAGGCCGCGCTGATCTGCCTGATCCCCAACCTGGCGCCACTGTTCTTCATCTTTGTGGTGATGGGCACCACGGGAATTACGCTCGACGTCGCCACCGTGCTGATTGCCAGCATCATTCTCGGCATCACGGTGGACGATACCATCCACCTGTATCACGGCTACCAGCATCGCATTCAGCACGGTATCAGTCCAGTGTTCGCCATCATCCGCAGCGTGGAAAGTTCGGGCCGCGCGGTGATCGCCATTTCGATCGTGTTGATTGCGCAGTTCAGCCTGCTTGGGTTGTCCGACTACCGCCCCACGGCACATTTCGGCATGCTAAGTGCGGTCGGTCTGTTTGCCGGTCAGGTATTTGAATTGCTGCTGACGCCTGCCTTGCTGGGGTTGCGCCACCGGACTCGATGACGCAGCAGCCCGCTTGCCGGTTGCTTATTTCACCCCGATTTTCGCCATCAAGCCATACAGGGTCGGGCGGGTGATGCCGAGCAGTTCGGCGGCCTGGGCGATGCTGCCGTCGCAACTGGCGAGCGCGCGACTAATGGCTTGTCGTTCGGCGTTTTCGCGCGCCTGGCGCAGGTTGAGCGGTTGTGGCTCGGCATGGCCGTTATTGAATCCGAGATCGGCAGCGGTGATCTGGCTGCCGTCGGCCATGATGGTGGCGCGCTTGATCATGTTTTCCATTTCGCGCACGTTGCCGGGCCAGGCGTGGGCTTCCAGTGCGCCCAGTGCGTCGGCGGTGAAGCCCCGGATGTGGCGCCCCAGTTCGCGCGCGTAGCGTTCGAGGAAGGCCTGCGCCAGCAGGACCGCATCGCCGGGTCGGTCGCGCAACGGCGGGATTTTCACGGTGATTTCGGACAGCCGGTAATACAGATCCTCGCGGAAGCTGCCTTCTTTGATCATGCCGGCGAGATCGCGGTGGGTTGCGCAGACGACGCGTACGTCGACCGGGATTTCACCGCGTCCGCCCAGACGTTCAATCACGCGCTCCTGCAGGAAACGCAGAAATTTGGCTTGCAGCGGCATCGGCAGGTCGCCAATTTCATCGAGAAACAGGGTGCCTTCGTTGGCGTATTCGATGCGGCCGACGGTCTGTTTGGCTGCGCCGGTAAACGCGCCTCTTTCATAACCGAATAGCTCGGATTCCAGCAGGGTGTCGGGGATCGCCGCGCAGTTGATGGCAACAAAACGTTTGCCCACTCGCGGCGACAGTTCGTGCACCCCGCGCGCCAGCACTTCCTTGCCGGTGCCGGATTCGCCGAGCAGCAGCACGGTAACGTTGGCCGGGGCGACTTTTTCAACGGTGTGGCACACTTTGAGCATCGATTCGCTGCTGGTGATCAGCCCCTGCAGCGCTGAACCCTGCTGTTTGGCGGCCAGCAGACGGTTTTCGATTTCCAGTGCGTGGACATGCAGCGCGCGCGCAATCATCAACGCCAGCACGTCGGGGTCAAAGGGCTTCTGGAAAAAGTCATAGGCACCGAGATGAATGGCTTTCACCGCATTGCTGCGATCGAGGTTGCCGGTCACGACGATGACTTTGGTGGCGGGGGCGAGCGACAGGATTTGCTGCAGGGTCGCCAGGCCTTCGGTGGCGCCGTCGACATCGGGTGGCAGGCCGAGGTCGAGCAGCACCACCGGGGGCTCGTGCCGGCGCAATTGGGCAATGGCACTGTCGCGGTCGGTAGCCACCACCAGTTCGTAATCACTCAGGCTCCATTTCATCTGCTTCTGCAGCCCGGGGTCATCTTCCACCAGTAGAACTTTTTGTTTGGCGTCGCTCATGCGGCGTCTCCTCCAGAATGATTATCCAGCGGCAGGCGGAGGCGGAAATGGGTGCCGCTGCCTGGCGTACTGCTTACTTCAATATTGCCACCCAGCGCATGCAGGGTTTCACGGCACTCATACGCGCCGATGCCCATGCCTGCCCCCTTGGTTGAATCGAACGGCTGGAACAGCCGGGTGCGGATGAATTCGTCGTCCATCCCGCTGCCGCAGTCGATGATGTCGATGATGGCCTGTCCGGATTCTTCAAATGCGCGCAGCGTGACCTTGCCGGTAGGGGGCGTGGCTTCCAGCGCATTTTGCAGCAAATGACCGATGGCGCGGGTGAGGCGTTCCCGTTCGGCGCGCACACGCAAAGTTTCCGGGGGCAAGTCTAGCGTGGGGCGCAGCTTGAATGCCTGCTTGCTGGCGGCGGCGTCGGCCAGAATATCCGCCAGCGCCACCGACTCAGCCCGTGCTTCATCGCCGCCCCGGCGCAGTTGCGCCAAGACCTTGTTCATCCGGGTCACTGCGCTTTCAACGGTATCCAGCATGTCGGCCTGGAATTCGGGGTTGTGCTTGTGTTTTTCGGCATTGGCCAGCAGCAGCGACAACTGGGCAACGAGATTCTTCAGGTCGTGGATGACAAAGGTTGTGGTGCGGTTGAAGGATTCGAACTGGCGCGCCACGATGAGCTGGTTGGAGGCGCGCATCTGCGCCAGGTGCGCGGCCGCCTGACGCGCCGCAAGCTTGAGCAGGTCGCTGACTTCCCAGTTGAAGGGGATGTTGCCCAATGAATGCTTCAGCACGACAAAACCGAGCAGTTCCTCATGCAGCATCAGCGGCACCACCAGCCAGGCACCGTTTGTTTGCCGGATCCAGGCGGGTGCATCGAGATCGTCGTAGAGGTCGCGGCGGGTTTTCATTTCGTCGAGATCCGCCACCCATTGTGTGCGGGTGAGCCACTGGATGAAGGGTGAATGGGCCGGCTCGGTGCCGTGGATGTCGGCCCAGTTCCAGTGGCTGGCGCGTTGATAGCCGACGTTGCCTTCGCGCATCCACAGCGCGCCGCCGGGGCTTTCGATGAGCCGGGCCAGCGCCTCGACCGCCCGCTCGCACAGTTGCTCGCCGGGCTGGCCCTCGGTAAGGGTGCGGGTGAAGTTGAGCCATTCTTCACGGTAGTCGTAACGGTAGCTGAAAAAATGCTTGGACAGAAACACCCGCAGGCGGGCACGCAGGGTGCCGGAAAACATCAGCAGCACCAGCAGCATGGCGGCGGCGAAAATGAACACGGTTTGCACCACGTCGCCCCATTCGCCGCCGAACAGGCGCAGGTAATAGCCGGCGCTCGCCATCAGCAGCAGATAAATCCCCGCTCCCAGCAGGCTGGTGGTGTGGAAGGCCATGCTGCGCGACAGTCCGACCGGTGCGGCCCATTCCGGGTTGCGCGCGGCGGAGACCGCGATCAGCGGCGTCACCAGTGCTGCCACATATCCACGCGCCGCCCACACATGGGCATCCAGGACGTTGAACAGCGTGGCGTTGGCATAGAGATAAAAATCGTACACAAACAGCCCGCCCAAACCGAGGCAGAGAAATTTGATCGCCCAGCGGTCTTCCGAACGGGCGCCGCGATACACCTGTTCGATCAGCACCAGCCCCATGACGGTCAGCAGCACCAGCCCCAGATTGCCGGCCGTCTGCATGAACTGGCCCGGAGCGATCCAGGGATACACGCTGGCGAGGAGCAGTCCGAAGACAAGCACACCGGCCAGGGTGCGGATGAAGCGTAGCGGCGCAGGCAGCGCTGCGCCCGCTGGCAGGCGCAGCTGCAGGATATACAGCAGAAGGGCAAGCCAGGCACCGTTGCGCGCGACTTCGGCGGCGAGTCCCAGCCGCGGCGGCAGCACGCCCCATAGGGTGAGCGTCAATAGCGCCCCCCAAACGGCGCTGAGTCCGGTGGCGAGCAGCAGCAAGCGTCCCTGTGGCCGCCGTCGCCAGCTGGCCACGATGAGACCGGACAAGCCCAGATAGGTCAGCGCCGCCAGACCATAGCCGACGGCAGCCAGCAGGAACAGGGTGTGGGACATGGTCGGTTGCGGGGGCGTACGCGGTCAGCGTACCCCCTTGCCCCACAACACCACTTGCGCGGTCTGGAACAGGATCATGAGATCGAGGAACAGGCTGTGGTTTTTGACGTAATAAAGGTCGTATTGCAATTTATGCATGGCGTCTTCGTCGGTGGCGCCGTAAGGGTAACGCACCTGCGCCCAGCCGGTGATGCCGGGTTTGACTGTGTGGCGCACCCCGTAATAAGGGATTTTCTGCGTCAGGTCTTGCACGAAATAGGGGCGTTCCGGCCGTGGGCCGACAAAACTCATGTCGCCGAAAAACACGTTGAAAATCTGCGGTAGTTCGTCGATGCGGGTGCGCCGAATGAAGCGGCCGGTGAGCGTGACGCGGCTGTCGTTCTGGCCCGCCCAGCGGGGTTTTCCGTCTTTTTCGGCGTCGATGCCCATGCTGCGGAACTTGAGGATGGTGAAGTTGCGGCAGCCATGGCCGACGCGCTCCTGACGATAGAGCACGGGGCCGGGACTTTCCAGCTTGATCAACAGGGCGGTCAGCGCCATGATTGGCAGGGAGACGACCAGCAGGGCCGCGCTGACCAGCAGATCGAACATCCGCTTGATGGTGTCGCGCACCATGCCCTGATGAAAGCCTTCAGCCAGGATCATCCAGCTGGCGTTCATCGAGTCGAGCTGCAAATGGCCGTTTTCGCGTTCAAAGAAGTTGGACAGCTCTAGGATGCGCATGCCCTGCAGCTTGCATTTGAGTAGATCCTGCACTGGCATGCCGCCGCCGCGGCGGTCGCGTACGGCGATGATGATCTCACTGATCTGCAGCCGCTGAGCCAGCTCGTGCAGCGGTTCCTGGGTGTCGAGAATGCGGGCATAGTCGACGAAATGATGACTGCCGCCCATCGGCAGATAGCCGATGATCTGGGTATTGCTGGCATGGCCGCGTCTGGCCAGGAGCGACTCGATATGGGCCGCGCGGCTGCCGGTGCCGATGACCAGGGTGCGGGTTTTGAGCGCCCCCACCCGCGCCCAGCGGAGAAACAGCGCGCGGCTGAGCAAAATGCCCAGCAGCGCCAGACCGAACGACAACAGAAAGGCGCCACGGCCGACCAGCAGGGCGGGGAAAAAATAAAACAGCAGGCTCATGGTCACCAGGCCGAGCCCAAAGCTCAGGCCCAGGCGTTGCAACAGGGCGCGTACGCCGCCCTGCCACTCCAGGCTGTAGAGGCCGCTGGCGGTCATCAGTCCCAGCATGACGAAGGTGAAGGCTAGCGCCTTGGGCAGCAGCGGGTCGAGCTCGCGCGGGATCACACCACCGTCGAGGAAACGCGCGCTGACACCTGCGTAGATGGCGCCACCGAGAATCAGTGCCTCGATCAGCACCAGCAACAATAAATTCAGCGGCACGTAGTGTCGGAAAAATCGGATCACGGCCGTTTGCTCAAAAGAATCATATGGTGCAAATCAGCAGCTTCCATGCCAGGGGGGTGCAATGAAAACGGTCAAATCAGGGCTCGCACCTGGGGTAAACGCAGGCGGCGCGGGTTGCCGTCGGCCTGCAGGCGCTTCATGTTGCGGAGTTCCGCGGCGGGGTAGACGACGAGGTCAACGGGGGCGCGTGGGTCGTTGATGAGGTAGCGGGGATAGGTGCGGCCGAGGGCGTCGGCCGTGCGATGTTCACCGGATTGGTAAGGGGAACCGAGGCGCAGCAGCAGGAATTCAACGTCCTTCTGGTCGTCGGTGAAGAGTTGCAAGTTGATGTCGGCATGCGGGCCGGCTGTGCCGTTGAGCACCGAGCCGGTGAGATGGGGGTCGAAAGCAGCCAGTTGTTCCATATAGTCAATGGCAGTTTGCCGCAGCAGCGCCAGCAGTGCGCGGGTTTCATCCGCCTGGTAGAGCGCCTGATAACTGCGCAATGCCTCCTCGATCTGCTGATTGTCGGGCAGACTGCCGCTGTCAGGCGCACCCAGCTGGCGCGCCGCCTTGCGCTTGGCGCTGCCGTAATCGAGACTGCCATCTTCCGCCAGCAAGCGCGCAGCCGCATGGGCGATGCGGCGACGCATGTCCTGATTTTTCATAGCGGTTCTCCGGGGAAAGCCGTCTCCGGTTCTGCCGGTGCGGCGGGCTTGGCGCCCGAGTTTGCAGCGGGCGTTTCAGGTGGCGGGAATTCCTGATAAAAATGTTCCGTCATGCGGGTCGCCTTGTTGCCCAGCAAATCACCCAGCAACTCGTCCACTATCGTTGGAGAGAAGCGGGCGCCCGTGGCCGGGTCAATGTCCACCGCCACAATCCCGGCGGGCATCGCCCAGCCAGTTTGCGGTACCCCCCTGAGCGCCGGACCCATGAAGTTGATCCAGATCGGCAGCGCCGATTGCGCGCCGGTTTCGCCGTGCCCCAGCGAGCGCGGCTGGTCGTAGCCCATCCACGTGATGGCCACCAGGTCGGGGTTGTAACCGGCGAACCAGGTGTCACGTGCATCGTTGGTGGTGCCGGTTTTGCCGGCAAGATCGCTGCGTTCCAGTTGACCGGCACGCGCGGCCGTGCCGTAACGCACCACGTCCTGCATCATCGAGGTCATCAGCCAGGCATTGCGCGGGTCGATCACGCGCGGCGCATTACCCCCCACTTTCTGCGGGCTGGCCTGCATCAGCAGGTGCCCGTCCTTGTCCGTCACCTTGTCGATCAGATAAGGCTTGACGCTGAAGCCGCCATTGGCGAACACGCCATAAGCCGCGGCCATCTGCAGCGGGGTGACGCTGCCGGCGCCCAGCGCCATGGTGAGATAGGGCGGATGGCGTGCCGGGTCGAAGCCGAAGTGGCGGATATAGTCGCGCGCGTAATACGGCCCGATCCCTTGCAGAATACGCACCGACACCAGATTGAGCGATTTGGTCAGCGCGGTGCGCATCCGCACCGGGCCGCTGCTGCTGCCGTCGTAGTTCTTCGGTTCCCAGGCGGTGCCGCCCGCTTCTTCGGCGGCCAGCGTCAACGGCATGTTGTCGATCATGGTCGCCGGGGTATAGCCTTTTTCCAGCGCAGCTGAATAAATGAACGGCTTGAAGCTCGATCCCGGCTGCCGCCAGGCCTGGGTGACGTGGTTGAATTTGTTGCGGTTGAAGTCAAACCCGCCGACCAGTGCCGTAATGGCGCCGTCATTCGGGTTCAGCGCAACCAGCGCGGCTTCGATCTCGGGCAGTTGCGCCAGCCGCCATTGCGGCTTGCTGCCCACGGCTTGCACCCGAACCACCGAGCCGGGCGTGAGTTGCCGCCCTTTTTTGCCAGCGACCCAGTTCGCTATCCATGGCAGGGAGTTGCCGGCAATCTCGGCCACCGTGCCGTCCTGCAATTGTGCGCGGATCAATTGGGCGTTGGCGCTCAGCACCACGGCTGGCTGCATGTCGCTGACCGGCTCGAGGTCTTCCAGCACATTGGCGATCGCTGCTGCACGTTCCACCTTGTCGGCGGGCAGGCTGATCTGTTTTTCCGGACCGCGGTAGCCATGGCGCTGGTCGTAATCGACAATGCCTCGCCACACCGCCAGGTTGGCTGCAGCCTGCTGGGCGCGGCGCAACGTGGTGACGGCCTTGTAGCCGGAACTGTAGATCGACTCGCCGTATTTCTCGAACAGTGCCTGACGCACCATTTCGGCGGCGTAATCGGCGGCCACGTCGGTTTGCTGACGCGCCTGCCGGATCACCAGTTTCTGCTTGACAGCAGCCTGCCAGGTCGGCTCGTCGATGAATTTAAGCGCAAGCATCCGCTTGAGCACATATTCCTGTCGCGTCTTGGCGCGCGGAAAGTTGACCACCGGGTTATAGCGCGACGGCGCTTTCGGCAGCCCAGCCAGCATGGCGAACTCGGCCAGCGACAACTCGCGCATCGGCTTGCCGAAGTAAGTACGCGCTGCGGCTTCAAAGCCGTAGGTACGCTGGCCAAGGTAAATCTGGTTGATGTACAGCTCGAGGATTTTGTCCTTTGACAGATTGTGCTCGATCTTCATCGCCAGCATGACTTCGGACAGCTTGCGGGTGAAGGTTTTTTCGTTCGACAGGAAAAAATTGCGCGCCACCTGCATGGTGATGGTCGAAGCGCCTTCCTTGGCGCCGCCAGACAACAGGTTCGATGCCGCCGCACGCAAAATGCCCAGCGTGTCCACCCCGCCATGGCTGTAAAAGCGCTCGTCCTCGGCGGCGATGATCGCCTGCTTCATGTATGGCGGGACTTTGTCGATGGCAATGAAGGCGCGGCGCTCCTCGCCGAATTCGCCGATCAATGCGCCGTCAGCCGTGTACACCCGCAGCGGCAGCTTGGGTTTGTAATCAGTCAGTGCTTCAAGCGGGGGCAGGTTGGGATAAATCAGTGCCGCAGCCAGCCCGGCCAGCGCTGTACCGACCACGCCGAGGCTGACGATCAGAGCCAGTGCGTAATGCCACCATTTGGAAAACATCCGATTCCTTCAATGTGATGCCTAAAGTTTCCGGCGATTATAGGCGTTAGTGGTGTTGGAAATTGGACACAGGTGTTCAACTCTTGCAGTGTGGCGAGAAAAAAACTGTTAAAAACCGTGTGTTGTTGCTAGCATCTAAAAACGATAACAAGAAAAAGCGCCAACCCACAGAAGCGTAAAGGAAAACTCTTGCACCTGAATATCAATCTGGACTGGCTGTCCGCCAAGGGTCTGCCCATCCTGGGGCTAGACATCAGCACGACCGCGATCAAGCTGGTCGAGTTGTCCGATGCGGGCAAAGGGATGTTGCGGGTCGAGCGCTATGTCATCGAGCCCCTGCCCAAGGATGCGGTGACGGATGGCAATATCGCCAACCTTGATCAGGTGGCCGACGCCTTGCGCACCGCCTGGAAAAATCTGGGCACGCGGATCAAGAACGTCGCGCTTGCGCTGCCCTCCTCGGCCGTGATCACCAAAAAGATTCTGGCGCCAGCCAGCCTCAAAGGCCTTGATCTGGAAAATCAGGTGGAAACCGAGGCCAACCAGGTCATTCCTTTTTCGCTGGATGAGGTGAATCTGGATTTTCAGGTACTGGGACCATCGCCCGGCAGTCCGGATGATGTGCAGATCCTGCTCGCCGCCGCGCGCAAGGAAAAAGTCGAGGACCGTGTGGCCGCAGTCGAAGCAGCGGGTCTCAAGGCGTTGATCATGGACGTCGAGACCTATGCCACGCAAACCGCGTATGAACAGATTGCCCACCTGCTGCCCAGCAGCGGGGCCGGGCTGACTGTGGCGATCATCGATGTGGGTGCGCAGAACATGCACATCAATATCCTGCACGACAACGATTCGGTTTATTTGCGTGAGCACGGCTTTGGCGGCAACCAGCTCAACAACGAAATTTCGCGCCGCTACGGCATGACCAGCGATGAAGCTGAAAATGCCAAGCGCAAGGGCACGCTGCCCGAAAGCTACGACATGGAAGTGTTGCAGCCCTATAGCGAAACGCTGGCGATGGAAATCGGTCGTGCGCTGCAACTGTTCACCACCTCCACTCAGTTTCGCAAGGTCGACCAGATTCTGCTGGCAGGCGGCGGCGCCATGATTCCCGGCATCGATGATGTGGTGGCCCAGCGTACCGGCACGCCGACGATGGTCGTCAACCCGTTTGCCAACATGGCAGTCGGCTCCAAAATCCGGCCACAGGCGTTGACCGCCGATGCGCCGTCCCTCTTCGTCGCCTGTGGCCTCGCCATGCGGAGGTTTGACCCGCAATGATCCGCATTAACCTCCTCCCCCACCGAGAACTGGCGCGTGCCGCGCGCCGTCGCCAGTTCAATATTCTGCTTGGTATCGCTGTCGCAGCGGGCGTCGTGGTCGTCATGCTAGGGCATACCGTGATTGCCACGCAGCAATCCACCCAGGACGCGCGCAATGCTTTCCTGACGCAGGAAATCGCCAAGCTTGATGGCCAGATTGGCGAAATCAAAAAAATTCGCGAACAGACCCAGGCCTTGCTGGAGCGCAAACAGGTTGTCGAAACCTTGCAATCCAACCGCACCGAAGTCGTTCACCTGTTCGACCAGATGATTCGCCTGCTGCCCGATGGGCTCTATCTCAAGTCCTTTAAACAGGCGGGTGATATTGTCACGATCAGCGGCTACACGCAGTCGAGCGCACGTGTCTCCACCCTGATGCGCAGCCTGGATGATTCGCCCTGGTTTGAATCGGCCAGCCTGGTCGAAATCAAGGCGGCCACAGTTAACAATCTGCGCGCCAACGAGTTCGTGTTGACGGTCAAGCAGACGCGCCAGCAGGCGGACGACACACAAGTTTCCAAGAATCAAAATACAAAAAACAAGGGGGGCAAAGCATGACCCTGGACGACATCAATAAACTCGACCTGAAAACGCTGGCCGACTGGCCGTTGCCGACCAAACTGGTGGCGTTGGGGTTGCTGTGCGTGGCTATCGTGGCGGCGGGCTGGTGGTTTGACTGGCGTGACGGCATGGCGACGCTGGATGCGGGCAAGCAGAAAGAAACCGAACTGCGCGGCGTGTTCACCACCAAGAAAAACCAGGCCATTAATCTGGACGCTTATAAAAAGCAGCTGACAGATATTCAACAGGCTTTTGGTGCCTTGCTAAAACAGTTGCCGAACAAGCAGGAAATGGATGCGCTGATCACTGACGTTAACCAGGCCGGTCTGGGGCGTGGCCTGCAGTTCGAGCTGTTCAAGCCTGAAGCTGAAACCAAGTCCGAGTTTTACGCGGAAACGCCGATTCACGTCAAAGTCACTGGGGGCTACCATGACATTGCTGCCTTCGTCAGCGACGTCTCCAAACTGTCGCGCATCGTGACCTTGCAGAATATTGCGATGGAACCGATCAAGGATGGTGGGCTGAATATGGATGCCATTGTCAAAACCTACCGTTATCTGGACGACGAAGAAATCATTTCCAGTAAGAAACAAGCCGGTGGCAAGCAAGCCAAGGAGCAGCCGAAATGAAGCGCCTGGCCAGTATTGTGATGGTGTTGGGATTAAGTGGCTGCGGCGGCGGCGGCATGGACGACCTGCGAACCTTCGTTGCCGAGACCGGCAAGGATATGCAGGGCAAGATCGAGCCGCTGCCTGAGGTCAAGGTCTACGAACCGTTTACGTATAACGCTTTCGACCTGCCCGATCCTTTCAAGCCGAGGAAGCTCTCGATTGGCGGCGGCGGGGGAATGCAACCCGACCTGACGCGACCGAAGGAACCGCTGGAAGCCTTCTCGCTTGAGACGCTGAAAATGGTGGGTGTGTTATCCAAGGAAGGCGTGATCAATGCAGTGATCAAAACGCCGGAAAACGCCATATACCACGTCAAAAAAGGCAATTACGTCGGCCAGAATTTTGGCCTCGTCACGCAGATCAGCGACGGTGAAGTGACCTTGCGTGAAATTGTCCAGGATAGCGCCGGAGATTGGTCCGAGCGCACCAGCACCCTGAATTTGCAAGAATGATTTGTAGCACTGAATTCCAAAGAGGCTGACATGAACGCATTGCCGAAAATTGCCCAGAAAATGACCCGCCATCTGTTCGGGATCGCCCTATTCGCCGGTTTGGTGTTGCCGCTCGCGGCGCGCGCCGCCGACGTGCCACCCACCAGCAACGCGGTACAAAGCGTCGAGACCACGACCCTGCCTGGCGGCAAAGTCGTGGTGCGCGTCACCTTGAAGAATGCACTGGCCGCCACCCCGGCGGGTTTTACCGTAGGCAACCCGCCACGCATCGCCCTTGACCTGCCAGACACTGGCAACGCCATGGGACGCAATACCGTGGAAGCCAATCTCGGACCGCTGTCGAGCGTGAACGTGGAGCAGGCGGGCACGCGTACCCGCCTGGTGTTGAACCTGAATAAATCAGTTGGTTACGACGCCCAAATCGATGGCAAGTCGCTACTGATTGCCCTCGGTGAGGCCGGCGCAGGCACCGCACCGGTGAATGTCAGCCCGCACTTTTCCGAGGCGGCGCCTGGCGCGGCGGCTCACAGCATCCGCGATGTCGATTTCCGCCGCGGTGCGGCGGGCGAGGCACGTATCGTGACCACCCTTTCCGATGCGCAGGCAGGCATCAATATTCGCCAGCAGTCCAACGGCGTGATCGTCGATTTCGTCGGCACCGAATTGCCGAAGGCGCTGCAGCGTCGTCTGGACGTGGCCGATTACGGCACCCCGGTGCAGGTCATCGAAACCTACAAACTGGGCGACAACACGCGCATGGTGATTGAGCCCAAAGGCGGCTGGGAATATTCCGCCTATCAGACCGACAACAACTTTATCGTAGAAGTCAAAAAGAGCGACGACGCCCAGAAGAAAACTGCTGACGGCAAGGTGAAGTACACCGGAGAAAAGCTTTCACTCAACTTCCAGAATGTTGAAGTGCGCTCGGTGTTGCAGGTTATTGCCGACTTCACCGGCCTCAATATCATCGCCAGCGACACCGTGACCGGCAACCTCACCCTGCGCCTGAAAGACGTGCCGTGGGATCAGGCGCTCGACCTCATCATGCAGACCAAGGGCCTGGACAAACGCCAGAATGGCAACGTCATCTGGATTGCGCCCAAGGACGAACTGCTGACCAAGGAAAAGCTCGAGTTCGAAGCCAAGTCGGCCGTGGCGGATCTGGAACCCCTGGCTACCGAATACATTCAGCTTAACTACATGCGGGCGGACGAAGCACAAACCATGTTGTACGGCTTTGCGTCCGGGGCTTTCCTCAACTCGGCAACCAACAGCGCAGTGAACTGCTCGGCGCAGGCGCAGGGCCTGGGCGGCGCGGCTGCGGCGCAAGCCTCACAGCAGGGCCAGGGAAACAATGACCAGAAAGTCCTGACCAAGCGCGGTCGCGCCACGTACGAGCTGAAAACCAACACGCTGATCATTACAGACACCCCGCGCAAAATTCAGGAGGTGCGTGAACTGCTCGCCCGTCTGGATGTGCCTGCGCGTCAGGTCATGATCGAAGCACGCGTGGTGTTGGCAAGCGATGGCTGGAGCCGTGACCTGGGTACGCGCCTGAGTTTCGCGGTTGGCGGCAAAAATCCCAGCAACGCAATCGGCACGGGGCAGGCTCTGCCGCTTTCTCCCAGTGCCGGCAACCTCCTGGTGAGCCTGCTGGATCCGGCCAACGGGAACATGCTCGATCTGGAGTTGCGTGCGCTGGAGGAAGAAAACCGGGGCAAGGTGATTTCCAATCCGCGTGTGATGACCACCAATCAAAAACCGGCGGTGATCCTCAATGGTACGCAAATCCCCTACATCACCCCCGGTACGGCAAACAACCCCGCTACCGTAACGTTCAAGGATGCCTTCCTGTGCTTGCTGGTTGATCCGCAGATTCTCAACAACGATGCGGTCATTCTGACGGTCGAGGTTCAGAAGGACACCGCGCGCACGGTCGGGCTGGCTCTTGCAGACAATCCCGCTATCGACACCAAGCGGATCAAGACCCAGGTGCGGGTGAAAAACGGTGAAACTCTGGTGCTGGGCGGAATTTTTGATGGCGAGGAAACCACATCCGTGAGCAAGGTGCCGCTGCTGGGAGATATCCCCGGGCTTGGGTACTTGTTCAAGACCACGAAAAAATCGAATACCAAAACCGAGCTGATTATCTTCCTCACGCCGCGTATTCTCGACGAGCGTTTGTCACTGCGCTGATTTCGCTCACCCATCCAAAGCGCGGGGCAAACCCGCGCTTTTTTCTCGTCCTGATGTTCTCCCATCGCTCTGCCATCCTTACGCCGCCATCCATCAGCCTGTCCGTTACAATCGCTCCATGAGCAAGCAAGACAATCTTTACCTCGTCGGTCTGATGGGGGCAGGCAAGACCACGGTGGGGCGGTTGCTGGCCAAACATTACGGTTGCGCCTTTTACGATTCGGATCATGAAATCGAGGCGCACACCGGCGTCAAGATTCCGGTTATTTTTGAAATCGAAGGCGAGGCGGGCTTTCGCAAGCGTGAAACGGCGGCGATTGCAGAACTGACCGCTTTGTCGGGGATTGTGCTGGCCACCGGTGGCGGTGCGGTGCTGTCGCCCGTTAACCGTGACAATTTACGGAAAAACGGAGTGGTGATTTATTTGTGCGGCACGCCTGAACACTTGTATGAGCGTACTCGGCACGACCGTAATCGTCCGCTGCTGCAAACCGGAAATCCGCTGGCCCGGCTGCGCGAACTGTATGCGCAGCGCGACCCGCTGTATCGCGAAGTGGCCGACATCGTGGTGGATACAGGGCGGCAAAGCGTGACGGGCATGACGCGTGTGCTCTATGGCAAGCTGGATTTGTTGAGGAGCGGGCTGCCGCTGCCCGACACGGCGGACTGAATGCGGCAAACCGTCTGCGCGGTGTTGTGCTGCATGCTGGTGGGGACAGTCACCGCAGCAGACTATCGCGCGGGCACGGAAAATTACCGCGATTATTTGCGCCGCCTGCAGCCGGGCGACCGCTTGCTGCTCGAGACCGGTGAATACCGTCAGGGCCTGCCTTTGGACAAGTTGTCCGGGCGCGCGGGTCAGCCCATCATCATCGAAGCGGCCGACCCGGCCGCGCCGCCGCATTTTGTCGCACGACCGCATGCCAACACGGTCAGCCTGGTCGATGTGCGTCACCTGGTGTTGCGCCATCTGGAACTCGACGGCCACAACCTGCCGGTGGATGCGGTCAAGGCCGAAGGCCACAGCCGCTATGCCGACTTCATCACGCTGGAGCATCTCTACATCCACGACCATGCCGCGTCGCAGCAGAATGTGGGCATCTCCACCAAGTGTCCGGCATT
>JBAVFD010000232.1:0-8294 GCA_049588075.1 Thiobacillus sp.
CGCCAGGGTGGCGCCGCTGCTGATCAGGTCGTCGATGATGAGGAGGGTCCTGCCGTCCACTTCGCCCACCACCGCCTCGCCCGACACCACGCCCCCGCTGCGGCGCTTTTCCATGAAGGCGGCGGCGACGGGCCGGCCGATCGCCCGGCTGAGGGAATCGCGGAAGGCGTCTGCCCGCTTGATCCCGCCGGCGTCCGGCGACATCACCACGACAGGCTCATCACGCAGCCGTGCCGCGAACCAGGCGACAAACAGGCCGCGGGCTTCCAGGTGCTCGGCCGGGACGCGAAAGGCATTCTGGTAGGCGGCCAGGTTGTGCACGTCCAGCGTCACCACCCGGTCGGCACCCACCGCCTCGAAAAACTGGGCGACGTAGCGGCTGCTGACCGGATCGCGCGGCTTGGTGCGGCGGTCCTTACGGGAATAGGCCAGATAGGGGCAGACGGCGGTGACGCGGGCGGCCGAGGCATCCTTCAATGCGCCGATGAAAAACAGCAGGCGGACCAGCTTGTCGTTGGCACTCATGCCCGGCTCGCCGTAGAGCGAATGGATCACATACACGTCCTGGCCGCGCACGTTTTCCAGCGGCCGCGCCTTGTGCTCGCCGTCCTCGAATTCGCGTTCCTCGTGGCTGGCAAGCGCCACCCCCAAAGCCGCGGCCACCCGCTCGCCGTAGGGGCGACTGGTGTTTAAGGCAAACAGGCGGAGCGCATCCAGGGGCATTGAACGGTCTTCTCACATGAGCTTGCTGGCATCACTTTCATAATATGCCAGACTGAAAAAAGGCAATGGCCCATACGAAAGGCGCGAATCATGGAACCCAAGGAGTGTTTTTTGAAGGAGCAGTTTGGCTACTGCTGGCTGGAGAAGGATCAATGGATGTTTCAGGCCGTGGACACGCACGAACAGGTCTTGGGCGATCCCGTCAAGGTCGAGTTGCGGGAGCTGGTTTTCCACCATGATGAAGACGAAGAACTGCACTAGGGATTAATGGGTTCGAGATCGGGTCTCTTTCCGGGCAGACATGGCATGACCGCTGAGCGCTGGGAACATTTTCCGCATGGGGCCGACGTCGGCGTGCGCGGGGAGGGGGCGACGCTCGAGCAGGCGTTCGAGCAGGCTGCCCTGGCCCTGACGGCGGTGATCACCGATCCGGCTGCCGTGATTCCCGGAGACATGATCCGGCTTTCCTGCGAGGCGCCCGATGTGGAGTTGCTGCTGGTGGACTGGCTCAATGCACTGGTTTACGAGATGGCGACGCGCAGCATGCTGTTCAGCCGCTTCGAGGTCCGCCTGGCAGGGCGACGCCTCGACGCGAAGGCGTGGGGGGAAGCGCTGGATATCGGCCGCCACCACCCCGCGGTCGAAGTGAAGGGGGCGACCTATACGGCGCTGAAAGTGGCCCGGCACGCAGACGGCGGCTGGCTCGCCCAGTGCGTGGTGGACGTGTAGCGGCAGCCGGACACGAAGGAATTGCATGGATATTGCACAGTTTGAACGCAAGTCCGAATTCGAATGGCAGATCAGGCCGACCGGCCGGATGCGGGTGCCGGGCGTGATCTTCGCCAGCGAGTCGCTGCTGCGCGAGATGGACGCCAAGGTGGTCGAGCAGGTGACCAACGTCGCCATGCTGCCGGGCATCGTCGAGGCGTCCTTCGCCATGCCGGATGCGCATTGGGGTTATGGTTTCCCCATCGGCGGGGTGGCGGCGTTCGATCCGGATCAGGGCGGCGTGGTGTCGGCGGGCGGGGTGGGATTCGACATCTCCTGCGGCGTGCGTACCCTGCATACCCGCTTGCAGCTCAAGGACATCGAGACAGTTAAAACGCGGCTCGCGGATGCGCTCTATCACGCCATCCCGGCTGGTCTGGGGAGTACCGGCGCGATCCGGCTGGACGCGGCGAAGATGGACGCCATGCTGCGCGGCGGCGCCCGCTGGGCGGTGGAGCAGGGCTTTGGCGACGCGGCCGACCTGGAGCGCATCGAAGAGGGCGGCTGCATGCGCGGCGCCGACCCCGCCCGGGTTTCCGAACAGGCCAAACAGCGCCAGCGCGACGAGATGGGCACCCTGGGTTCCGGCAACCATTATCTGGAAGTCCAGCGGGTGACCGAGGTCTATGCCGCGGACATCGCCGCCGCATTCGGTGTCAAACCGGGAGATGTCGTCGTCAGCATCCACTGCGGATCGCGCGGGCTCGGCCACCAGATCGGCACTGAATTCCTGCGGCAAATGGTGATCGCCGCCCCCGGCTACGGCATCGACCTGCCCGACCGCGAACTGGCATGCGCGCCGATCCATTCCCCGCTGGGGCAGGACTATCTGGGTGCCATGCGGGCAGGCATCAATTGCGCCTTGGCCAACCGCCAGATCCTCACCCACCTGACGCGCCAGGTGTTTTCACGGCTATTGCCGCAGGCACGGCTGCCGTTGCTGTACGACGTGTCCCACAATACCTGCAAGCTGGAGACGCATACCGTCGATGGTCGGCAGAGGCAGCTGTTCGTGCATCGCAAGGGCGCCACGCGTGCGTTCGGTCCCGGCCACCCCGATCTCCCGCCGGCGTTGCGTGCGGCCGGCCAGCCGGTGCTGATCGGCGGCAGCATGGGCACCGCTTCCTACATCCTGGCAGGCACGCGCGCCAGCATGCAGCGGGCCTTCGGCTCCGCGTGTCACGGATCGGGGCGGGCGATGAGCAGGCATCAGGCGCTGCGCAACTGGAACGGCCGGCATGTGGTCGACGAACTGGCCGGGCGCGGCATCCTGATTCGCAGCCCGTCTTCCCGCGGGGTGGCGGAGGAAGCCCCGGGCGCCTACAAGGATGTGAGCGCTGTGGTGGACTCGGCCGACCATGCCGGACTGGCATGCAAGGTGGCGCGCCTAGAGCCCATTGTCTGCATAAAGGGATGATCCGACCGCAGCTTGAGAATCGGCGTGGACACTGCCCCCTTATGGCAAGGGGCGAACCATCTGGCTCAATTAACGCATGAGGAACTTGAGGATTGTTGGCCCAATAAATCAATTGGATATGGATTTGTTTTCATTCTTTCTCTCACTTAGATTGCCTACCCACTGGCATTCAGAATGCGTACAGCGAAACCGCCGAAGTCTGATGAATACGCTCAGGATGCGGTCGATGAAGCGACGCCGGATTCGGACCAGGCCGTTCCCGCCACACATCGGACATGCATACGAGTCCGAGCGGTCATCGTGGGGAGACGCATTGGCCCGAAATACTGGATTGAACGAGTTCACCGTTGATTGGCCACGATTGGCCATGCCAATCTCCTTTAAAAAACCCGGCAGAAATGGGGCCCGGTCACGTTGACGGAAAAGTGGAAGGGCTTGTTGCCGCCTGGAAGCAACTAGATGACCTGCAACGGGTATGGTCAGTTCCTGGCACTGTTGGAACGTCACACGAATCTTCAGTTCGATCCGGGGTCAGGGCAAGCCGAGACATTCGCCCCCTAAGCATGCGTTCACAGCCTGATGTGCGTGACTTCATTCTCTGTCTGCAGAGCAACGTGCCGGGTGAACGTCAGAAGTTTGATGGTCAACAGCATGGGGTTCCAGGAGTCGTCAGCTGGCACGGGCTGCTAGTCACGCCACGGGCAAGTCTTGCCGACTGCCATCCTGTACTTCGCATAATGTATATTAGCGGTTTCTGATATACCACTCTTTGGAGTAACGCGCTAACTCAAGCCTGCTGCGGGTTCCGCAGCATTCAGACTGGTTGTGTCCATGTCCCTCGTTAAACCTGGGGAGGGATATGATCAAGTTCACTGTACTGAGTACGAAGGGTGGGGTCGGCAAGACGACATTGGCAGCAAATCTTGGCGCACTCATGGCGGACATGGGGCTGAGAGTTCTGCTTGTCGACGCCGATGTGCAGCCAGCGCTCTCGAAATATTACCGTATAAAACGTGAAGCTCCGTTTGGGCTCACAAAAGTCATCACCACCGGGTATGTCACAGAGGATTGCATCTCTCAGACGGTAATTGATGGGCTCGATGTAATCCGGTCGGATGATCCAGATGGCAGCCTCCAAACCTGGCTTCTACATCGTATTGACCGAGGCGAGCGACTTGGCAATGCCCTGAATTCCCCCGCAGTATCCGAAGACTATTACGACTGCGTCTTAATCGACACGCAGGGAACCGTAGGCCCACTGCAGGACACCGCCGCACTAGCGGCTACGCAGATCATTTCGCCAATCAAGCCGGAAATTCTGTCAGCTCGTGAGTTCAAAACGGGCACGATGGAACTGCTGGCGCGGCTTGAGCCCTCCCCAAACTCGAAATACAGGGTAGGGCCGGTCAAAGCAGTCATTTCGATGCAGGACCGGACTGCAGACGCGAGAATCATCGCGGAGTCGATCAGACAGGACTTCATCAAGCTTGGCGGACGGGTCACGGTCCTCGATACGGTAGTTCCTGACGCCAAGTCCTACAAGGAATCAGCCACCCTTTGCATCCCCGCGCACCGGCACGAGCCGTCGCGCAAGGGCACGATGCCATCTGCCTATGAAACCATGCACGCTCTCCTCTGGGAGTTGGTGCCGAGCCTCGCAGGGCATTACGCCGGATCGGAGGCAGCACAAGACATAGGACGTAACGGAGCTGAAGCATGATGGCGGGCGGAAAGAAAAAGCCCCCGCTTATGAACATCCCGAGTTCGATCAAGATGGTGGACTTGGCTGCCAAGCATGGGTTTACCCCAAAGTCCGATTCGGAAAAGCGAACGGTACGGGAGCGCCTGAAACTGGAGGTGTCCAACAGCCTGAACGTCCCAGCGCCAAACAGCGGGAGCGGCCTCAAGCATGACACTGAGGTCGATGATTCGTGGGCAAGTCTTCCCGTAACCGCCGTCCATTTCTATGAGCGAAATCCTCGCAAGGCGAACAACGATGCCTACGCCGAACTGAAGGAGAGCATCCGGGCCAACGGAATCCTTCAACCATTGACCGTCACCAAGAGGCCGGGAGAAACCCATTACATCCTGTACGCGGGTGGCAATACCCGCCTGCAGGCCATCCGGGAGTTGTGGGAAGAAACCGCGGATCCGAAGTTTCGCGAAACCCGCGTCATTATCAAAGCCTGGCGCGGCGAAGCATCCGTTCTGCTGGCTCACATGGCTGAAAACACCCAGCGCAACGACATGACTTTCTGGGATCGCGCTAACGGGACGCTGGAAATCAAACGTCAGATCGAGGATGAACGCGGGGCAGCGTTGACCTTCAGGGAATTTGAAGCCGAGATCAAGAAATTCGGCCTCCAGACTGATCTGCGCACACTCAGCATGTACCGATTTGCAGTCGAAAAGATTGCCGATGTTGGCCCGTGGCTATCCGGTTTATCCGTGCGAACCATCCAGCCACGGCTGAACCTGTTGTTGAAGCTGGCCAATCATCACGATATCGAGGAAAGCGCTTTCTACGCCGAGGTGGTCACGCCAACCGCAAAGGCCATAGCCGGCATGGTTTCGGAAGATGCCCATGCATTTAGCGCAGACCTATTTCTGGGTCGATGCGAAGCCAGCATGTCTGTCCGGCTGGAAGTGAACGAGCGGGACATCGGCAAGATGCTCACTGCCATGGAGCGCTTTCCCGACATGACTCTGGAAGGTTTGCAGCGGATATGCAAGCCCCAGCGCCCGGTCGAACCTTCTGTCGGCGGCACCCAGACTCAATCCACAGCAGAGTCTGGCGGCCAGGAACAGGGGAAATCGTCAAAGCCAATTCCCCCCGATTCACGATTGCCTGGGACGGCCACACCCTCCATTCCGGCCGCTACAGAACCCGGTGAGCGCAGCCAAAAAGTGAGTTCACCAGCTCCTCATTCCACAGTCAGTCTCCCCCCAATCTCAACTGAGAGTGGAGGGCCTGACCGGTTGATGACCTTGATTCAGCAAGTGCTTGTCTCCGCTGGCCTTGGCTCCTGCTATGAGCCTGCACCCAGCATGCCCATGGGGTATTGCATGGGATTTCCCAAGGATGGCCCGCTTGATTTGAAAGAGAACGCGCAAAGCCGCCAGGCTGCCTGGTGGGTGCTTGCGATGGCAAGCGGGCAGTTTGAAGCGGACGTGTGCCGGTCTGGCCTTGACGACCCCAATGAGTGGCGCACCTTGATCCTGGAAGAAGGCAGCCAGGAAACGCTGGGGGGCCTGGAGCTCGCCATCCAGCACAACATAGGTGGCCAAGGTGAGTTTCTGCCGATTCCATGGCTGCTGAACCCGGACAACCCTATTGCGGGCGTGTGCCTTGAGTTGCTCTCGGTTATTCGAGGAGGCGCTTGATCATGATGATGGTTCGCGTCACCGACAATACGCTGAGAGCCTCGCTGCTTATGCACTTGATCGAGCAGCTTGAGCGTGGCGACCTTGCCGTGCTGCTGGAAAAGGGGGCTTGTCCGCGGTCCATGGATCGGTTGCGCGGTCTCGCCATCAATGAAATTCTGCACCTGGCCTCATCAGGCCATCCAGACATCCATTTCTCGATCGATGAGGGCGGTTTCGAACTCGGAATCGAAACCCTGTTTCGGCGCAAGCAGGAAACCGAGCATCTGGTGTATTGCATCCAGAATGGTGCCAGCCAGTCGATGCTGAACCAATTGTTCCCATCGACCGACCCGCGTGTCATCCAGACCTACCGCAAGCTCCTCAAGAATGAGCGCAAAACCGGCCGTGTCGCGTTACCAGATGAAAACGTCCGAGATCTGATCCACCAATGCTGGTTCGGGATGAATGAGGAATACCCCGAGATCACCACTCTCCGCGAAAAACTCATTCTTCTGCATGGGTTTTTCAGCAGCCATTCCCTCGACGGGCTGTACGCCACCGTCAATGAGTTCAGCTAACCCAAAAGGAAGCGCCATGGCCAAAAATATAACCCGTGCCACTCCTCCGGACTGTCTGCCAATGAATCCATCGACAGACGATCAGGCCGTCTACAACACGATCAGCCCAGCAATGTTGCTGGACATATTCGATGAGCCAATCGTGTTCCAGCGTGCCTATGTGAGTCTGACAGGCAGCGCTGTGGCAGCACTGTTCCTGTCATATGCGATCTACACGACAGAACGCCTTCCGAAAGACGCGGAAGGCTGGTTCAGAAAGACCGGGGATCAATGGAAGGCTGAAACGGGGATGACCCGCTTCGAGCAGCAAACAGCTCGCCGCATCCTGCGTGAGCTGGATGTTCTGATTGAGCGGCGGGCTGGCTTGCCGGCCGAGCTATGGTTCAAGATTCGAGTGGATCGCATTCTTGAGTTGCTATCGGATCAGGCAGAAGCCAAGTGGGGGCAGGTCATCTAGGACCAGAAGATGCCCCACGCATACGCCATAGCCGCAGAATCGAGCCGGGTGAACGAAAACCTGGCCCAGGGGGTGAAAGACCTCCTGTCGGCGCTTGGTAACCGCTACGTGGCGTATTACCCCTCCCTCGCCGAATTGACGGGTTCTCCCAAAGCCGCCCTGATGCTTGGACACGCGATGTTCATGACCCGTGTGGTCCTGGACAAGCAGCCCAATCGCGGAGGGTGGTTCTGGAAGACCTCGAAGGAATGGAAGCAGGTCGCCGGATTGAGCGCCCGGGAGATTGAAACATCTCGGAAAGTGCTTCTGAAAGACGGCATTTTGCAGGAATCGAGACGCGGCATGCCAGCCAAACTCTGGTTCAGGGTCGATCTTGACCGTCTGGCTTTAAAGCTGTGCCAGTATGCCAATACCACCTACCGTCCCTGGTCATGGGAAGACCGGGTGCTGAAAACGCTGCTCGGTAAACCGGTGATGTTCTACGCCCCATTTGCATGGACGGCGGACAGCGCCTTGGCGGGTCTCTATATGTCCAGCCTGTTCAGTCGGCTGCGGCAGACATTATCCCGGAACGAAGTTGACGAGGAAGGCTGGTTCAGCAGCCCAACCACCCAATCACTGATCCATCTCCATTTTGGCCGTCGCATGTTGATGAATGCCCGAGCCAAACTGATTGAGTCCGGCATGATGGAAGAGGTGCGGGAAAGCCGTATGCAATCCCAGTTGTTGTCACGCATTATGTTGACAACACTGCCGGCAAAAATCAGCCTGGAAGCCAATGAATTCCACAGTTTGTCGGAATCCAACAAACTGGATTGTCGGAATCCTACAAACAAGAGTTGCTCAAAACGCGTAACAAGAATTGCCGGAACCGTAAAACAAGAGTTGCCGGAACCGCAAGACAACAGTTCACGTTTCCGCGAAACAAGTTCTGCGGAAACAGCAACTCACTCTAATAAGGAAATAAATACTCCATACCACCCCC
>JBAVFD010000233.1:0-3092 GCA_049588075.1 Thiobacillus sp.
GTGGGTGGAACGACGGCCCGGCTGCTCAGCCGCTACCGCCCGCACGTCCCGGTCGTGGCCTTCTCCCCCGAGCAGCCCATCCGCAGGCGCATGGCGCTGTACTGGGGCGTCCAGCCGCGCATCTCGCCCGCTGCAAACACCCGCAGCAAATCGTCGTCATCGCAGCCGAAAATCGGGCTCTTCAGCGTGTGCGCCAGCTTCAGCTCGGCGTGCGGCAGCAGCAGGGTTTCCAGCAACGCGATGAGGTCCTGCGCCTCCAGTGCGTGCAGCAGGCCGCCGCGCCGCGAGGTGATGAACGGAATGCCCGCAGCTTCCAGCGCGCGCTCGTAAACGTGCAAATGCGTGCGCTTGCGCACCAGCGCGGTCACGTCGCCGGGGCGCGCGGCGCGGGTATCCGGTGCAGCCGATAACGTGGAGGACGTTCGCGGTGAGCCTGTCGAACCACCCTGCCCTTCGACTGGCTCAGGGCGAACGGAGCTGTTGGATTGCTGACCCGATAAATCGGCCTGAGGCAAAACGCCATCCCCAACCGCCCACTTCCCCAGCACTTCGTCGCGCAACACCCGGGCAAATTCTTGCGCCTCCACATGCACCGCCTTGTCGGCGGCGTCGAGAAGCGGGGTGGTGAGCGGGTTGCGCAAGCCGCCCACGACGGCGGCCTCCGCTTTTTCCACGCTGATCGGCAGGCAGCGCAGCGCGCCGGGGCGGCCTGCATTTTCCGGCGCATGGCTGTGCGCGGCAAAGCCCGCCATTTCGGCGCCATCCGGTGTCGCAAACACCGGATTGACGGCCTGCACCAGCGCAGGCGCCAGCCGCCGCGTCATGTCGTTGCTGAAACGGGCAGCCTCGAAATGGGTCTGCAGAAAATCCGCTGCCGCGCTGAACACCCGCGCCTCGCCGCGCCGGAAGCGGTAAATCGCCTGCTTGGGATCGCCCACCATGAACACCGTCATGTCGCTGTCGGCCGCGCGCGCCTCACGCAGCCAGGTGGACAGCGCCTGCCATTGCAGCGGGTTGGTGTCCTGGAATTCGTCGAGCAGCAGATGGCGGTAGCGCGCATCCAGCTTCAGCGCCAGCCCCGGCGCGTGCTCCTCGCTGGCGAGCAGCCGGCAGGCCAGCCATTCGGCATCGGCAAAATCGATCACGCCCTGCTGCGTCTTGGCGTCCTGATAGCCTTGCAGGAAGGCATGGCCGAGCAACAGGCCGTGGCGGTTGAGTTGCCAGATGCGCTGGTCAGTCTGAATCGCGGCGATGGTTTCGAGCGCAGCTTCCAGCGTGTCGTAATCGCGCAGAAACGTGTCGGCTTCCGCACCCATGGCTTTCAGAGTGGGCGCGTTCGCCTTCTTGACCCGCCGCCCGCCATCCTTTTTCAGAATCAACTCGCGTAAATGCTCAAAATCCGTAGCCGCCAAGGTTTGCAGCATGGACATGCCTGTTTTGCGTTCGGCATCGCTGCCCTTTTCCAGCGCAAGCCCCACCCGCTTCACCCGCGCCACCATCAAGTCGTCGGCCCAGAAAGCCGCCACCGGGTCACTGTCCAGATCGGCGTGCAACCCGGCCCGCAATTGTTGCAGCGCATACGCCACCGGATCGGGCTGGCCATCGGTATACGCCCACCACTCTGCCCGCGCCGCAACGAAATGCGCCAGCAATGCGCGCAGGTTGTGCTCGCCGATGTCGCCCAGCAAGGCCAGCAGCGCCACGCCTTCCGGCGAATCCGGTACCGCTGCACCCGCAAGGAGTACGCCGGTGGGTGCCCCGCCGCTGCGCAGCGACCCTTCCGCAGCCCATTGCGCCAGCAGGCGGTCGCGCACCTCGTTCTGCAACTGCTTCTCGCGCTCCAGCAGCGGCGCGCCCCACGGCAGCCCCGCCTCCAGCGGCGCGCGCTTCAGCAGATCGAGAAACCAGCCGTGGAAGGTCGTCACCGTCGGCCCCGGCTGCGCGGTCAGCACCGTCTCCAGCAGGCCGCGCGCGCGCGGCAGCAGCGCATCGATCTGGCCATCCGGCACTTTGCGATCGCGTAAAAACGCGCGCACCTTCGCGTCGTCTTCCAGCGCCAGCAGCCGCAGCCATTCATGCAGCCGGTCGGTCATCTCCTGCGCCGCCTTGCGCGTGAAGGTAATCGCCAGCAACTCCGACGGTGCCGCCCCCGCCAGCAACAGCCGGATCATGCGCGACACCAGCAGCCAGGTCTTGCCGCTGCCGGCGCAGGCCTCGACCACGGCAGAACGGAAAGGCGACAACGCGGTGGCGTTATCCAGAGGCTCACTCATGCCACATCCCTTTCCGGCACAGCCCGCGCGCTTCGCAATACTGGCAGACGGCATCGACACCCGATGCGCGCAGCGCAGCCCCAGCGGCGATGGCTTCGAGCAGCTCGGGCAGGCGACGGCCGATGGCATCGACGTCGGTTTCGCCGTCCAGTGCGATCTGGGCGACGGGGGTTTCGTTGATCGGCAGGTAGGCGGCAGCGGCCTCGGCGAGCCAGGCGTAAAACGGCAGCTGGACGGCTTCGGCGGGGTCCTTGAGTTTTTTCTTGAGGCTTTGCGCAGCACTGGTTTTGTAGTCGATGACGGCGCGGGCGTCCCCTTTCTCGTCTACCCGATCGATGCGGCCATGCAGGGTGATCTCGCCGAGGCCGGGGACGCTGCACGGCTGTTCGAAATCGGTTTCACCGGATGCGTAATGCCAGCCCTGTGCAACCCCATCCAGCCACGCATCGACGTAGGCGGGCTGGATGCCGGCCCATTTGCTGCGCCAGGCGGCGGCGGTATAAGCGGGCAGCGCGGCGAACTCGGCTTCGGAGATTTCGGCGAGGCGCGCCAGCGCGGCGTCATGCTCGGGCGGTGGGGCGCTGTCGTGAAAGCTTTTGAGGATGCGGTGCAGCGCGTTGCCGTAATCGCTCTTGTCGAGCGCGTCGTCGGCTTCGTCGAGCTCGCGGATGCCGAGCACGCTCTTGACGAAAAACCGGTAGGGGCAGTCGAGCAGGGTCTGGTAGGCGGTGGGCGAGTAACGGCGCGGCAGCTGCGCGGCGGCCACGCTCGGCGCGGGTTGTACGTCGGTGGCGGGCAGCGGGCTGGGCTGAGTGGGCG
>JBAVFD010000234.1:0-4898 GCA_049588075.1 Thiobacillus sp.
AGTCCGCAGCCCTTGCAGATATACGCTGCGACTTTGATGTCAGCCATTGTTTAAGCCTCCGCCTTTGCTACTTTGTTGACCACTTGAATCGCGCGCAGCGCGGCAGCCGTGGCCGACTGCACCGCACGGTTCACGTCCAGCGCGTTCGTCGCGCAGCCGGCGCCGAACACCGCGCCGTTGGCCGGGTCGGCTTCGATGAAGCCGCTGGAGTCCGCCACGATATGACCGGGAATGTTGATGCCCTTCACCGACGGCTCCATGCCCACCGCCAGCACCACCAGATCATGCGGCGTGGTGTAGCGCTTGTAGCCTTCGGTATTGACACCCCAGCACACCGGGTTGCCGTGTTCGTCTTCGGTGATTTTCGCCACCTTGGACTTGATGAAGTTCACCGAGGGATCGGCCTGGACTTTTTGATAGAAGTCCTCGAAGCGGTCGATGGCGCGAATGTCGATGTAGTAGATGGTCGACTTGCCGTCTTCCGGATACTTCTCGCGCACGTAGTGCGTCTGCTTCAGCGACGCCATGCAGCAGATGCGCGAACAGTGGCGCAGGTGGTTTTCGTCGCGCGAACCGGCGCACTGGATGAAGGCGATGTTCTTCGCTTCCTTGCCGTCGCCGGGACGCAGGATCTTGCCGCCGGTGGGGCCATGGATGTCGGCCAGGCGCTCGAACTCGACGCTGGTGATGACGTTCTTGAAGCGGCCATAGCCGTAGGGCTGAATCTTCGCCGCGTCGTAGGGCTGCCAGCCGGTCGCCCACACCACTGCGCCGGCCTTGACCTGGATCGTTTCCTCCTTCATGTCGAGGTCGATCGCGCCGTACTTGCACGCAGCCTTGGCCTTGTCGGCGTCGGCCGAGCCGATGATCGCCGGATCCAGCACGTAGCGCTGCGGGTAGGCCATCGCGTTAGGCAGAAAGGCTGCCTTGTGCTGCCCCAGGTTGTAGTTGAACGGGTCGTCCACCATCGTATCGACCGCGCGACCGCAATCGCCACAGGCGGTGCAGTTCTCGTTCACGTAGCGCGGCTTGATCCTGATGCTGGCGGTGTAATTGCCGGTGCTGCCCTCGATGCCGGTCACTTCGGCCAGCGTCAGCACGCGCACGCGCGGATTGCCTTTCAGACGGCGCAGGTTGATTTCCAGTCCGCAGGTGGGGTGGCACAACTTGGGAAAGTAACGGTAGAGCTGAGACGTCCGCCCGCCCAACGCGGGGTTTTTCTCGACCAGGACGACATTCTTGCCGGTTTCGGCCGCTTCGAGTGCAGCGGTCATGCCGGAAATGCCGCCACCCACCACGAGGATAGTCTCGTTGGTTGCAACGATGTCCGTCATTATTTCCTCCATCCGATGGATGCAAATTTATCTGAAACCACCCGGAATTTCCTCCCGGATAGCAGGGTTTTCAACCCGAAATGAATCCTTGAAATGGTACTCCGAAGGCCGTGCCTGCCGCCACGGGCAAGTACGCAAATTCAATCGAAGTTTTCTATGCGCGAATAAGAGGAAGTGTTTGCAAACAATCGCTCAATGAAACCGCGCTTTTTCTGAATGCAGGGTCTGTCTTTGCGGATTGCGCCAGGCAAGGCGGATCAACGCGTCAAGCCGGAGTCGACGAAACGGACTCGGAGCAGTCTTCTGGCATGAAAATCGCATCAACCCGGATGTTCAATCAGTCGGGAATGTAGCCATGATGAAGTCCGCAAACACGATACCGCAGGCGGCACGGGATGACATCGTTCAGGCTGAGCTACTCGATATTCTGCAGGCGATTATCGCTGCGGGCGGCGGACTGTTGGCAATTCATCGCATCCTTGATGAAGCCAAGACAATGAACGACATTCGCACTCGATATATCCAGTGGCAAACCGACACGCGCGCGGCTTTGCACGATCAGGGGGCTGACCGTCCTCGGTGAGCCGCAGGACCGCAATCCCCCCCCTCTCGGCAGGCATGCCCGCGGCGATGCCACGCAGCACGCCCTGATATTCAGACGTGGGGCGTAACGGGCGGAAGCACCGAAGCCGGCGCGGCCTCGATGGTGACGATCTCGAACTGCATGATGGCGAGGTCGGCCATGATGTAGGTAGGCGGCGCGCCCACGCCGCCGACGGTGCCGGGATTGATCAGCCAGGTCTGCCCGCCTTTGACGGTGACCACTTGTGAAATGCTGGATTTGTGGTCATGACCGCAACAGACGAGGTCATAGTCGCCGGTGCAGGCGAGCGCCTGCGCGTAGTGCGGGTAATGCACCAGAAACAGATTGCGGTCGGCCAGGGTGAAGGCCGCATCCTGGCCGTGGTAACGCACCACGCTGTTGGGCTCGGCGGCCAGCCGCGACATGTTGTAGAGGTCGCCGGTGTTGTTGCCATGGATGACGTGCACCGGCAATTCGTACTTCTGCAGCACGCGCAGCGTGGTCGGCGCGACCACGTCGCCGCAGTGCAGCACCGCCTCCGCTCCGTGCGCCTTGGCGTGCTCGACCGCCGCGCCCAACAGCCGGCGGTTGTCGTGGGAGTCGGAAACGATGCAGACTTTCATCAGAAGGCCGGCTTGTCCGCCGCATTGCGGTAACGCTCCACCCCGGCCAGGATTTCCGCACGGGCGTCGTCCACGCCCACCCAGCCTTCGACCTTGACCCATTTGCCTGTTTCGAGGTCCTTGTAATGCTCGAAGAAGTGGGAAATCTGTGCCAGCAACAGGGCTTGCAGGTCTTCCGGCTTGTTCACGCCCTTGTAGAGACCGCACAGCTTGTCGACCGGCACGGCCAGGAGCTTGGCGTCCACCCCGGCTTCGTCGGTCATTTTCAGCATGCCGATCGGACGGCAGCGCACCACCACGCCGGTGATCAGCGGAATCGGCGTAATCACCAGCACATCGACCGGGTCGCCGTCTTCCGACAGCGTATGCGGGATGTAGCCGTAGTTGCAGGGGTAATGCATGGCGGTGGACATGAAGCGGTCGACAAACATCGCGCCGGATTCCTTATCCACTTCGTATTTGATGGGCTCGCCATGGGCGGGGATTTCGATGATGACGTTGAAATCGTCGGGCAAATTGCGGCCGGGACTGACGCGATTGAGGCTCATGGCGGTGTCGGGAAAACAAGGGAAGGCGCGCATTATACCCGCCCGTCACAGCCCTCAAGGCGGGTTCAGTCGTACTCCAGCGTGTAAAACACATCCAGACCTGTACTTGTACCCGTCTCCGCTTGCACCCGGATTTTTGGCGAAAACTGATAAATCGCCTTAACCACCTGCTCCAGTCCATCCAGACTTTGCTCGTAACTCATCGTCAATCTGGAATTGATGCGCTTGCCCACGCTGACCACAGTGGTCGATATGTCTTCGGCGTTGTCGCCGCCACGCACTTCGAAGCTGTCGATCGCCAGGGCCTCGGCCAGCTTGCCCTGCAGGCTGGCCGATTCGGTCTGGCTCAGCAACGCGCCCGCCATCACCTGCAGCATGCCAAATTTGGCGCTGTCGCCCTTGTCCAGCCCGTGCCCGAACACCAGCCAGGAAAGGGTTTCGGTATCGGGCATGGCGGGATCGGAATACAGCTTCGCCAGCGGGCGCTCGACCGACCCGCTGACCTTGACACCGGCAGTGACGTCACCGGTCTTGCGCACGGCCAGGATATCGAGGCCGGGATTGTTGAGCGGGCCGCCAAAGGTGAGGACGCCGCGCTCGATATCCAGCTTTTGTCCGTAAGCCGAGTAGCGCCCCGTTTTCACCTGGATGCTGCCCTCGCCACGCAGCGCATCGTTGTGGGTGAACACGCGGATCTTGCCGCCGAGACGGGCATCCAGCCCGGCGCCCTTGAACAGGAAATCCTCGCCCAGATCGAAAGTCAGGTTCAGGTCCAGCGGGGTGTGCCGGGCTGTGGCGCCGGCACGCGGCGGCTGTCCGGCCACCACCACGTCGTCGGACAGGCGCGGGCGACTCGCTTCGGGCATTTCAAGGCGCGCCTTGTCGGCACGCAATTCGCCGTCCAGATTCACGCGCCCCTCGGCATAGCCCAGTCGGGTGGTGCCCGACAGCCACACGCGGCGGTCGCTGCGGGTAAACGCGGCAAATTTCTCGAAATTCAGCGTCAATCCGCCTGCGGGGTTGCGCCAGGACGCCGAGCCTGCCAGCAGGACGCGGCCGGTCTGTCCTTCCAGGGTACCCTCGCTCACGCTGATGGCGTTGTCGTCCAGCTTGAGTTTGATGGTGCCGTCGCGGATGGCGATGCCTTCTTCCGGCAGGCTGAAGCGGATGCCGTTGGCCGCCAGCGTGCCATTCAGAATGGGGGCCGCCAGCGTGCCGCTGCCGGAAAGATCGAACGCAAGCTGCGCATCCGCCTTGGTTCCGGGTGGCAGCAAGGTCCGCAATGCGCGCAGATCCGGCAACCTGGCCTGAACGCTCCAAGCCAGCGGCGCGCTGCGCAGCAGAACCAGTTTGCCACCCTCGCGCGTCAGCTGGGTGCGACCTTGCGCGTGAAGTCGCCCGGTTTCGGTGGTGTCGATGTCGAGGCGCGCGGCGATCTGATTCGAAGCCGCCTGCAGGTCGAGGCTGAGCGTGGTGAGCCCGAGCTTCATTGCCGGATCGGTGAGACTCAGCTCGCCCGACTGGCGACGCAGCGCCACGTGGCCTTCGAGCGCGTCGTCCAGCCGGATATCCCATTCCCCACCCAGCAGCAGATCGGTGCGGATGGGGGGCGGTTGGTCCAGCATGGCCAGCAGCGGGGCAAGCGGCAGCTGGTTCACGCTGCCGCGCGTCGCGAGCCGCCCCGCCTGATGCGCCAGCATGCCCAGCGTCACGTGCCCGCCGGCGAAGCTGAATTCGGCCCCATCGACGCGTTGCGCATCCGGCCCCAGGCTGAGGCTGGCGGGCGCCAGCAGGCGCAGCGGCCATACGC
>JBAVFD010000235.1:0-1968 GCA_049588075.1 Thiobacillus sp.
GATGGCCACCCGCCGTCGGAAGCGGAAGTGGCGGCTTATCTCGATGCGGTGGCGCGCATCCGCCGCGAGCAGGTTCCGGTGCAGGGGGTGCTGCTCTATGGGCTGGCGCGGCCATCGATGCAGCCGCAGGCCAGCCATCTGTCGGCGCTGCCTGCCGACTGGCTGGCCGCCTACGCTGATCGAATCCGCGCGGCGGGGCTGCCGGTGAAGGTGTCGTTGTGATCCACGGCATCGGCACCGATCTCGTGGATGTGTCACGACTGCGCCACGGCCTCGAGCGTTTTGGCGAACACTACGCCGACCGCATTCTCGCCCCCGCCGAACACGCGGGCTATTTCGCCAGCCGCGATCCGGCACGCTTTCTGGCCAAGTCTTTCGCCGCCAAGGAGGCGTTCGCCAAGGCGGCGGGAACCGGGCTGCGCGCGCCGGTGACGCTGCATCACCTCGCCGTGCTGCGCGATGCCCTCGGCAAGCCGCATATCGAATGCGCGCCCGAACTCGCCGCTTGGCTGGCGGCGCGCGGCGTGACCGGGCATCATGTGTCGCTGTCGGACGAGGGCGACCTCGTGCTGGCGTTTGTCGTGCTGGAACAATCCGGCACGCCGCCAGAATCATCGGAGACGACATGACACCAGACTTTACACAGGAGCATCCATGACGCTCGGCCCCTTGATGCTCGACGTGGCAGGAACCGAACTGACCGACGACGACCGCCGCCGCCTGTCGCATCCGCTGGTCGGCGGCGTGATCCTGTTCAGCCGCAACTACCACGACCCGGCGCAGCTAGAAGCGCTCACCACCGACATCCACGCGCTGAAATCCGCCCCGCTGCTGATCGGCGTCGACCACGAAGGCGGGCGGGTGCAGCGCTTTCGCGAAGGCTTCACCCGCCTGCCGCCGATGCGCACCTTCGGCGAAATCTGGAACGCCCATCCGCAGCAGGCCAGACATCTGGCGCGCGAAACCGGCTATGTGCTGGCAAGCGAACTGCGCGCGCACGGCGTCGATTTCAGCTTTGCGCCGGTGCTCGACCTGGATTACGGCGCATCTTCCGTCATCGGCGACCGCGCCTTCCATGCTGATCCGCACGCCGTGTTCGAACTGGGCCAGGCCGTGATGCTGGGAATGAAGGACGCCGGCATGGCCGCCTGCGGCAAGCACTTTCCCGGACACGGTTTTGTGGTGGCGGATTCGCACGTCGCGATCCCGGTGGACGAACGCACCCTGGCCGACATCGCCATTGCCGACCTGGTGCCGTTCCGGCTGATGATCGAAGCCGGCCTTGCCGCAGTCATGCCGGCGCATGTGATCTATCCGCAGGTCGACGCCCATCCCGCCGGATTCTCGCGCGTGTGGCTTAAAAAACTGCTGCGCCATCAACTGGGATTCGACGGCGCGATTTTCAGCGACGACCTGTGCATGGAAGCCGCCTCGGTGGCGGGCGGCGTGGTCGGGCGCATCACCGCTGCGCTCGACGCCGGCTGCGACATGGCGCTGGTATGCAACCGTCCCGATCTCGCCGACGAAGCGCTGGCCACCCTGAAAATCGACTGGCCCGCCCCTGCCCGTGCGCGACTGGCGCGCATGCACGGCCACCCGCACCCGCCCACGATGACCCAACTGCGCGAATCGACGCGCTACGCCAACGCCCTGCATCACATCGCCGGACTCGGGCTGGATAGCGCCAGTCTCAACCTTCAGGTCGATCCGACGGACTACTGTGGGCGCGCATAGTCACAGCCACCACGATCACGGCGTTCATAGCCACTCGCTCGAACCCGGTGACACCCACACGCATCATCATTCGGGGCACGCCGGGGCTAGCCGCACACTGATCGGCGCATTGCTGCTCACCCTCGGCTTCGCAGTTGTCGAGGTGCTGGCGGGCTGGTGGTCGGGTTCGCTGGCGCTGCTGTCCGACGCCGCGCACATGGTGACCGACGCCTCGTCGCTCGGGCTCGCCGCAGC
>JBAVFD010000236.1:0-13679 GCA_049588075.1 Thiobacillus sp.
CGCTTGTCGTGCCAGGCGCGCGTCGCCAGCAGCGACCTGGTGATCGAAATTCCAAAATACACCATCAACATGGTGAAAGAAGGACATTGATATGAAATGGACCGATTCACTTGAGATCGCCATCGAACTTGCCGAAGCCCATCCCGAAATCGACCCGCGCACCATTCGTTTCACCGACCTGCATAACTGGGTGATGGAACTGCCCGAGTTCGACGACGACCCCAACCACTCCGGCGAGAAGATTCTCGAAGCGATCCAGATGGCGTGGATCGACGAAATGAATTAACCCAGCAGCAAACAGGCACCCATACGACTCGCGTTATGGCTGCCCGGATCCTATGCTGAGAAGCAGTTGTTCCTGCGAGAGCCAACCATGAGTCACAAGCACGAAAGCCTGTTGCGTTCCATTTTTGACGGCCCGGTAGGGGGCAATGTCCACTGGCGCGAAGTGGAGTCGATGCTGGCGCATCTGGGTGCAAAAGTGGAGCCGCACCACGGCGCAAGCTTCCGCGTGGTGTTGAATGGGGTGGAAGGCTTTCTGCACCGGCCGCACAACAGCAACACCTGCAGCAAACAGGAACTGCGCCATGTGCGCGATTATCTGGCGTCGGCGGGTGTGAGTCTGTCTCAGCCAGACGTCGGGAAGCCCGCCGGGCCGGCTGGCTGATATCCGTTGGGTTGACACCGGCACTTGCCGTAATGCCTCGATCAGTCTTTTGTGCCGAGCCGGATCATCATCGCTCCGGGAGGCTTTTCCCGTACCAGAGCGAATACGCCACGGGAATCAGGATCAGGGACAGAACAGCCGCCGTCACCATGCCACCGACCAGTGGCGCAGCGATGCGCTTCATCACGTCTGCCCCGGTCCCCTGACTGAACAAAATCGGCAGCAGGCCGGCGATGATGACAGACACGGTCATGATCTTGGGCCGGATGCGCAGCAATGCGCCCTCCACGATGGCCTGATGCAACGCGCCCCGGTCGACAAGGCGTCCGGCCTGACGAAACTGTTCAATGGTGTTGTCCAGATAGAGCAGCATGACGACGCCAAACTCGGCAGCCACCCCCGCGAGTGCGATAAAACCGATGGCGACCGCTACCGATAGGTGGTAACCCAGGCCGTAGACCCCCCAAAAACCGCCCACCAGCGCAAGCGGCAGGCAGGCCATGACCAGCATGACCTTGCCGAAGTGGCGGAAATGCAGGTACAGCAGCAAAAGCACCAGCACGATGGTGAGCGGCACCACCCACATCAGCCTTTCCCTGGCATGTTGCAGGTGAACATACTGGCCGGTCCATTCGACCGCATAGCCTGGCGGCAGCTTGACGGACCTGGACACCGCGGCCTTCGCCGCAGCGACGTAGCCGCCCAGGTCACTGCTTTCGATGTCGACATACACGTAGCCGACCAGTCGCCCGTTCTCGCTTTTGATTTCGGCGGGGCCGTCGGTGATGCGTGCGTGCGCAAACTCGCCAAGCGGAACCTGCATGCCGCTGGGCGTGGTGACCCGGCTCGCGGTCAGCGCGTCGAGCGAATCCCGGTAGCCGCGCGGATAGCGCAGATTGATCGGGAAGCGCTGGCGCCCGTCCACGACCATGCCGATGTTTTCCCCGCCGATCGCAATACGCACCTGGTTCTGCACCGCCGCGATGCTGACCCCATAGCGCGCCGCCTGGGCGCGATCCACCTCGATGTCGATGTAATGCCCACTGGTCATGCGCTCGGCAAACGCGGCACGCGTGCCCGGCACCTCGCGGACCACGGCCTCGATCGCCTGCGCAGCCTCGACGATGCCGGGAAGGTCGGGGCCGGTGATCTTGACGCCGACGGCAGTACGCACGCCGGTCGACAGCATGTCGATGCGGGTACGGATGGGATAGCCCCAGGAATTGGTCAGGCCCGGCAGGGTGACCGTCCGGTCCAGCTTGCGGATGAAGTCTTCGACGCTTTCTCCGGCCGGCCATTGATCGCGCGGCTTCAGCAGGATGGTGGTCTCCAGCATGGAAAGCGGCGCCGGGTCGGTGGCCGACTCGGCGCGCCCCGCCTTGCCGAACACGCGCTCCACCTCAGGCATGCCCCGAATCAGCCGGTCGGTGATCTGCAGGATATGGGCCGCCTCATCGATCGACAGCCCCGGCAGCGTGGTCGGCATGTAAAGCAGGTCGCCTTCATATAGCGGCGGCATGAATTCGCTGCCTGTCCGGCTTGCCGGCCAGATGGCGCTGGCGAATGCGAGAACGGCGAGCAATACGGTGGTCCTGGGCCGCCGCAGCGCAAGCAGCAAGATCGGCCGGTAGCCGTTCTGCAAGACGCGGTTGACCGGGTTGCCGGCTTCCGGGGCGATGCGCCCGCGTATCAGGTAGCCCATCAGGATCGGCGTCAGGGTCACCGCCAGGGCGGCGCTGGCAGCCATGGCATAGGACTTGGTGTAGGCAAGGGGTGAAAACAGCTTGCCTTCCTGCCCCGTGAGGGAGAGCACGGGAAGGAAAGAGACGGTGATGACCAGCATCGAGAAGAACAGCGCGGGGCCGACCTCGACCGCACTTTTGCGTGCCACTTCCCAGTAATCGCAATCCTGGCCTGCGCGCTCGAGGTGCTTGTGCATGTTTTCGATCATGACAATGGCGGCGTCGACCATGGCGCCGATTGCAATCGCGATGCCGCCCAGTGACATGATATTTGCGGTGACCCCCTGTTCCTTCATCACGATAAAAGCCGCCAGGATGCCAAGCGGCAAGGTCACCACGACAACAAGCGAAGAGCGCAGATGCAACAGGAAGATCAGGCAGACGATGGCGACGACGACGGATTCCTCCATCAGCTTGCTGCCCAGGGTGTCGATCGCGCGCTCGATCAGGCCGGAGCGGTCATAGGTCACCACCAGTTCCACGCCGGGCGGCAGCCCAATTTTCAGTTCTTCCAGACGCTGCCTGACTTTTTGTATGGTTTCCAGCGCATTGTTGCCGTAGCGCATGACCACGATGCCGCCCGTCGCCTCGCCCTCGCCGTCGAGATCGGTCACCCCGCGGCGGGCTTCCGGGCCGGTCTGGATATGGGCCACGTCAGCCAGACGGATGGGCACGCCTTTGGCGTCGATGCCGAGCGGGATGCCGGCAAAATCCTGAATGGATTTGAGGTAGCTGCGAACGCGCACCATGTACTCGGCATGGCCCATTTCCATCACGCTTCCGCCCGCTTCGCCGTTGCTGGCGCGCACCGCTTCCTCGACTCGCTGCAGGTTCAGGCCATAGCGTGCCAGCCGATTGGGGTCGACCTCGATCTGGAACTGCCGCACCATGCCGCCGATGCTGGCCACTTCGGCCACGCCAGGCACGCTTTGCAGTTCGTACTTGAGGAAAAAATCCTGCACTGCACGCAACTGCTCCAGGTCATATTTGTGATGACGATCCACCAGCGCGTATTCGAACACCCAGCCGACGCCGGAGGCATCGGGGCCTAATGTCGGCCTGACGCCGTCGGGCAATTGCGACTGCGCCTGGGCAAGATATTCCTGCACCCGGCTGCGTGCCCAGTAGGGGTCGGTGCCATCCTCGAAGATGACGTAGATGAAGGATTCCCCGAACATGGAAAAACCGCGCACTGCAGCAGCCTTCGGCACCGAAAGCAGGGCGGTCGAGAGCGGATAGCTGACCTGATCCTCCACTGCCTGCGGGGATTGGCCGGGGTAGGGCGTCTTGACGATGACCTGAACATCAGCCTGGTCGGGAATGGCATCCAAGGCCATGTGGCGCACACTGAACACGCCCCAGGAGGCGAGCAGCAGACTGGCCAGCAGCACCAGCAAGCGGTTGCGCAGCGACCATTCGATCAGGCGGGCGACCATCCCGCTTTCGGCCGTCATTGCGTCGGTTCGTTGGCGGCACGCATGCGCTGCGCGGTATCGGCGATGGAAGCGGCGGCATCCATCAGGAACTGGCCGTTGACTGCGGCCTGGTCGCCGGCCTTGAGCCCGTCGCGGATTGCGATGCGATCAGAGGTCTCGATGCCGGTGATGACTTTTACCGGCATGAAATGGCCCTGGCCCAGGGCGCGCATCACGAAATTGCCATGTCCGGTGCGCTGCACCGCGCTTGTCGGCACCGAGACCACCTGACGCGGCGCGGCATGAATGGTCACTGTGGCGTACTCGCCCAGGCTGGGCGCGCGCGCCAGCGTCACCGGCATGCGCACCCGCAGCGTGCGGGTCGCCTCATCCAGAAGGGGATTGAGGCCGCTCAGCTGCGCTTTGACCACCTCGCCGTCGGCAAACTCCATCGTGACGGCGTCATGCTCCCCAACCCAGGGGAGCTGGTCCGGATACAGCGCGATCTCGATCAGGACATGCGAGGGATCGACGCAACGCAGAATGTCGGTCATGCGTTCAACCGTCATGCCCGGCCGCGCCATCACGTCCTGCACCACGCAGGTCTGCCGGGCGCGCACCGGCACTACGCCAAGCGCCTTGCCGCTTTTTGCGAGCGCGGCCAGCATGCCGTCGGTAAAGCCGATTTGCTGCAGGCGCAGTTCCACACGTTCGCGATCGCGCTCCAGCGGCTGCAATAGCGACCCCAGCTGCTCTTCACTCTGGCGGGCGCCGCGCTCGACCAGCTCGCGCGCGGCGGGCTCCAGCTCTCGCGCATTCGCCAGGTTTGCCTGATTCTGAGCGCGCCGCTCCTCAGCCATTTTCCTGGTCGGCTCGCTGCGGTGCTGAATGTCGAGGTATTCGTACTGGAGATTCAGCGCTTCCTGCGACGAGATTTCATACATCAGCTGGCCACGGGCGATGCGCTGGCCGACCCTGCTCACGTGCAGCCGGGTCAGCAGGCCGTCCACATTGGGCGTGATGCGCAGCACCGCGCCTTCGTCAGGTACCAGTGTCCCATAAGTGGAAACATCGTGCGTCAGCGTGGCACGCTCCGCGCTCACGAGCCGCACACCGAGCTTTTGCTGCGTCGCCGTATCGACGTAAATCGGGTTTGCCGCCGCGCCGGGGGCTGCTTTCAACACAACCAGATCCATGCCGCAAATCGGGCAGGTGCCAGGGTGATCCTGGACGATATGCGAGTGCATCGGACATACGTATGTCGTATGCCCTGCAGGGATCTTGCCCGGAGAAGCTGAAATTGTCTCGACAGCAGGCGGGGAGGCGTGTTGCCCCAAGCCCAGAAAAAAACCGGCCGCGCCAAACACAAGGGCAACCAGCGCAGAAAAAACGACCCTCTTCATACTGGATACATGGCGGGCAACCCGAAGCATTTGCGGACACAGGCAAAAAAAGGGGGCAAGCCCAAGCCCCCCTGCATCACCGTCAGGTCACGTTGATGCGCGTGCGCGCCGTCCCCATCACCGCGCCGGTACGCCAGTGCAGAAACTTGACCGTGACGGTCCAGGTCCCCCGGCTGGTCGGCTGGATGATGCAGTCGTAGCGCTCGGCCGAGTGGGCCTCGATGGCGGTGGTCTGCCAGGCAACCGGCAAGGGCCGGCCATCGGATGCCACCACGCTTGCGGTCAGCCCGCCGAAGTCGATTTTCTGCGGATGGAAACCGGCACAGATGTAGCGCGCCAGCAGCGTCTGGCCGAGCGTCATGTTGACCGCCACGGCAGGATTGGTCAGTGCCGAGCTCGCACCGTCCACGCCGGTGATGATGAAATATCTTGGATTGAGGTTGTTCAATCCCACATCGCCGCCGCAGGTGCCGGCGTACCACGGCAGGGTGTGCCAGGCCGGGTCGATCTCGTCACATGCCCAGATGGCCTCGACGTTGTACTTGGGGCCGTTGTAGAACGCGCGTTTGGTGCCGACGGGATCACCAGGCGTCGGCTTGGGATCGACGATCAGTGCGCCATACATGCCCATTTCCGCATGCAGCGGCGTATTCACATGGCAATGATAGAAATAGGTACCCGCATTCTTGGGGCGCCACTGATAGGTATAGGTACCGTTGGTCACGTCCCAGGACAGATGGCCGACGCCGTCATTCTCCATGCTGGGCTCGATACCGTGATGGTGGATGGTGTGCATCCACATCATGTTCACCGAAAGTGCGGTATGCACTATCTGCCCCTCGGTCACGCGTATGGCAGGCGAAGGAAAGGAACCGCCGCCCATTTGATCGCCACCACCACCGCCGCCGCCGCCGTTGGCCAGATCGGCAAAGCCCCAGATCGTCACCGAGGTGCCATCGTCGAAGCGCATCGAGCCGTTCATGTAGATGCCGCGCTGGAACAACACATCGGGCGTCACAAACCCCGGCGTCGCCGGGGCGCCTGGATACACATAACAGGCATTGCCCATGCCGCCACCGCCGCCTCCGCCGCCACCACCATTCATTCCCATGTTGGTCTCCTCGAATTTATACGAATACGATTTCGGTCATCGCACCGAACAGGTACATCCCGCCGCCTGCCGTCTGCGACATTTCATCATGCAGATGCATCGGGAAGTGGCCGGTCGTCACGGCTGGATAGGCATCCGGCGGCGCCTCGAACGGGAAGATGGCGTCGATCTTGCCGAGGCTGTTGCGGAGATACAGAACGTCCTTTTTCCAGACCGAGGAGCGCACCGTGCCACGGTCAGTGAGCCACTCCATATGGTTGGCGTGGGTATGGACGGCATGGGAGCACATGCCGGCGTTCAGCATGCGGACCAGGGTGCGGTCGCCGACGCTGCCCTCCAGCATGGTCTGGGGATTGGCCATCGCGTCCTGGGTTGGGTCGTTAAACCCAACGGCACCGGGGGGCAATGACGTCTGCCCATTAATGGTGAAATAGCGCGGGGTGAAACTGGTGGGCACCGTGGTGCCCTGCTGCACCGCTTTGTTCAACGTCGGGTCGATGTCGTTGAAAACCCAGAACAGTTGCTTCACGAATGTGGGACTGCCGGAATACACCTGGTTGCTGATCCCGGCCGGCATGATCGCCAGCCCGCCATGCAGGCCGAGGAAAACGTTGTAGCTGGTCTTGTTGTCGTAGAACAGGTAAGAGCCCGCCTTGCCGGTCGGGATGGTGAAAGTGATCGTGGCGCTGCCGCCGCCGGCGATGTCGCCGCTGCTGGCCAGCGGCGGGTCGCCCGCCTTGAGGCCGCCGATGACGAAGTTGTGCGTCACTGCGAGCCGGTTGATGACGGTGATCTGCAGGGTGTCACCTTCCTGGCAAATGATCGGCGTGGCGGGCACGTTGAGGTCGGCGGACGAATCGCTGAAACCCTTGAAATACACCGACACGCCATCCGGCATGGTTTGCGTTCCGCTGGTGATGTAAAACGTCTTGCTGATGGTGGCCGCCTCGGATCGCGGCGACCACGACAGCAAGCCGGTCCCCGTCAGCAGGCTCGCAAACCCGGCCGTTCCGGCCTTCAGGAATTCTCTTCGTTCCATCTGTCTTCTCCATATTTTGTTTATGGGATACCGATTTCCGAACTGCAGGGGCCATGCGCCACTTATTCGATTACCACGATCAGCAATGCTGGCCGGCAATCACATAGGGGCAGTCCTGACTTGGACGCATCAAGGGCGAAGACGCGCTGCGGATTTCGGATCAAGGGCAGCGTAGAAGAGGCAATGCATAAAAACAGGGTCGTCTCCACCTCTGTAGTATTGGTCATGCCAATATTTTTTTATGTATATGTAATATTTATTTATTGGTCATTGTTTTGTCGCCTGGCCATTTCATCAATAGTCCTTTTGTGTGCACGTAGCCCGCCCATTAAACGCGCCATGTCTAGCCGGAAGTCACGCTCAAATATGTTGCCGAGGGGCCGGGATGCGCAAAAGCAGGCGCAGTGAGTGCCAGATCAATGGGGTATTGCGAGGAGTCGTGCGGTGGTGTCGGGTATCGATGAGATCAGGCAGACGATATGCCAGAACAGAGGCCGTGTGCCCAATGCTTGAATCAATTCAAATCAATGTATTGATTTGAATATTTGAAGTTGTTTCTTGAAAATCCGGAGCTACGAGCCTGCGCGGAAAATGTCGGCTTGTTCGTCGGCACCCAGGGGGTCTTCGGTGTCGATCTGATGCTGCAGCACATCGAGATTCGCTTCCGACGCATCATTCGCCGCGCGGGCGCGCTGGACGATGCGTTCGCGCAGGACATCCAGCGCAATCGGAAAATCCAGAATATGAAATGCCACGCCGCGTGAGCGCGCCTGTTCCCGCAACAGGTCGCGCTGCCAGCGCGCAAGACACGTGGCGTCGACGATCACCGGCCAGCCCGCATCCAGCACTTCTCCCGCCAGCCGGGCAAGGTGCGCGTAGAAACGACGGGTGGCGTCGGCCGCATACAGCTTCTGGCCGACGCCCGAGCCGCTGCGGGCCAGGACGTCGAGCCCGGCCAGGCGTTTGCGCTCGACATCCGAGCGCAGGCGGATCGCGCCCGGCGTCTGCATCAGGGTCTGGGTGACGGTGGACTTGCCCGAACCCGACAGGCCATGCGTGATGTCGAGCCGCAAGGGCAGGGGGCGCGTCAACGTTGTTGCCAGTTGCAGCAGCGTGCGCGCCTCGTTCAGTGCTGTGTCGTGATCCGGACCGCTGGTCTGGCCGGCGCGCAGCACGGCGACCTTGGCGCGCACCAGCGCGCGATACACCGCGTAATAACGCAGCAGCGCCAGCCCGGCGTGGTCGCCGGTTTTTTCCAGCCAAAGGTTGAGAAACAGCCAGGCCCATGCCGCGTGGCCGCGCTGCAGCAGGTCCATGTGGCAGAAGGCGACTTCCGAGATGACGTCGATCCAGCGCAGACCGGGATTGAACTCGAGGCAGTCGAACACCAGCAGCTGGTCGTCGACCCAGGCCAGATTGCCCAGATGCAGGTCGCCATGGCATTCGCGGATGAAGCCGTCGCGCTTGCGCGCATCCATCAATGGGGTCAGGCGCGCATGCTCGGTCATGCTCCAGCGCTGCAGGGCATCGAGGGTCTGGCGGTCGGCAGGGTCTTCAAGCCGCGGCGCGATTTGCAGGAAATTCTGCGCCACCGGTTGCCAGACCTGTTGCGGGCCGCCCCACGAACTGTCCGCTTCGGCGCGGGCGCAGGCTTCCAGATGAAAACGCGCGACGGTTGTCGCGATGGCTTCGACCTGCGATGCCGTCAAACGGCCCTGCGCCTCCAGCCGGTCGAGCGTGGCATCCAGCGGAAACTGGCGCATTTTCACCGCATATTCGATTGCCTCGCCGGTGCCGTTGAGGCGCGGCGCGGCGGGCGAGCCGGTGATCGGGACCACGCCCAGATAGAAGGCCGGCGCCAGACGGCGGTTCAGCCGCACTTCTTCCTGGCAGACATGCCGGCGCTTGTCGAGGGTGCTGAAATCCAGAAACCCGAGGTCGAGCGGCTTCTTGATCTTGTAGGCGTATTCCCCGCTGAGCAGCACATGGGAAATATGGGTTTCCACATGCCGCACCGGGCCGGCTGCGTGATCGTAGCAGCCGGGATTGCCCAGGCTGCGTATCAGTTCAGCCTGGTCATCGGTCGATTCTGGCATCGCGTTCGCCCCCTGATCCGCAGGCGGTATCGGGGACGATCACAGCTGCCGAACGTAATCTTCCAGTTGCCGTTTGGCGGCATTGAAGGCATCGCGCAGTGCAACATAGACATCCTCGTTTTCCTGACGATCCACCACGATCTCCGAGCCTGGCACCGTCAGGTCGATACGGATATTGAACGGATTGCCGTGCTGGTGATGTTTGCCTGACTGTTCCACTACCACCCGGCAACCGATCAGGCCCGAGTAGAACTGTTCCAGTTTCTGGGCCTTTTCACGAATGTGGGTGTCCAGCGCATCGGAATGGGGCACGTCGCGCAGCGTGATTTGAAGAGGGGTTTGCATACTGGATTCCTTTCTTTTTATGGGATGTATGGGATGTGCGGCAGCTTTCTGATTTCACGCGGTTCGTTCCAGGCACCGGCCTACAGTTTCGGATGGCCTCCCTGGGCGTATTCCCTTTCGCGTTTTTCCTGGCACACGATGCAGCGCTTGGCGGTCGGATAAGCCTGCAAGCGGTTGAAGGGAATATCATCCCCGCAGTCGGTGCACACGCCGAACTCCCCACTCCTGATCCGCTGAAACGCTGCCTCGACGTCCCGAACGCCATCGATGTGACGATCCAGCGTCGTCAGATTGAAATCGGCCAGCGCATTCGCCAGCGACTCGTCGCCGCTGTCGCCTGGCTCGCTGTTGAGCAGGTCAATACGGTGCTGGTTGCCCGAATTTTCCAACTCGTCGCGAACCTCGCGCAACAGGGCCTGATATTGCTCATTCAGCTTTTTATTGAGTTGTTCAAGCTGGGACGGGTTAAGTGCGGTCATCGAACCTCCTGCGCATGTTGTGGTTAAACCAAACTTCAGCTTCAATCTAAGGATAGCAATATCTCATTTGAATGGCGACCTGCAGATCGCTTTGCCGGGCCATATTTCCCTGGAGGCAAAAGCGGGGGATTCCTGGCGCCTGTCCCGGAACCGGGGCAGGCGCTGTTGACTGGTGCGGGCTGGAGCACGCTCGCTCTGATAGCTGCCAAGCGATAACGGCGCGCGCGAACACGGTGAGGGAAGCGTTTCAACAGCCCTGCACCCAGGCTTCGCTCAATTCCTGGCAGGACGCATGCTGGCTACAGCCGCTAGCGCGCCCACACCACGCGCAGCAGGTTTTCCTGCTCGTTGTAGTGATACTCCAGTTCGCCCTGATAGGCATGATGCAGCGCTTCGCCGATGCCGCGCGCGAGGTGGATGTCGGTCGTGGTGATCTGGACGCCGTCATCCTGGTCCTCGATCTTCATGATGCGCTTCAGGGGATGCTCGGCCTTGGCGCGGGCTTCCTCGTTCCTCGCCATATGCAGTAATTCCTCGCGGTGATCCTGGAAGAACGCACCGCCCACGTTCACATAGCCGGCCGGGAAATCGTCATGAATGCGGTGGCAGGCCGGGCACATTTCCTCGTGGGCTTGGGCAGGCTTCGACAGCCATTGCCAGCGACCGTCGTGAAACACCGCGCCGCATTGCGGGCAAACCGTGGGTTCCGGCAGTTTGTGCTTGGCCTGATAGGCGTCGTGCCGGTCTTCCTGAACCAGACGGTCGCGACGGACGGGTTGAAATCCAGCAAATCGGGCTTTCATCTTGTGCTCCTTGTAAATGACAACAAAAACTGCCTGCTTATATCCACTCTTTTTCCGCGACAGGTCGCTGTTCTCCCCACAGCGCGCCCGGCGGCAGATCGAGCAGGGAGTAGGCGCCGGCCTTCAGCAGCGGCAATGCGCGCGCGGCGGCAAGCATCATCCGCGCCGCCAGTCCCGCCTCGTCGTAGCGGGCTTCCAGCAACCAGGCAGCATGGCTGGCTTCTCCCGGTACGGCGCGGCGTTCCAGCGTCACGCCATGGTTGGCTTCTTCCAGCGCGGCAATGCTGGGGACTGCAAATACCTGCGTCTGTTCATCGAGAAAGAGGGGGTCGTTGACAATGGCGTCCTCCACTGCGGCCGCGTCGGCCGAGGGTTCCAGTTCGACATAGACGTAACGCTGGAGGGCGCCGCCCACGGATGGGCATTCGGTCGCCAGCGCTTGCCTGACCCCCTGGATGCCTGCCGCGGCCAGGGTGTGGTGAAGGCTGGTCGCGGTATGCAGGCGGGTTTCCGTTTGCCCGCGCGGCGCCAGCAGTGCGAACTGGCTGCGAAAGAGGGAGAGGGCGCCGGGGTCGCATCCTGCGCCGACAACGGCCGGCACCTTGTGACGCAACGCGGCGCGGTGGATGTCCGACTTGTGCTCCAGGAAGGCCTCGCCATGCAGGCGGGCGCATTCCACGATGGGAATGCGGCCTTGCAGCAGGCCTTGGGCAATCCCCATGACCTCATCGGCCGGAACGCAGATGAGCGCGGCATCCACTTCATTCAGCTCGCTGACATGGGTCACGGCCGGGGCTTTCAACCAGGGTGCGGGCGCACTGTCGATGCGCCGCACCACGCCGGCGAGTACTGTGGTGGGATCGGACGTGATGGCCTCGACGCATTTGCGACCCACGTTCCCCAAACCGATGATGGCAAGCCGTGTTTTTTTCATGTTGTTGCACCGACATCCTGTACAGGGTCAGTTTCTAAAGTGGCTTCTCACTGTTCATATTAGGATGCGCGAAGAGCGATGAAGGGTTTACTGCGATGACTTTCCCAGCAGCCTGACCATTTCGCGCATGAAGGCAGGCAGGTCGGAGGGTTGCCTGGAGGTGACCAGCTTGTCATCCACCACCACCTCCGTGTCTTCGTACAGCGCGCCTGAGCCTGTCAACTCCTCGGCAACCGAGTGGTAGCAGGTGGCGCGCCGCCCCTGCAGAACGCCAGCCGTGATCAAAATCTGCGGGCCGTGACAAATGGCGGCGACGGGTTTGTTGCGGCGCATGAAATCCTGCGCGATCGCGATGGCGGCCTGCTCCTTGCGCAGTTTCGTGGGCGCCTTGCCGCCGGGGAGAATGAGCATGTCGTACGCATTCGGGTCGACATCCCGCAGCGCCTTGTCCACGACAACCTCGTAGCCGTGCTTGCCGTTTATTTTTCCCCTGGCAATGGAAGCGATGTCCACTTCCACGCCTGCCTCCTGCAGCCGGTAGAAAGGAAACAGGAGTTCGGAATCCTCGAAATGATCCGCGCTGATAATCAGTGCTCTCATGGCAACTCCTGGTCTGGCAGCCGGTGGATTAGGCCTGACGCTCCAGCGCGATGCCAGCCAACTCGATGGCAACGCCCAGCGCAAGCACGATCAGACCGGCCCATATCTCGGGGGCCAGAAACATCAGCACGCCGCCCAGCACCACCAGAATCGCCGCCAGAACGCGCCTCGAACGCTGTTTTCTCAACATGATGAAGGTTCCTCAAGCATGGACCGGCTACTCGTAACGCAGAAACGCTTCTGCGAGGGTGTCGGCGCCAGATTGTTCGATCAGCGCGTCGATCTCCGCCAACAGGGTGTCGTCCTCGTCCTCTTCCAGCACGCCGTCGCCTACCAGGCGCGCGCCCAAGCCGGCAAGGAGGGCGTCCCTGATCACGGCCAGCGTAGGGGGATTTTCGCGGTTCTCGTCGTTGACCACCGACTCGATCACGCGCGAGAGCGGTTCGCTGGCGCTGGCCTGCACAAAATCGACGGCAAGGGCGGTTGCGCCGAATTCTTCGATGAGGGCATCCAGTTCGTCGAGGGGTGATTCACTGATGTCGAAGTGATGCAGTCGCTCGGCCTCCTTGAAATCATCGGGCAACAGGTCGGCGAGAAAGCGGCGCACCGCCATGAGGGTGACGGGTTGTTCGCATTCCGGATTATTGACCCGGCTGCCAAGCAGTGCCGACAAACGCGGACTGACACGGCTGGCAATATCGATGGAGTTTCGCGTCATGGTCGTTCCTTTTTGTTCGATGCCACATGGGCACAGTCAATTCCTGAATCCCACTTCATGTATAGCAGATGGTCTTGCGGCCTGGCGCCCGGATCGGGACAGCCGGCCCGTCGCCTGCCGGTTCAGTCCTGCAGCAGTTCGACCAGCGAGCCGCCGCTGTGCAGGCGGCGGATGGCTTCGGCAAACAGGGGCGCCGAATCCAGCACCTCCACCCGGCTGCCCAGCAGCGCCGGCGGCAGCCGAAACGGCGGAATGGTGTCGGTGACCAGCACCTTCTCCAGGGCCGGGTCGGCCAGCACCGCGGCCGCTGTGCTGGCGAACATGCCG
>JBAVFD010000237.1:0-4202 GCA_049588075.1 Thiobacillus sp.
CTTCGGCGCATTCGATCAGGGTGAACCGCCACAGCGGCGAGTCGGGGAGGCCGGGCGCGGCATCGCCCACCACCAGCACGCCGGTCCGGCCATCGTGCAGCGCCAGCGGCTGGCAGAGAAAACGCGACACCCCGAGCAGACGGGCAATTTGCTCGTCGACCAGCGCGGCTTCCGCCGCGCCGCGCTCGAACTGCTGCGGGGCATTGCGCGCCAGTGCGCGCGGCAGCGCCGAATGACCGTCGTCGGGCGGAATCGCCAGCGCGCTCAAACCGGAGGCGGTCGGGAGCAGTGAGTTCGGTCGCAGGGTGCCGTCGGCGGCGGGCGCGAACAGGCAGGCGTGCTCGATCCCGAACAAGGCGCGCAGGCTGTCCTGCAACAGGGCAAACGCCCGGTCCACTTCGCCGGCATGGCGGAAATGACCGTGCAGCGCCGATTGCGCCGCCTGTCCGGCATACAGGCGGGCGAGTCGATCAAATCCCGTGCCATGGGCCTGCGCTCCGGCATCGACCAGTCCGAAGCGCAACGCCAGCTGGCGCGCCTGCGCCTGGCTGTCGGCCAGCAACTGGGCGGCTTCGCCCGCACCCATCTGCAGCGTGGCCAGCGCGGCGCGCACGTCCACGCTGGCTACCGCGTCAGTGCGGGTAACGAGTTGATAGGCCAGCTGAGTGATACGCACCAACGGGTGGGCGGCGCGCCCACGGGCCAGCGGCTCGGCGTGATAGCGCACCGCATCGGCCAGCCAGCCATCGGGGTCGAGTTCGGTCAGCCGGTCGGTGGATCCAAGACCGGTGAACCAGTCGGCGGCGTGCGCCGGCGGAACGATGTCGGTTTCGAGGTGGTCTACCAGGTTGTGGCTCAGCCCCGCTGTCCACGCGGCCTCGGCATCCACCGCGCCGGAGCGCACGGCCAGCGCCTGCGCCAGGTGCGCGACACTGATCGATTGCCGCCAGCGCGCCGTATAGGCCGTCTGAGCGGTGCCCACCGCGACCGGCGCGGCGAGCAGCAGTGCCCGGAGCAGATCCGGTTGTCGCAGACCGAAATCGGCGGGCAGCAGGCGCAGGCGCAGTGCCAGTACGGGGTCATAGCGTACGCAGGCGGCAAATTCGGCCTGCGCGGCCTCGCCCCGCATCAGGCACTCCAGTGCCTCGGCCACCACGCCAGCGGCACAGAGACAGGTCGTTAGCTCCGACTTCTTGAGTAAATTGTTCGAAAGTTCACGCATGTGGTTGCTGTATATAATAAATTTTGCTACAACGTCAATCAGGGATTGGAAATATTTGGGGCATGGCGATGAACTGTTGTTTTCAAGTTTCATGCAAAATGTCCGTATTTCATCCATGGTGTTACATTTCCGCCGCCCTTGATGGAAGCGAGAACCTATGAAAGCTGTTCTGACCGGATTGATTTTGTTGTGCGTGCACACGGGCGCAGCCGCGTTCGATGGCGGCACCTCGCTGCAATGGAGCGATCAGAGGGGCACCACGCAGCCCGCCCCGCAACCGGCGCTCACCTCCGCGCCGATGCCGGAATTGAGCGCGCAATCGGTGCTGGTGTTCGATCAGGCCAGTGGGCAGCCGCTGCTGGCGAAAAACGCCACCATGCAGACACCGATCGCCTCGATCACCAAGTTGATGACGGCGATGCTGGTGCTGGAGGCCGGGCTGCCGCTGGATGAGCGCATCGTCCTGACAGCGGAGGATCGCGATACCCTCAGGGGCACCGGCTCACGGCTGGCGGTCGGCGCCACGTATACGCGGGGTCAACTGCTGCATCTGGCGCTGATCGCATCCGATAACCGTGCGGCGCATGCGCTGGCGCGTACCTACCCGGGCGGACTGGAGCGTTGCGTCGCCACCATGAATCGCACGGCGCATGCGCTGGGGATGCGTGACACGGTGTATGTCGAACCGACCGGCCTGTCGAGCGACAACCGTTCGACCGCGACCGACCTCGCCAAGCTCGCCGATTACGTGTATCAGAACTTCCCGGAAATTCGCCAGATCACTGCCACGGGCAACTACACCCTCGGCACCCAGCGTGTGGTGGTGAATAAAAAGCGCCACCAGCCGAAGGTGTACTACCGCACCGTGGCGTTCAACAACACCAATCGCCTGACCCGCATGGACGGCTGGAACATCGGCCTGTCGAAAACCGGCTTCATCAACGAAGCCGGACATTGTCTGGTGATGCAGGCGCAGGTCGCGCAGCGCGATGTCATCATCGTGCTGCTCGACGCCATGGGCAACAACAGCCGCGCCAGCGACGCCGCCCGCATCAAGGCATGGCTGGAATCCGGCAGTACACTGCACCGCGCCGACAACCGCTACATCCCCGCCTCGCGTACCTGATCCTGCCGCGCCGCCGATTCGGCGGTTTCGCGGCGGCGTTATGATGGGCGTCCCGTCTGTCTGTTCTTCGTCCCATGTCCGCCGACCTTGCGCAGCACCTGCTGCTGAAAACGCTGCTGCCTTTGTCCCTGCTGATTGCGGCGGGCGGCATCTGGCCGCGCTGGCAAAGCGGCATCTCCATCGTCGGTCTGCGTGGTGAAATCAATCGGCTGGTGCTGAATTTCTTCGCGCCGATGCTGTTCTTCGGCGCGGGCGCGGCCGCCACTGTCGATCTGAGTCTGTTGCAGGTGCCGCTGATTCTGGGCGCAGCCACCCTGTTCGGCCTGGCGCTGGCCGCGCTGGCGCTGTTCGCCACCCCGCTGGGACGCGGCCTGTCGCGCCCGGCGCGCGGCGCGATCATGCTGACCTCCGGTTTCGGCAATGTGCTGTTCTTCGGCTATCCCTTCCTCACCACGGTGTACGGCGAAGCGGGTGCGCGTTATCCCTTTTTCGCCGACATGCTCGCCGCCACGCCGCTGGTGTGGTCGATCGGCGTGTGGATCGCTTTTCATTGCGGCCGCCATACCGAGCACGCCTCGTTTCTGAACATGTGGCTGAAGCTGCCGCCGGTGTGGGGCTTTGCCGCCGGGCTGGCGGTCAACCTGTCAGGCCTGCCTCTCGAACCGCTGATCGAGGCCGCGCGCTGGGCCGGCAGCCCGACGATTCCGCTGATGCTGTTCGTCTTGGGGCTGACCATTCCCTGGCACGACCTGCGTCCGCAAAAAGCCGTCGCCGTGGCGCTCGTGATCAAGCTGGCGCTGATGCCGCTGCTGGCGCTCGGCATTGCGCTGGCGTGGCCGGGCAAGCTCACCGAGCCCGGCGAAGCCGGCGTGCTGGAAGCCGCCATGCCGACCATGGTGATGGTGATTGCGCTGGCCGACCGCTTTGGACTGGACACCCGTCTGGCGGCGCTGATCATGGGCTGGTCAACCTTGGCGGGATTGGTTACGCTGCCATTCTGGCTGGTCGTCGTGAAAGGGCTCGCATCATGAAAATCGGATTCATCGGCAGCGGCATCATGGGCCGCCCCATGGCGGAAAACCTGCTGCGCGCCGGACACCAGTTATTCGTCTACGGCCGTCGCTTCGACCGCCTCGAACCGATGCTGGTCGCCGGTGCGCTCGGCAAGGGCACGCCGGCCGAAGTCGCCGCCGAATGCGACATCAGCTTCACCGTCGTCTCCGACACCACCGACGTCGAACAGATCATCCTCGGCGACCGCGGTCTGGTGCACGGCGCCAAGCCGGGCCACACCATCGTCGACATGAGCACCGTATCGCCTGCCGCCACCCGCCGCATCGCCGCCGCACTCGCCGAACGCGGCGTGCACATGCTCGACGCCCCGGTGTCGGGCGGTGAAACCGGCGCGCGCGAAGGCACGCTGTCGATCATGGTCGGCGGCGAAGCACCGATCTTCGACAAGGTTCACCCGCTGTTCGAGGTGCTCGGCAAGAACATCGTCCACGTCGGCGGCCACGGCGCCGGGCAGGTCGTCAAATGCTGCAACCAGATCGTCGTCGGCCTCACCTTTGAGGGGGTTGCCGAGGCGATCCTGCTGGCACGGCGCAATGGCGTCGATCCGGTCAAGATGCGCGAAGCGCTGCTGGGCGGCTTCGCCGGCAGCCGCATCCTCGAAGTCCACGGCCAGCGCATGCTCGACTCCAACTACAAGCCCGGCTTCAAGGTCAAGCTGCACCACAAGGACATGGCCATCGTGATGGACAACGCGCAGGAAACCGCCACGCCGCTGCCGGGCGCCGCGCTGATCGCGCAGCAGATGAACGCGCTGATGGGCGCCGGCGACAGCGAGCTCGA
>JBAVFD010000238.1:0-3244 GCA_049588075.1 Thiobacillus sp.
ACGGCGACGATTTCGCCCTTCTTCTGCAGCGCCTCGACGAGTTGCATTTTCTGCACGGCGGCCACGCGGGCAAAAATGATCTCCGGCGCATCCAGCGCCAGCTGCAACTGCGCCGGAGACAGGCGGCCGAGGTCGTCGCCGGTGATCACGACGGGCTGATCGGACTTCACCAGCCCGATCTCGCGGGCGATGGCCTGCGCGGTATGCGGATGGTCGCCGGTCACCATGATCACGCGGATGCCGGCCGTCGCGCAGCGCGCCATCGCCTCCGGCACTTCGGCGCGCGGCGGGTCTTCCAGCCCGACCAGGCCCGACAGGATGAGGCCACGCTCCTCGGTCGGCAGGCCATCGGAGGAAATTGGACCGTGGGCGAAGGCCAGCACGCGCAGGCCGGCCTCCGCCATCTCGTCCTGCGCGGCGAGCAGGCGCGTCTTTGCGGCGGGGTCGAGTGGCGCAATTCCGGCTTCGAACTGCACCGATTCGCAAACCCCGAGCACCGTTTCCAGCGCGCCCTTGCAGTACAGCACGCGCCCCTGCGGCGTCTCGCACAGCACCGACATGCGCTTGCGGTCGGTGTCGAAAGGGATCTCGTCGATGCGCACGTAGCCGTCGAGGGCGCCGGCCGCCTGCCGCCCCATGCCGGCCAGCGCCACTTCCATCGGGTCGCCCAGCCAGGCGTGGTTACCGTGATTGTTGGTCTCTTTCAGGTTGTGGCAGAGCGCGGCATTGACGAAGAGTGCAGCGTGATCCAGCAGCAGGCGCGGCTGCGCGGCGATGTCATCGGGCGTGAAGAATCCGCCGCCCAGCCACAGGCGCCGCACTGACATGCGGTTCTGCGTCAGCGTGCCGGTCTTGTCGGACAGGATCACCGTGGTCGAGCCCAGCGTCTCCACCGCAGGCAGATGGCGCACCAGCGCATTGCGCTTCGCCATGCGCTGCGTTGCCATGGCCAGCGACAGCGTCACCGTCGGCAGCAGGCCTTCCGGCACGTTGGCGACAATGATGCCGATGGTGAACAGCAGGTTCTCCCAGAACGGCAGGCCGATCGCCTGGCCGATGAAGAAGAACGCGCCGCCGATGCCCGTGGCCAGCATGGCCACGATGCGGGACAGCCGCACGATCTCGCGCTGCAGCGGCGAAGAGGCCCCGCCTGCCGTCTGCGTCAAATGGGCGATCTTGCCGAACTCGGTGCGCATGCCGGTGGCGTACACCACCGCGCGCGCCTGGCCCGACACCACCGAGGTGCCGGCCAGCACGATGTTTTTTGCGGAGAGCGGCGACCCCTCCAAAATGGGATCGGCATTGCGCGCCTTGGGCAATGACTCGCCGCTGATGGTCGCGGTATTGATGCGCAGCCCGAACGCCTCGGTCACCCGGCAATCTGCCGGGACAAAGTCGCCCTCTTCCAGCAGCACGATGTCGCCGGGCACCAGATCGCTGGCGAGCATTTCCACGATCTCGCCGTCCCGGGACACCATCACCTGTTGAGGCAGCAACTGGCGCAGCGCGTCGATCGCCCGCTCGGCCTTGTATTCCTGCCAGAAGGAAAAGATGCCGTTGATGAGAATGACACCCAGAATGGCCACCCCCAGCCGGGCCATCCCCTGGCCGGGATCGAACTGTTCGGCGAGAAACGCCAGCGCTGCTGCCAGCCACAGGATGATGGCGAAAAAGTGGGTGAATTCGCGGGCGAAGCGGAGCAGCAGGCTCTCGCGTCCCACCTCCTCGACGTGGTTCGGACCGAATTCCGCCAGGCGGCGCTGCGCCTCGGCCGCAGTCAGACCCCGGTCGGATGTATGAAGGCTGGCGAGGGACTGCTTGGCAGTGAGGCTCTGGATGTGCACGGGGTCATCGACAGGGTTGTCAGCCCGCTAAGCATAGCGCAGTGCCCCGAGGCCGTGTCCTCGAAACGGGAGAACGCGCAGCCCCGGCCACCCGCGCGCCTCAGCGCTTCACTTCATCCTGCCGAGGGCAACCCGAAAAGCTTCGAGCCTCGCCTCATAGTCTGCGGCCTCCCCGTAGTCGAGGAAACGCGGATAGCGCGAATGGGTGCCGAGGATCCTGCGCGCGTGCTTGATCGGGCAAAAATACTGCTCGGTTCGGGCCACGACCTCATACACGTAGGCCACGAGTCCGCTGGCATACCCGCAATAGGTGCAGTGAAATTTCTCGATGAAATTGAGGTATTCGAGATGCTGCCGGTCCAGCACGATGTACGCCGCGCGGCGCACCCTGGCAATCCGGTAAATGGGAAAACACACCGCCTGATACAGCGTGACGGACAGGTCCAGCATGAGCAGCGGAACGATCATGCCGTAGATGACCGGGCCGGTGATCAGGTTCTGCGGCCGGTTGGTGACCAGCCAGCGGAAGAAGCCCGTTTTCAGCCGGCGATGCGCCTGCCTGATGGAGTGTTCGAATTCGACGCGCTTGCCCCTGATCTCGTAAAGCATGCTGGTTTCCTGCTCGTGCAGCGCTTCGCGCAGGTCATCCTCGAGGGTGGCCATTTGCGTCAGCAAATGCTGGATACGGTCGTTCATGAGATCCCTCGGTGTCGGCAATCGCGCAATGGGTCTGTTTCCATCCGGCTTGTACGCCGGCCTGCCCCGCCCGGAAAGCATAGCCGCAATAGGCGATGGACGGGTTATTGATTGCCGCGCGCAACAGGACGCACAGGTCTTGAATTCCCCGCATACGGGTCTATGTTGAGTGTGTAGTCGCAAGTGCGATTTGAGTCAGTAGCTTGGAAGCTTTTTACAGGAGGAAGAATGATGGCAAACCTCACTCGTTACGACCCCTTCAACCTTACCCGTGTCGATCCGTTCGGCGAGTTCGATGACCTGTTCAAGGGGTTTTTCGTGCGCCCCGCTCTGCTGGAAGGCCAACCCCAGATGCAGATCAAGATGGATGTGAAGGAGGATGACAACGCCTATACCGTGCACGCCGACATTCCGGGCGTGAAGAAGGAAGACATCCACGTCAGCATCGAGGGCAACCAGGTTTCGATCAGCGCCGAAACCAAGATTGAGAAGGAAGAGAAAAAGGGTGAGAAAGTGCTGCGGTCCGAACGCTACGTCGGCAAGGTGGCGCGCAGTTTCACCCTGGCGCACGACGTGGACGAAGCCAAGTCGCAGGCCAAATACAGCGACGGCGTACTGGAACTGACGCTGCCGAAAAAGGCGACCAGTGCGGCCAGGAAACTGGCGATCCAGTAATTTCCCCAAAAGCAGTCAAAGGCGGCGTC
>JBAVFD010000239.1:0-4803 GCA_049588075.1 Thiobacillus sp.
CGCTTGGCGTGCCCGCGGGCGGCGCGGCGGATCCGGCGGCGCTGGCGGCGGCGAATCGCCTGGTGGGTAACGACGCTGATGCGGCGGGGCTGGAAATGATCCTGTCGGGACCCGTGCTGCGGTTCCCGACAGGCGGCGTGGTGGCGCTTACCGGCGCGCGCTTTGCGGCAACGCGTGGCAGCGGCGCGGCGGCAGGGTGGAACCAGACGCTGGTGCTGGCTGCAGGAGAAACCTTGAGCTTGGGTCGGGCGGAGGCGGGGGGGTGCCGCTGCTGGCTGGCGGTGCGCGGCGGGCTGGCGGTTCCGTTGGTGATGGGCAGTCGCAGTAGCTTTCTGCCTGCCGGCTTTGGCGGGTTTCAGGGGCGGGCGTTGCAGGCCGGAGATGTGCTTCCCGCTGGCGGAAGGGACGGCGAGGTGCGGCTGCTGCGGGCGCACCCCCCGGCCAGTCTGAGTGGAGGGGGGGTGCGCGTGGTTGCGGGGCCGCAGGCAAATCAGTTTGATGATGCCGGGCTCGCGGCATTTTTCAGCGGCAGCTTCCGCGTGGATGCAGCGTTCGATCGCCGTGGCTTGCGGCTGCGCGGTGCGGCGGTGACGCATCGTCGGACCGAGTTGCCGTCGCAGGGGGTGTTGCCCGGCGCGGTTCAGGTTCCGCCCGACGGCCAGCCGATTATCCTGGGCTGGGATGGCCCGGTCACCGGCGGCTATCCGGTGATTGCCGGGGTGGTTGCGGCCGACTGGCCGCGCTTGGCGCAACTTCAGCCGGGTGACCCGATGCGGTTTGTGACGATCGAAGTCGATGCGGCGCAGGCACTTGCCAGGGAAATCTGGACGATTGAGGAATTGGGATGATCGAACTGAACGCCGATGTCGGCGAAGGCTGCGACGATGCCAGCCTGATGCCATATCTGAACCGGGTGTCGATTGCCTGCGGCGGCCATACCGGTGACGCCGCCAGCATGGCCGCCGCCTTGCGCTTGGCGGCCGACTACGGCGTGGCGGTAGGCGCGCACCCGAGTTATCCCGACCGCGTTGAATTCGGCCGCCGTGAACTGGCGGCGTCCGCAGAGGAGATCGCGGCCTGGGTGACGCAGCAAACCGAGAACCTGGCCGAACAGGCCGCGCAGTTGGGGTTGCGGCTGGCGCACGTCAAGCCGCACGGTGCGCTGTACAACGTGGCCGCGCGAGATGCCTCTGTGGCGCGGGCGATTGCGCGCGCGGTGGCGGCGCTGGATCCGGCGCTGATTCTGGTGGGTTTGGCGGGCTCGCAGCTGATTGGCGCCGGGCAGGCCGCCGGTCTGGAGGTCTTGAACGAGGCGTTTGCCGACCGCCGTTACCAGACCGACGGCCGGCTGGTTTCACGTGAAACCAGCGGCGCGCTGATCGTCGATCCCCGGCTTGCCGCTGCGCAGGCTGCGGCACTGGCGCATGGCCAGGCGATCGGTACCCTGGGCGGCGACCGCATCCGCGTGCAGGCGGATACGATTTGCCTGCATGGCGACACCCCGGATGCATTAAATATCGCGCGCGCCGTCCACATCGCGCTCAAACGCGGATAATCGCGCCTTACGTTTTTGCAGCCAGATCATGCCCTTACTTACTTTTGACCGCCTCGAACTGGCCTATGGCCACCACCCGCTGCTGGACGGCGCTTCTTTGGTGGTGGATGCGGGCGAGCGCATCGGCCTGATCGGCCGCAATGGCACCGGCAAGTCCAGCCTGCTGAAAATCATTGCCGGAATCAACCCGCCGGATGCGGGCGACGTCTGGCGCAAGCCGGCGCTGAAGCTGGCGTATGTGCCGCAGGAACCGCAATTCCAGCCCGGCCACACGGTGTTCGAGGCGGTGGCCGAAGGCGTGGGCGCAGCGCAGCGGCTGCTGGCCGACTATCACGCTGCGGCGCACCGGGTGGCCGAGGGCGATATGGATGCATATCCGGATTTTGAGCGACTGTCGCACGAACTGGAAGTCCACGATGCCTGGCGGCTCAACAGCCGGGTCGAAGAAACCATGCAGCGGCTGGGACTGGATGCCGACCGCACCGTCGAAACTCTGTCCGGCGGCCTGAAAAAGCGGGTGGCGCTGGCACGTGCGCTGGTCACCGAGCCGGAACTGCTGTTGCTCGACGAGCCGACCAACCACCTCGATTTTGCCGCGATTGAATGGCTGGAAACCCTGCTCAAGGAATTCAAGGGCGCGCTGCTGTTCATCACCCATGACCGGCGCTTTCTGGACAACGTTGCCAACCGCATTGTCGAGCTTGATCGCGGCCAGTTGCGCGAATATCAGGGCAATTTCAGTGCATATCAGGCCAAGAAGGCAGAACAACTGGAGATCGAGGAAATCCACAACCAGAAGTTCGACAAATTCTGGAAGCAGGAAGAAGCCTGGATCCGCAAAGGTGTGAAGGCGCGACGCTGCCGCGACGAAGGCCGGGTGCGGCGGCTCGAGGCCTTGCGCCTCACCCGTGAGGCGCGCATCGGCCAAACCGGACAAGTGGGCTTCCAGATCGACTCGGGCGAGCGTTCGGGCAAGATCGTCGCCGAAATGGACCACATCAGCTATGGCTACGATGACCGCATGCTGATCCGCGACTTCAGCGGTATCGTGTTGCGCGGCGACAAGTTGGGGCTGCTGGGCCCAAATGGAGCAGGTAAAACCACCCTGATTCGCCTGATCCTGGGCGAGTTGCAGCCGCAGTCCGGCACGATCAAGCGGGGCACCAAGCTGGAAGTCGCCTATTTCGACCAGTTTCGCAACCAGCTCAACGACGACGCCACGCTGATCGATACCATCGCACCCGGCTCCGACTTCGTTGAAATCGCCGGGCAGCGCAAGCACGTCATCAGCTATCTGGAGGATTTCCTGTTCCCTGCCGAGCGTTCGCGCGCCAAGGTCAGCGCCTTGTCGGGCGGCGAGCGCAATCGGCTGTTGCTGGCTCGCCTGTTTGCCCGCCCGGCCAATCTGCTGGTGCTGGATGAGCCGACCAACGATCTCGATATCGATACCCTTGAACTGCTGGAGCAACTGCTGCAGGAGTATGGCGGCACCGTGCTGATCGTCTCGCACGACCGCACCTTCCTCGACAACGTTGTGACCCAGTCGATCGTGTTCGAGGGCGACGGCAAGCTGACCGAAATCGTCGGCGGCTATGGCGACTGGCTGACCTGGAAGAAGCGTCAGCAGGCGCAACCGCAGATCGTTAAAGCGGAAGTGCCCAAGCCCGTTGCGGCCAAGCCCGCCACCAAAGGCAAGCTCAACTACAAGGACGCACGCGAACTCGAGGCGCTGCCTGCGATCATCCAGCAGTTGGAAGCCGAGCAAATGGAAATTGCAGGACGGCTGGCCGACCCTGCGCTGTATCAGGCCGATCCGAAGAGTGCCGCGAAACTGCAGGCCCGCAGCGAGGCGATCGAAACCGAACTGCTTGACGCGCTGGCGCGCTGGGAAGCGCTGGAGGCAAGGCAGGCCAGTTGAAAATGCGTGCGTGGAAATTGTGCGTGGATGTTTCACGTGAAACTGCAGCGTGAATCTCGGGCTGTCAGCAGGTAAAATGCGTCGATGAAATTCCCTGATTCTTTTGATGTGATCGTCGTTGGTGGCGGCCATGCCGGCACCGAGGCCGCGCTGGCGGCCGCGCGCATGGGCGTGAAGACGCTGCTGCTGACGCACAACATCGAAACCCTGGGCGCAATGTCGTGCAATCCGTCGATCGGCGGCATCGGCAAGGGGCATCTGGTCAAGGAAGTCGATGCGCTCGGGGGCGCGATGGGGCTGGCCACCGACGAGGCGGGCATCCAGTTTCGCACCCTCAATTCGTCGAAGGGCCCGGCGGTGCGCGCCACCCGCGTGCAGGCCGACCGCGTGCTGTACAAGGCGGCGATCCGTAAGCGCCTGGAAAACCAGCCCAATCTCACCCTGTTTCAGCAGGCGGTAGATGACTTGCTGCTCGACGGCGAGCGCGTCGTCGGTGTAAAAACCCAACTCGGCATCGTGTTCAGCGCACGCGCGGTGGTGCTGACGACCGGCACTTTTCTCGCTGGGCTGGTGCATGTTGGGCTGGAAAACTTCCAGGCCGGACGCATGGGCGACCCGCCTTCGGTGTCGCTTGCTGCGCGCTTGCGCGAACTGAGCTTACCCGTTGGTCGGTTGAAAACCGGCACCCCGCCGCGCATCGATGGCCGCAGCATCGACTACAGCCGGACCCAAACCCAGCCGGGCGACGACCCGGCGCCGGTATTCTCCTTCATGGGCGATGCCGCGATGCATCCGGCGCAACGCCCGTGCTGGATCACGCACACGACCGAACAGACCCACGAAATCATCCGCGGCGGGCTCGATCGTTCGCCGATGTACACCGGCGTGATCGAGGGGGTGGGGCCGCGCTATTGCCCGTCGATCGAGGACAAGATCACCCGCTTTGCCGACAAGGCCAGCCACCAGATTTTCCTCGAGCCGGAAGGCCTGACCACGCACGAAATTTACCCCAACGGCATTTCGACTTCGCTGCCGTTCGACGTGCAGTTGGCCATCGTCCGCTCGATCCCGGGGCTGGAAAATGCGCACATCCTGCGCCCCGGCTATGCCATCGAATACGACTACTATGATCCGCGCAACCTGAAGGCCTCGCTCGAGACCAAGTCGATCAACGGCTTGTTTTTTGCGGGGCAGATCAACGGCACCACCGGCTATGAAGAGGCGGCAGCGCAGGGCTTGCTGGCGGGAATCAACGCGGCATTGCAGGTGCAGGAAAATGACGCCTGGAGTCCGGGGCGGCATGAGGCCTATCTCGGCGTGCTGGTCGATG